>NZ_JANIKI010000003.1:0-248648 GCF_024580435.1 Corynebacterium sp. 5QC2CO | reverse complement strand
CGTCGGTTTTCAGCGATAACCGCAAAAACTATAAAACCGCAGGTCAGCCCCGCTGCTCAAAAAAGAGTAGCAGTGAGCGGTTGACTCATAATCCTTTTGTCGCAGGTTCGAGCCCTGCTGGGGGCACCACGCCCGAAATTTCACGCTGGAGTGTCATAGACAGTGAGGACAAATCGCCAGTCACTACCCCCGCGTAGTGACGCAGCGTTGTAGCACTATCGGAGTGTCCGAGGTGCGCAGCCACCACCTGGGGCGCGATACCAGCACGGAGACACAGGGACGCGCAGGTATCCCGGAGTGCATGGGGCGTAACTCGTCGAACGCCAGCCCGGTCACAGGCAGGCACGAGCACCCTGGTATGCCAGTTGGTGCGATGAACTGGGGTGCCAACAGTGGACGTAAACAGCAAGTCAGTAGACACCGAGTCCGCATAATCGCGCAGGTCAGACACCAAAAACGCAGGTAGGTAAACGCGTCTCCGCTGGTGGGTTTTTCCGTCTGAGCAAATCCAGCCGCCACCGCGAGCGGGCATGATACCGCCAGACACCACAATATAATCGGTTTTGATCGAGGCAGGGGTCAGAGCCGCAAGCTCCGAGAAACGCAACCCACCAAAAACCAGAACGAGGAACATAAGTCGGTCGCGACCAATGAGTTCGGCTGCAATTTTTTGCACGTCAGACGGACTAAGAGGGTCAGGAACCGGACGAGGTGCTGGTGGCAATTTTACGAGGTCAACCGGGGATTTCGACACCAAGTCCTCCACCTGCGCGAGGTGGTACACCTGGCGAAGAATCGAGAGCGACTGTCGTACCTGGTGGTATGCGCGGGGTGCGGTCTCAATGACCCAGGACTGAATATCGCGGTAACTAATATCGCCGATGGGAACATCACCGAACGCGGGGATAAGATATGTCCGCAGAAGCCAGGAGTAGTCCTCATACGTCTTGGGTGCGACTGGGTGGAGAGCCAACCACTGTCGGGAATAATCAGAAAACAAAGGGGTGGGAGTAGTCATGAAAAAGTACCGTTTTATCAGGGAAAGGTAAAAGAGCGCCCGCCTACGCGGGCGCGAATCAAGGAAGAGACACAAAGAGGAAGATGGTCACCCGGGGCGGGCGACGGAGAACAAATCAGGTGGTCACCGTGGGCAACGGGTCAAGGACAAAGGGGGCTATTCGCCCCCTCTGTACTCCCCACTGGGGCTAGGTAGTCACCACACGCACAACGCACCGACCCGGAACGACTTCACCTGTGACGCGATTCACATCTTCGTACGTCAGGCAGATACGCTCTGTGGGGGCAGCATAGGGAGACGTAACCGGCGAAATCTGCAGGTCAGACGGGTTTTCTGACATGCTATACAGACGCTCTACCTCTACCGCGTGGGACTGGGCGCTTTCACACTGACGTGCCCGAACCTCCGCAAAAAATTCGTCGGTCGGGTCAAAGGAACACGCCTCTTCCGCCGCCTCGCGAGCTTTCGCGATTTGGCACGCGCCATGGTCTACAAACCACCCCTCGCAGGCTTCCGCCACGCTATCCGCAGGGGTAGATGACGGAGCCGACGAATCGGAACCGCCAGCCAGAGCACCCGTGAGCACCAGGGCACCGACACCGACCACAGCAGTCGCAGCGATAGCCACGGTAGTCGCGTTTTTACTCATTGTTTTCCTCCAAAAGTGGGGTGTGACCTGTGTAAATGCGGTCACGCACGGTTTCTACATAGGTCGAGTAGTCCGGGTTAGGGGTCTGGAACCAAACCAAACCTTGCCCGTTATCGGAAAGAACGCCGCGCCCAGGACGCAAACCCACGATGCGGGACACGTCCTCCTGTTCCGGTGCATCGAGCAACATTTTCACCGAATCCGCATTATCCTGCCGATAGGTAATCCGCACGGAATACTGAGCGCGGTCGTGGAGAATCGCGGCTTCTGGTCTTTGCAAGATCGTGAAGACATCGATCCCAACTTTTGCCCCCTCACGGAGCAGTGACCCCACAAGCGCAACGATTTGAGCACGAAGCTTCTTACCGTCTTTACCGGAAGATTCCGCCATGACCAGCAGGTTTGCGTATTCCTCAAGGACGACCACCACGGCAGGCATCTCTGTGGAAAAGTTCTCGACTTTTTCCGCCCAGCCGAGCGCTGCAATGCGCTCCCGCATGACTGCCACTAGGCGCTCCAGTAGTAAAATCGCGCGATTCAGAAAATCGTCGTCAGAACCAAGAACAAAATCCTGGGGGCGCTCCGAAAAAGCTTTCAGAGGTTTGAGCAAACCCGCCGACGGGTCGATGCCGGTGTACTGAATCCAGGGAGTGAGAGTGCCAGCGATAATCGACTGGCTCCCCTTGCTTTTACCTGTTCGGGTAATACCAGCAATGACGACATGTCCCACGCCCGTCGGGTCCCAAATGACCGGCTGCCCATCCTCATCGACCGCCCACGGACGCTCACGAGTGAGTGTCACAGAAAATCACCGCCGAGATTCGACTCAAACGCGTCACGCGTGACAGCACGAACCACCACACGACCAGGCGATTTACGCTCTACCACGGTGTCCGCAACCCCATCAATCGCTACCCACTCACCACCGCGACGAATCGACTTTTCGATATCCTCCGCATCAATACCAATGGGGAGCTGCAAAGTGACCTCGACACCCCGAGAAGTTTTTTCCGCCCGAATCGGGCGCGGATACCGACGAAGCTCAGGTTCCAGACCAGTCTCATCACCAGAGAATGTAGATGTGGCTTCGAAAAAGTCTTTCACGCTCTCCGGATCACCCCACCGACTCATGAATTCTGCTTCATGCTCGCGAAGATCGCTGCGCTCCGATTCAGTCAGCATTTTCAGACCAGCAGGAACCGCAGGGTGACGGGACTCGTAGATACTTGCCACGGCATACACCGCGATGAAACACACCGCGCACAATACAACAATCGACACAAAATCCATTTTTGGACTCCTTATATATAGGTGGAACAGAGATACGGGGAGGGGCTCCTCGTCGGTTCTCCCCTGGCGAACCGCACCAGACACATCACCAGTGCGGAACCCACAGGTGAACCGTTTTTTTTACTTGCCCTCGACCAGCTCCGCGTAGGAACCCGCTGCCTTTACCTCGGAGGTGTACAGGCTGTAGCGGTTGGACGCGAAACGTTCAGTCTCGGCGCGAGCACCGATTTCGACGAAACCGTCACCACCGGCTGCATACACGGTGTACGGGGACAGAGTGAACGGGGTCGGGAGAACGACGGAGACCTCAATGGCTTCGCCCTGCCAGACCGCAGACAGTCCAGCGACGCGATGCATCTCGCGCCCCTTTTCGTCCTTTTTCACAACATCGGAACGCTTGCCGTCGACGTACTCATAGACCGGGCGCGACTCGGTAGCAGCAGTAGTGATGACACGGAGACCAGATGCGGGAAAACGCATGATAATGATTCCTCTCTTGTGAGTGGTTTTCCACTCACTTAGTGATGAAAAAAAGGAGGCGACTTGCCGAGCCTGGATTCTCTGATTGAATCCTTGACTCTTTTTCCTTCTGACAACAGTATAGCACAAGACCACTCATGCGCGCGGTCAACCTCTCAACCTGGTGATTTCCCGCTATAGCCGCTACCCTAATGCTCATGAACGACATGGGAAATACGGTTGCGCGCGAGGGTCGCAGACTCGCAGCCGAATTGGGAAAATCACTCAAAGCTCAGGGGAATATCGACGCGTCCGTGCAAGCGAACGTCAACGCGGTAAAAAGGCTCCTTGAACAGGAAGAACAGGGTAGGCGACTCATTTACATGTTCACCGCCTTAACCGCTGCATACCCAGGAGTCACACAAAGACAACTCGCAGGGGAATTCGGAATTAGCCAAGCGTCAATCAGAGACTGGATAAAAAAGGGAAATGTTCACATCGCCGAGGAAATGGCGGAAGAAAACTCACCCGAGCGGTAAACCACTCAACTCACGCGAGAAAAAACAGCCCCCCGCATACCAACAGGTGGCGAATCAAGCACACTACCACCCATAGCCTGTAACGACCTCACAAGATCCTTTACTAGCGCGACCGTGCCATGCAAATCCTCGGTGAGCACCCAACCGGCGTGAAAATTCCCCCGAAAACGACGCTTACCAGGAAATTTAGCAGCACAGCAACGCTGCAGAAGCCGACCCCACGCCACAAACTCCTCACGACTCACCAGCACAGTGCGGACCTCCTTTTTAATACCGAGGACACCCCAAAACCTGCCAACACTTTCGCCACTGTGACTCCACTCCCACGGCGGAAGATTCTGATATTCCTTAGTAGCAAACTTGCTATCCTTGGACGCATACTTCAGAAAATACCCGGCGACGTTTTTTGCCGAGGTAAACCGCTCAATTTGATCTACGCCAGTTCCGGCATAGAGGTGACGCACGAAATCCATACCTTCCGCGCCGACCACCTCCGCCCAGGCAATGGACAGCCACTCACGGAAAAACATGAGGTCAGTTTCCACGATAAACGGGGATTCCTTTTCGCGGGCGATTCCCCACGTCGGAATGAGCATCAAAATATGCAAATGAGGTGCCCCCCTTTTCTGGAATTCCCTTTTCCAAATCCCCTGCATACGCACCCCCCAGGCACGGTAAAACCTCTCCTGAAGTGCAGCAAAGTGCTTTCGCGCAACCTGGGCATTCGGTACGTAATCCAGCCACTTTTTCCCCGCACCTGGATACGTCAGAGTAACCATCGCCATGGAAAAATCTTCAGTTTCCGCCAGGGAAATGACCGGCTCCCAGTCCAACTCCGCACAGGTTTTCAGCATGCGCCGGCGACTCTTCGCCGACCAGTGACGGATTTTTCGCGGGGCTTTCTTCTCACCCAGAATGTCATCAAAAAGCGGCATCAACCGCCAAAATAGCCACGGCGGACACGCCCCCTCGACCAGCTGGTCATAGTGCCACTGAAGAACCTCAAAGTCGAAATCTTTTTTCAACCGCGCCTCATCAGTGACAAACTCTAAAACCGCAAGGTCATGCCCAATGGCTGGTTCCTCTTCCAGTAGGCGCTTTACCTGCCGACCCCCCATCTCTCCTAATTGGAGGTCTTCCTCCTTACCGCCTACTATCCACCCGCTTTGCGCATCTAGCCAGCGCAAAACGTCCTCCATCGCGTCGTAAAGATCCGTAACTTTTCGACGGAAAGCCATCTCCTCACTAATCCGCGCGCGTTCACGTTCCTCCTTTTCTTGGGCAGCGATTCTCCTATCGAGTGCCTGGAGGTCACGACAAGCCAGCTGGATAGTCCCGGGAGAAACATGGACTAAATAATCCCGAGGGGTCTCACGTGCGCCAAGCACACTCGGGAGTTTTTCACGACATTCCCGGATTAACGCACCGTCACCCGTTGAAGAATTCAAAACGACCGGTGATAGCCACGGCATCACCCGATCTACCGCTTCAACAGTCGTCAACATTTCCTAATCCGTTCTTCCTGATATTCTTCTTCTTTTCCCCTCTTCCACATCTCCCGTGGAGTTGTGGCACACAAGACAAGCCCTGTGCCACTGCACCTCACGCGCCTGTCGGCGCTGTTCGGTGCGCCCCCTGCTCCCGGTCACTCCGCCTGCGCTCACACTCGCTCGCACTCCCGCGTCCGCGTCGCTCCGTTTCGGATTCGGTCAGCGTCGGGGGCTTGCGCGTGCGACCTTGCGGTCGTTCGCGCCCCCTCCTCGACCTCACCTCGCACTGCGCTTGCTCCCGCTCCCGTTTCGCTCGGTATCGCTTGGACGTCGCTAGTCGCGGGGGCTAGATGTAGATGAGTAGCAAAGTTCAGGATTGAGTGGAAAACCACTCAATCGGGGGTAGGGAAAAATATTCGATTTGCATACAGTATAGCACCGTGCTAGGTCGCACGGTGCGTCGGTTTTCAGCGATAACCGCAAAAACTATAAAACCGCAGGTCAGCCCCGCTGCTCAAAAAAGAGTAGCAGTGAGCGGTTGACTCATAATCCTTTTGTCGCAGGTTCGAGCCCTGCTGGGGGCACGATGTGAAGTCTCGAGACATTGTTCCGGTTATGTCTCGAGGCTTCCTTTATTTTTGTTGCCCGGGTTAGGGTTGAATCCGTTGCCTTTTGGTTGTAGTAGATTTTGTCTGAGGTCAGCGTGTAATGGGCTATGTGTTGCCCCATGGCAGTGATTTTGATGTTTGCTGTGTTGTCTACGCACATGATGGTGATGGGTTCTCCGGCCCATCAGCGTCCGATATAGAGACTGTCTGAGTCATCCGCCTCATCACAGTGTTCTTTTGCCGTTTTGGCGACTTTGTCAGCGCGTGGGTGGTAGTCATAAGTCTTGATGCCTAGAGCGAGAGTGCGCTTTGGATAAAGCGTTGTAGGCCTCTGCAGGAGTACATCGGTTGAGCGTTCGGCGGGGCGAGACGCGAAACGGTTCAAGCGAAACGATTCGCGGCTCGAGTGTTGGTACGCGAACTGCTCAGCGAGGACGCATTCGAGGGCCAGAGGCGGAGCTACGTCATTGGCTACAAATCAGACATCCGAGCCGCCGAGTCGTGGGAGGACTTGAAGTGGAAATCGAAGTCCGGTGCGTGAGTCGGCTCGAAGTTCGTAACGCTTTACGAACCGGCGGTATTAATGTAAGTGACTTCTTCGAATTGCTGAAAGGGCAAGCACATGGCACGAAACAGGTTTGAAACCGCAGATTGGCTAATCAACTGGGTCAATGAGAATCACACTCGCCATACTGACTTCGGTGATCTTTCAGATGAGTCTGGCTTCATGATCGATGAATTGCGTCGCTCTGCGGAGATGCTCCAAAATCTTGGCCTTATCAACTTTGATACTGATTGGGGCCAGATGTTCTTCCGCGGACGGCTGACAGGTGTCGGTCAGCACCTCGTTTACTCAGGGAAGTCTGTAGGAGATTATGGGATTGACAGGGGCCAACACACAACAAATACCGCGGTGAATGTACATGGCGATGTCCACGGAGGACAGGTTGGAGTCAACAATGAGCACAGCGTCACAATCAACGTGAGCGCTGCTCAGATTCAGCACCTCATCGACACTCTGCGTGAAAGTGGACACGATGATATTGCCGAAGTCATTGACCAAGAAACAGCCGGCGGTGCCCGAACAGATAGGCTCTCAAACGCGCTTCGAAAAGGGCTTTCTGTGCTCGGGGATGCCGGCAGCGCCACCGCGATTCTAGGCCCGGTCGCGACTGCGCTTATGGGACTCTTCTGACGGAACTACGCCCGGAGATAAATCGTCTGGAATTTCCACCCTGTCGGTAGTTCATCTTCTCTGCCGATAAATTCCGCGGGGTCCACTTCAGCCTGCTCCCACTTGTGCAGGCCCGTCTCACTTAAGCTTTTTAGACGGAAGGGAAGGCGCTTTATCGAAACCATTACTGGTTGCCCAGGTTGAATCATTTGCGTTCTCACTGGAAGAGTTTCAAATCGGCCTACGACCAAACCGTGCCCGCCGCCACGAAAGTCGTCACCGCGGAAGATAACCTGGCCCTTCTCTAATCCCCAAGAGCCTCCGACTACCACAGTTCGCAGCCGGTTATTTCGAAGGAAAGCTCTACCTGGGGCGACGAATCTCAGCTCTAACGAATCCCGTTGAGAAACATTCCACAGCCACAAGACACCCGACACGATGAGCCCAGAAATGACTCCTGAAATGATACCCGTGCACATAGGCGCTCCTTTCAGCGGTCGGCGTCGTTAATAGTTGACGGGAATGACGGTTTCGGAGAGTTTCAGTGCGCGGGCTTCAAATGCGAGGCGTGGAATTGGACTCGTTTTGTATTGGTCACAGACCAGGCTTTCCAAATTAGTCACGTTGGTCCAGGATAGTTAATTTCCAGAAACCGCCCTCCTAGCCCCTACTCACGCCCACTTCCCCGACATCCGGTTGTAACAGCTGGCGCACAGGGAGATGTACTTCGGCGCTTCGAGTGCCTCAATTTCCACGGTTTCGCCGTCGAGGATAATGCTGCCGTCCGGATTCAACCGCGCAGTAAAGATGGCCTTCTGCCCACAGGTGCAGATTGTCTTAATTTCTTCAATGGTGTGGGCAACTTCGAGCAAACGCTGGGAGCCCGGGAAGGCGTGGGTGCGAAAGTCGGTACGCAGGCCGTAGCAGAGCACCGGGGTACCGCGAAGGGTAATTCCCAACAACTGATCGACCTGGTCAGGGGTAAGAAACTGTGCCTCATCAATGATCAGGCAATCGTGGCCGTCGGCAAGCGAGGAAAGGTCATCGCCGTCGTGGATGAGGTGCGCGCGTTCCGCGATTCCGATGCGGGAGTGCACGTCGCCGTCAGCCAAAGTATCCACGGCAGGCTTGGCGATCAACGGTCGCATGTCGCGCTCGCGGTAGTTGTGGGCGACGCGAAGAACCTCGATGGATTTTCCGCTGTTCATGGTTCCGTAGCGGAAGTACAGTTTTGCCATAGCCATCGATTGTAGGGCATCGATTCGCCGGCTCTGACGGCTGTAAACTCGGGCAAGCAACACGGATTTGAATTCCCGACTATCCTATATTTTTATGCAGCCGATTCCTGACCTGAATGAGAATCCAACAGTTGTTGTATGTGGATCTATCCACCTAGATACCCTGGTACAGGTCGATAGCGTCCCCGCAGAAGGTGGCACGCTCATCGTTGATGACGGCACTAATATGCTGGGCGGCAAGGGCGCCAACCAGGCCGTTGCTATCGCTTATGACGGTGTCCGTGCGATCATGGCCGGAACTGTTGGCGAGGACCGCGCAGCGGATTTCGTGGTCGAGGAACTCAACGCACACGGCGTAGATGTCCACTCCATTCAGACTTCCTGGGATTTGCCGACCGGCAGCGCTTTCGTCGCAACAAACCGCAAGGGTCGGCCGGTCATTTTTGTCCAGCGTGGCGCCGACGCACTGACGGACCCCACCGATTTCGTCGATGAGTTCGCATCAGCGGATGTCGTGCTCGCACAGGGCGAGCTACTTCCGGAAGCAACTGAGGCCATCGCGTCCGTCGCGTCCATGTACAGCGCGCGACTGGTGCTGAATCTCAATCCGGTCGTAACCGTTACACCTGCGCTGATTGACCATGCAGATCCGCTGATCGTCAACATGAAGGGCGCCTGGGAAACAATCCGCCGCCTGGACATCGCCGAGGGCATCCGCGCTACCGACTACCGCGCACAGCTCGAGGCACTTCTGCAGTACTGCCCCAGTGTCGTCATGCTCCGGGGCGACCACGGCTGTCTCTTCGCACAGCACTCCGATGGTCTCGATGACGAGCCGACAATCTACGAGCACCCCGCGCTCAAGCTGCCAGAGGAGAAGATTGTCGACGGCACCGGTTCCGGTGATGCGTTCGTCGGCACGCTCACCGCGGAGCTGGCTAAGGGCACCTCGCTTTACGACGCCGTCCCCCTGGCCACCGCAGCAGGTGCAGCAGCCGTACAGGCGGTTGGCGCATGCTCCGCCTTTGTCCGTCGCGAAAAACTGCTCGAGATGGTCAAGGCGGAAGATTTTCCCTCTGTGAAAGAGTACGAGGGCTAAGGATCGTCAGCGGCCTTGTACGCGAGCTGGCACCGATTAAGTCAGTGCCAGTCGGGCCAGCGGGGCCAGTGGGAGAACCTACCCAGCATTGTTTGGCAGAACGGGCTCAAGCGCCAGCATCACCAAATACCAACTCAACGCGTACCCGATGAGGAAGACATAGGTAGCAATCGCGTAGATCTTCGCCGGGAAAAAGAATATGGCCGCGGGCACGATGAGAAGCGCCAAAACTGCCAGCGCAGTCCGCGGCAGGTTTTTGACGGTCATGCTGGTGGCCGTTGCCAGGGTTCGGCGGAGCGACGATTGACCGTCGGAAAGCGAGCACAGCGAGTAGACCCAGGCGGTAATTCCCAGCAGGATTAGCGCCCCGGAGGTAACTCCTGCGGCGAAGATTAGGCCGACAGCGCCGAGGTCCGCGCGGGAAATAACGTAAAACTCATAGCCAATGGCTCCGGCGAGAACCAAGGTGAATAGCCACCACAAAGTTGGTGTGCGCCAATTGTCCAGCAGTGCGCGCAAGAAGCGCCGTACGGGCCTTGAGCCTTCGTCACGGACCATATCGCGAGCGACCACTACCCCAGCGCGAGTTGCGGCGCCTGCAGTGACTATCGGGATGGATGCGACGATCATCAGCAGGTTGATGATTACAAGGTCTGCTAACAGCGACCAGGCTGCGTAGAACTTTGTATCGGTGCTGAAAAATCTATCCACGGGTTCATATCCTAATAAAGGCTGATTAACAGACGAAAGCCTCAACCTACGCGGTTGAGGCTTTCGCTTTCGTAAAACGCGGTGCTTGGCGCCCTATGCGCTAACGCTTAGGCGGCTATCCCTTAACGGCACCCGCAGCAACACCCTCGATAATGTGCTTCTGGGTGGCGACGTAGAAGATCACAATCGGAATGATTGCGAGCACCAGCATTGCCATCATCGCGCCAAGGTCACGGTTACCGTTGGAGCCAACGAAGCTCTGCACGACAACCGGGATGGTCTTGTACTTAGTGGACAGGCCGATGACCAGGTACGGCAGCAGGTAGTCGTTCCAAACCCACATTGCGTTCAGAATGGCGACTGTCACTGCAGTTGGCTTGAGCATGGGCAAAACGATGCGGAAGTAGTTCTGCATCGGAGATGCGCCATCAATCATCGCGGCTTCCTCGATGTCAATCGGGATGGACTTGATGAAGCCGGCAAACATGAATACCGACAGGCCGGAGCCAAAGCCCAAGTAGAGAACCACAATGCCGATTGGGTTGTTCAAATGCAGCATGTCGGCGATCTTGACGGTCGGGAACATCACCATCTGGAACGGGATGACCATCGAGAACACAAACAGGTAATACAGCAGCGAGGTCCACCACGTCTTCACTCGCGTGATGTAGTAAGCCGTCATCGCAGAGAAGAACACAATCGCAATAACCGAGAGGATCGTGATGACAAAGGACCACACGATCGCCCAGCCGAAGCCCTCCTTCATCAGGCCGACGGCGTAGTTTTCGAACCCGACCCACATGTCACCTAGTGGCAGCTGGAAGGGGTTATCTGAAATTGCGAACTTGGACTTGAACGAGTTGAAGATAATGAACGCGATTGGCCCCAAGAACACGACGGTCAAAAACACCAGAATCGCGTAGATGATGACCTTAGATACGCCTCCCACCTTGGCCTCGTCCTGCTTAGCGGGCTTGGCCTTGGGGAGCTTGGTGGCCGTTTCAGTGGTCATTGCAGCGTCGACAGACATTTATGCCTCCACTTCCTTGCTGCGAGTAGCACGCAGCTGCAGCATCGCGATCGCTACGACCACGACGACGAAAATTACTGCCTTGGCTTGACCAACGCCCTCCACACCAATTCGGTTGAACATGGTGTTGACGATGTTCAGAGCAACCATTTCTGTCTCTGAACCCGGCGCACCATTGGTCAGGGCCAAGTTTTGGTCGAAGAGTTTGAAAGTGTTCGACAGGGTCAAGAAGAGGCAAATGGTAATCGATGGCATGACCATCGGGATAGTAACGTGCCGCAGGATCTCCCAGCGTCCAGCGCCATCAATCTCCGCAGCTTCGATGAGCTCCGGCGGGACATTCTGCAGACCGGCAATATAGATAATCATCATGTAACCGACCAGCTGCCAGTTGATGAGGATGATCAGACCGGCGTAACCGAACTTCCAGTCGGACACAATCGTCGTACCGTACGATGCCAGCACGGCGTTAATCATCGACTGCCAGGTGTAACCGAGCACGATGCCACCGATAAGGTTCGGCATGAAGAAGACTGTGCGGAAGAAGTTCGTGCCCTTCAGCTTGCGCGTCAGAATCCATGCGATCCAGAACGCGAACAAGTTCACAGTAATGATGGAAACAACAACCACCATCAGAGTGAATCCGAAGGAAGCGACGAAGCCCTCGCGCTCACTAAATGCCTTCTGGTAGTTCTCGATACCAACCCACTGCGCATTAGTGATGGTTGTGAAGTCAGTAAATGATAGGAAGAAACCGATAACGAACGGCACCAAGAACGCGATTGCAAAGGCAATCAGCGTGGGTAGCACGAAAATTGGGAAATACTTTTTCAATGTTGCTTGCATCTACAACACCGCTCCTAAAGCTAAAGGCGGAGCCCGGTGCCTCGAGACCGGTTTAACAGGTCACCGAGCCCCGAGCTCCGCCTTGCCATTGGATGAACTCATTCAGTCGGTTGTTCATGCGCGAGAAGCTTTCGCTTCACACTCACCGATGGAATGGCTCACCATTGATTTGCTGGTATTTAATTGTTCGGAGATTCCGCATTCCAGCTGTCGGCGAAAGTCTCAACAACCTTGTCCCACGGCATCTTTCCGGAAGCGTACTGCGCCAGCGCTGCGCCAAAATCATCCTTGAACTGCTGAGACGGGAAGTATTGGAAGTCCCACGGGATGGTGGTCAGGTCCTCGTTCTCAATTGCTGCGGCCACTTCCTTGGCCAGCGGGTCATTCGGAGTGTCGGCTTCAGTGAAGTTCTGGAACGGAGCGATGAATCCGAGATCCTCGACGACGTACTTCTTGCCCTCATCGGTGTTGAACAGCCAATTGACGAAGTCCTTCGTTGCCTTTTGGGAAGCCTCCGAAGCCTTGGAGTTGACCGTCAGGTAGTTCTCAGTACCAACCGAGATGCCAGTCTTATCCTCGTCCTTCAGGCCCATGTACATAGGCATGAACTTAATCTTGTCCTGCTTGACCACGTTGCCGGAGACATCGTTGATCTGGGACCATGCCCAGTTGCCATTCTGAACCATAGCGGCCTTGCCCTGAGCGAACTCAGCCATCGAGTCGGACACAGCCTTCGACGGGGCCAGAGTCTTTTCGACAGTGGAGTTATTCAGGTACAGATCAAAGAGGTTCTTGAACTCCTTGTTGTACTTGAACTTCACATCAGCGGTTTCCTTGGTGCCGAGGTCCTCGAATTCATAATGAACCGGTCCGTTGGCCAAGTGTGTCTGCCAGCGCCAATCCTCACCGGATGCGAGCGAGGTGGAAGCGAAGGTGCCGGAAATCCCCAGCTTGTCCTTCTTGGCCTGCATGTCCTCAGCGACTTCCTTCAGCTTTCCGAAGGCCTTAATCTCGTCGATGCTCTTGGCCTTGGCATCGGGCAGCGCGAAGTACTTGTCCATGATCTCTTCGTTATAGATCAGGCCAAACCCCTCGACTGCAAACGGGACGCCGTATACCTTGCCGTCCTCGCCCTTCAGCGGCTCGATGCCCTCGTTGAGGTTTTGTGCGATCTCAGTGTCAGACATGTCAGCCATGTATTCCTGCCAAGTACGCAGGCCCGCCGGACCATTGACCTGGAACAGTGTTGGCGCGTCCTTTTTACCAATCTCGGCCTTCAGAGTTTGCTCATAGGAATTCGAAGCAGCGGTAACGACCTTGACCTGGACACCAGTCTTGTCAGTGTATGCCTTCGCAATCTTCTGATATGCGGCATCTTGCTCCGGCTTGAAGTTAAGGAAGTAGACACCACCATCTGCAACCGCATCATCACTCGAGCACGCAACCAAACCAGCGGTTGCCATCAGGCCTGCTGCACACAGAGCTGAAAGGCGCTTGAAGTTCTTCACTATATTTTCTCCCTTGAGAAGAAAGGCCACTTTAATGGCATCCTCCGAGTAATTCGGACGAATATTTGCCAGCAGCCGTGGCCTAATTGGATTATCCCGCCCTGCGGCTAGAAGTAGCCTTTCATGCGAACTTCGACGCCACCCACGCGGGTATTCGGTCTCACCAAAATTTTACTTGACCAAAACCAATTTAGGTTGACCTTCAGCCAGCTGTGAACAAATGCAAAGGAGAAAAATAGCAAAAGCTCTCGAAAGTACACCTAGAATTTGAGCTGTTTTCGAGCTGTTTTCGCTGAACAGAGCCGCCTACCGGCACCAAAGTAAGCACCTGGCCGCGACAATCACACGCAGACCCGACAACCACCCGACCACCAAAAGCACCCCTGTTTGACCTGAATGTATATTTTTATAATATTCTGGCGGGTCGTTTACTTGTCACTTGTGAAATAATCGTACGCTCGACAGTCTGCTTCTAGAGAGCTACTCGACCTCATCGCTCGCCGGAAGATATACGGACTCGTCGCGATGCCCGGGCAACACTCGGTCCACGTAGCTCTGCACCGCTTCTTGAAGCGGCACATCCGCACGGCGTTTTTCTGCCATGTACCAGCGATGCTCCAAGACCTCGTGGAAAACCTGCGCATCCTGCAGCCTTCCACGCAGCCCCTCGGGCACAGCCAGGATTGTGGCCTCGAAAACTTCACGCAGCCATCGGTGCGCAACCTGCTCTAGCGGAACCCCTTCAAGACCTTCCGCCAACCGAAAGGTCTGCATACTATTGAGCATCCGCCTCGCTTGCCGTTCTTGAACATCCAACCCCGTCAGTCGCATTAACTGCCTATGGTGATGCCCTGCGTCAACCACTCGTGGTCGGAACACAACGCGACCACCATCACTGGTGACTTTCAGCTCGCCAACATCGAAACCGAGGTCGTTGAGCCTGCGAATCCGCTCATCGACAAGCCAAGGCTCCTCAACACCAATAGATTCTTCCCCCGTCAGCTCTTGCCACAGGTCCTCATAACGCTCAATAATGCGCCTACCCACCGCAATTACGTCCAGCTCAGGATCGAGGAATCCGCCGGCCTGCAGATCCATGAGCTCTCCGATGATGTTGGTATGGGCAACGTCAACGTCGTAAAGCCTGCGGGAATCTGAGAGTGTGCCTTGCAAATCTCCCGTTTCCGCGTCGACAAGGTAGGCGGAGAAAGCGTCTGCGTCACGACGAAACAACGTGTTCGACAGTGACACGTCGCCCCAGTAAAAACCAAGGAGATGTAACCGAACTAGCAGGACTACCAGCGAGTCAATCAGGCGGACCACAGTTTCGCGGGTGACCTGTTGAGAAAAAACTGCACGATACGGCAGCGAATACTCGAGATGTTCTGTGACGAGTGCGGCAGTTAACGGTTCGCCATCTGGATCCTTCCGGCCGGTGATTACCGCGAGCGGGCGAACCGATGGAGCACCGAGCCTGACCAGGTCACGCAGCATTCGATACTCATGATGAGCAGTGAACTCACCAATTTCTTTCACTGCAATGACGCGGTCATCTAAGTTGACGAATCGAACAATGTGTCGCGAAATTCCCTGAGGCAAGGCGGCTAACAAATCATCTGGCCACTGTTCCAGAGGTATATGCCAAGGAAGGCGCAAAAGCTTTGAAGCCACCGTTGTCGCGGCTATTTTCATAGTTTCCGACACGGTGGCTCCTAAAACTGTCTTACTGTCCCACTGCCCTACCAGCTACTCATTTCATCTAAACGAAAGAGTTTAGGCCGGAAGGCGCATACCAGTCGACTTCGAGAACAGGTGCAGCATGCCCGGACGAATCTTGCCGTAAACTACCGAGCCCAACTGCGGCGCGGTGCGCGGGGCGGTACGAATAACCACCTGACCGTGTTCCTCTTCGTCCGGGTTAGAGGAAGATCCGGAGCTCAATGCTCCGCCACCGACGAGATCGCCATACATGAATGCATCGGAGCCCAATTCCTCGACCAAGTTAACCTGCACCGGAATGACGTCATCGCCCGGTCCCTCGACCAGGTCGAATGCCTCCGGACGGAAGCCCACGATAATCTGGTTCTGATCCTCCGGCACGATTGCAGCAAGTGTGGCTTCCGGCAGCTTAATCTTGGCCTCACCCAACGTGGCGTAACCATTAGAGACGTTGAACGTGCCCAGGTTCATCGCAGGCGAGCCAATGAAGCCTGCGACGAATTCGTTTGCTGGGGTTTCGTAGAGTTCCCGCGGAGTACCGACCTGCTGCAGAACACCGAAGTTAATGACCGCAATGCGGTCGCCCATGGTCAGCGCCTCAGTCTGGTCGTGGGTGACATACATGGTGGTCACACCCATCCGACGCTGCATGGCCGCAATCTGAGTACGGGTTTGAACACGCAGCTTCGCGTCCAGGTTCGACAACGGCTCGTCCATCAGGAACACCTGCGGCTTGCGCACAATCGCACGCCCCATTGCCACACGCTGACGCTGACCACCGGATAGAGCCTTAGGCTTACGATCCAGGAACTGAGTTAGATCCAGGGTCTTCGCAGCTTCTTCGACACGACGGTCAATCTCGTCCTTGTCCACACCAGCAATCTTGAGCGCGAAGCCCATGTTCTCTCGCACCGTCATATGCGGGTACAGGGCGTAGTTCTGGAAGACCATCGCAATATCGCGATCCTTGGGCGAGACATTGGTCACATCACGATCTCCAATGAAAATCTTGCCCTCATTGACCTCTTCCAGACCGGCAAGCATGCGCAGTGTTGTGGACTTACCACAACCGGAGGGGCCCACCAGAACCAGGAACTCGCCATCGGCAATTTCCAAGTTGAACTTGTCCACAGAAGGCGTCGTTGCACCGGGGTAAATGCGAGTGGCATCAGCAAAAGTCACAGTAGCCATGTGAATACAAACCTTTCATCGGCAGGTACGTGCCGAACGATCCGAGTGAAAGTAACCGCAGGAACAGCTCCTACGTATCTGCCTCACAAGCTTACTCTTAATCGAGCAGCCCCGTCACGAGCTCCGCAATCTTCGAGCGCTCCGAGCGCTTCAGCGTGATGTGTGCAAAAAGCTCGTTGCCCTTGAGTTTTTCAATCACCGCCTGTACACCGTCATGGCGGCCGACGCGCAGGTTGTCACGCTGCGCCACATCGTGCGTAAGGATGACCCGGGAATTGCTACCAAGACGCGACAGCACCGTCAGCAGTACGTTGCGCTCCAGCGACTGTGCCTCATCGACAATCACGAAGCTGTCATGCAGGCTACGACCGCGAATGTGAGTCAACGGCAGTACCTCTAGCATGTCGCGCGAGGCAATCTCATCCATGACGTTCTCCGAGACCAGCCCCTCCAGCGTGTCGTAGACAGCCTGCGCCCAGGGATTCATCTTCTCATCCTCGTTACCGGGCAGGTAACCAAGATTCTGGCCACCTACCGCGTAGAGCGGACGAAACACCACGATTCGGCGATGCAGTCCGCGCTCCAGCACCGACTCCAGACCCGCGCACAGCGCAAGCGCCGACTTACCCGTGCCGGCTCGGCCGCCGAGGGACACAATCCCCACCGAGTCATCCAACAGCAGGTCGAGCGCAACACGCTGCTCCGCCGACCGCCCCTTCAGCCCAAACGCCTCCGTATCGCCCCGCACAAGCTTGACGACGCCCGGGGCGCTCACCCTTGCCAGCGCAGACTGGCTACCGGCGCTGAGCTGCACGCCGCAGTGCAGCGGCTGCTCCTGAACCTGCTCGAGCTCCAGAAAGCCGTTGGCGAAGAGACGATCAATTTCCTCCGGGTCGACGTCCACTTCCACCATTCCCGAGTACCCAGTCAGTACGACGTCCTGGGCGCGGTAATCGTCGGCAGGCAATCCCACCGCACCAGCCTTAACGCGAAGCGGAATGTCCTTGGTGACCAGCACGACATCATGGCCATCGTGCTGAAGGTTAAGGGCGCAAGCGAGAATACGGTGATCATTTTCGGCGGTGCGGAAGCCAGCGGGGAGGATGGAGGGATCGGAGTGGTTGAGCTCAATATGCATAAACCCGCCAAGATCATTGGCGGGCACAGGCCGGTCCAGGTGGCCGTAGCGGTAACGCAGCTCTTCGAGGAAACGGAGCGCTTCTCGGGCGAACCACCCCAGCTCTGGGTGGTGGCGCTTGGCCTCCAACTCACTCACCACGACCAGCGGAAGCACAACTTGGTGCTCATCGAACTTCTTGGTGGCGTGGGGATCGGACAGCAGGACCGAGGTATCAAGCACGTAGGTACGCATGCCCTCAGGCTAAAAGTCAGAGGTAGAAATTACGTGGTTGTGAGATGAATGCTTGGTTATCAGATGAACCACAGTTGGTTACAGGCTCTAATCCTCAAGTTGAACCCTAAGGAACTGGCCGAGCACCGAGCACCACTGCCCGGCCACTCCACTGCCCTTTTAATGGCGACTAGTCGTTATGGCGAATCTGTCGACCCAGCAACTTGTGGCGAAGCGGATCAACCGCCAAGGTCACAGCGCCAACTGATACAACTCCCACGAGGTACGCCAGCGCAACTACAAGGGAGCGTTGACCAAACGTGATTTCGTTCGCAATCGGGCCGAACATGGTGGCTCCCAACAGCGCACCCATGACAAAGCCGAAGATGCTGGTCGCAAGCATGGGAAAGAATGTCTGCTTGAAAGTGACCGTGCGGTGGAAGTTGATTGGCGTCCCGATGAAGTCCAGCGCCTTTGTCAGCGATGCCTCTTCATAGACGGCTGAGGCCTGAGTCAGAAGCGTTGACACCAGCAGCAGAATGAATCCAATCACGAAGGTGGTAGTCACACCAGTTGCAATATCGTGTGCAAGAGTGGCATCTGCCACCTCTTCAATCTTGTCTTCACTCGGCACCATCATTGCGTACCCGAGCAGCAAGGACAGAAATGTCATGGAACTGACTCGACGCCACGATTCCTTAGCGTTAGTCGCTACTCGTCGCGTCGCCACAAAGTCGCTCGAAGTACCGAAGAAGCTGGAGATGCGGGCAACAAGCTGGATAAAGAAAGGCGCCACCAGGCCAATTGCCCAGACCATCAGGTACATCATCGCTGCGACACCAAGCGTGGTAGCCACGGTTCCACCCGCGATATTGGAGTTGCCTACCGCGTACAGGACGCCCGCGCCGATAACTACGGCCATAATCATGCGCCATGCCTTCATCGACTTGGGCACTTCCTTACGACTAACGCCGAGTGGTGAAATCATCACCCTTCGCAAACCAACCACAGCCGCATAGAGCGCGAGGAGCACCACGGCAACCCAGACCAGTGGGTAGCCCCACCAGGGCAGCAACATGTCCCAGGTATCCAGGTAGTCATTGTCAAACTTGATCATCGCCCAGAATGGCGCGGTGGCAACCGACAAGAACGTGCCCACCACAAGCCCAACAGCTGCCAAGACGAGGGTTTCGATAATAACCATGCGTGTAACTGCCCCGTTAGACAGACCAATCAAGCGCAGAGTTGCCAATCGCTGCTCCCGCCCTGCAGCGCCAAGCACCGCCGACTGTGCCACCAGCGAAACCATTGCCGGAATCACAAAAACACAGGCCACGAGTGCCAGCTGCAGGTACATCTCGCCCTGACCTTGATTCATGTAATCCTCGGGCGTTGGGTTCGGCGGCAGCTTTGGCTCAGCCTGCCAACGGCGGTAAAACATCGCCGTGCCGCCGACGACAACCAGCGCCAACCAGGTGCTCACAGTCATAGCGACCACAGACAGCGCGGACAACCAACCGTTTCCCGAGTGCGATTCGCGCCCGGCGCGCTGCAATCGCGTGCTCAAGTCCGCTAGCGCGCCGGTCGGAATTCTCTGGGGTTTTGGTGCTTCAGTTACGGTGCTCACTTTGTAACCTCCGCTCCTGCCAGCATGCGGTCGTCGTGAATCAGGCCATCGCGGATCTCCACACGTCGACGACACCAGTCGGCCACCTTCACATCGTGCGTGACCATCACCAATGTCGTTCCAGTCTGCTCCACCAACGCGGTGAGCTGTTGCATGACCTCATGGCCTGTGGACTGGTCCAACGCGCCAGTCGGCTCATCGGCGAAGATGACACCTGGCTCGCCGGCCATCGCACGGGCAATTGCGACACGCTGCGCTTGACCGCCGGACATCTGTCCAGGGCGACGGCGCGTGAGGTCTTCTAGGCCCAGGCGGCTGAGGACATCGTCGGCAAGCGACAGTGACTTTGAGCGCTTCTTGCCCTGCAGAATCATTGGCAGAGCAACGTTTTCCCTGGCAGTCAGTTCGGGCAGGAGCTGGCCATCCTGGAAAACGAAGCCGAAGTCGTGCAGACGGAGGGCGGAGCGGTCGGCGTCGGAAAGCGAATTGATCTTTGTTTCACCGAAGATGACGTCGCCGTCGTCCGGTAGCAAAACGCCGGACATGCAGTGCAGCAGTGTCGACTTACCAGAACCTGACGGTCCCATGACTGCAACGGTTTCGCCGGGCTCAATGTTCAGCGAAATGCCGGTGAGAACGGGAGCGGAATTGTAGGACTTAGTGATGTCACGAATACAAAGTCGTGCGTTTCTTGGGCTGTTGTTGTCTGTCATGGCACTCATTTCACTCGCACGGAGGCGATTTCAACACCGTGCCCACTTTCCTTTTGCGGTAGTGCTAGGTCTACTATGCCGGAAATTAATTCCTCCGCACACAGAGCTTTCGTACCATAGGAAACTATGGAGCTGAAGGATTATTTCCGCAAATATATCGGCGCGAACCGCCGCGAAAAATCGCATAAACGCAGCTACGAGGAATCCGCCGCCGCTCGCATCGCCGAACTTACCGCTTCACGACGAACAATTGCCGAAGCCTTTGAGATTGAACGTCGCCGCATTGAAAATGACCTCCACGACGGAGCTCAGCAATACATTGTTGCGGCTTCAATGAAATTGGGACTTGCAGAATTGGAGGCATCCAATACTGGCAATGAGGAATTAATGCAGCTCCTGGCGGAAACTCGCGGCCTTTTGGAGGATGGATTACGCGCTTTGCGGCGAACAGTCCACGGAATTCACCCACAGGTGTTGCGTGATCGCGGTCTGCAAGCAGCTGTTGAAGAGATTGCTGAAGGGTACGGCCCTCACGTTGTTGTGCACACTCCCCATCCCCTGCCGGAATTGGAAGAAAGTGTGCTCGCCGCGGCATATTTTTTCTGTGCAGAAGTGCTGACTAATGCGGCGAAATATGCGCCGAATGCTCCTGTTTCTGTGTTGCTCACCTCAGATCAAACACTGAATATTTCAATTACGGACCAAGGCCCTGGCGGGGCAAAATTGGGGCGCGGATTGCGGGGCATGAAAGAGCGACTGGCTACTTTCGACGGTGCGATGACCATGCACTCTCCCGAAGGTGGGCCAACGCAGGTAATAGCCAGAATTCCTCTGATGTTGAACCGCTGGGAATCGGGCATTGGAGAAATGAAAAGCGTGGAAATGAAGGGTGTGAAAAAGAAAGGTGCGGAGAAGAAATGAAAATTGTCATTGCGGATGACTCGGCACTCCTGCGGGAGGGGGTCGCCGGGCTCGTCGAAAAGCGTGGACATGAAGTGATTGCGATGGTCGACACTGCCCACGGCCTGGTGGCGGACATCGATGACCGATTTGATGACACGGGCGAGCTGCCAGACTTGGTGATTACCGATGTGCGCATGCCTCCAAAGATGAGCGATGACGGTCTGCGGGCGGCGGTCGAGTTGCGGGAGCGTTATCCGCAGCTGAATGTGATGGTGCTGTCGCAGTATGTGGCGCCGGCGTATGCGCGTGAGTTGTTCTCGCCGGTCGGTGCTGGAGGTAGTGCTGGGGTCGGTACTGGGGTCGGTTCGAGTGGCAGCAGCTCGAGTGGCGGGACCGGGTATCTGCTCAAAGACCGCGTTGGCCAGGTGCTGGACTTCTTGGGCTCGCTCGAAGTCGTCGCCGGTGGTGGCGTGGTGATTGACCCTGATGTGGCGACGGCATTGATGCAGTCGGGCAAATCGGGACTAGCCAGTTTGACGGCGCGCGAGCGCGAAGTGCTCGAGCTGATGGCACGCGGCAAGTCCAATAAGCAGATTGCCGATGACCTCGTGCTTTCTGGGGCGGCAGTGGCGAAACACGTGTCCAATATCTTTATGAAGCTGCATCTGGAGCCCGGCGAGGAAAACCGCCGTGTGCGGGCAATTCTGGAATTTCTCACGGCGACGTCGGGGCAGATTTAGGGTCGGCAGCAATCGCATCTCTCGCAAAGGCGATGAAAAAATAAGTGTTGATTGTGGCACGAGTCACAAATTAAAGTTGGCTCGTACGTTTGTTGTTTCCCTATCGAAAGGACGTGTCTACATGACTGTTTACGCCAACCCCGGCACCCCCGATGCAGTCTTCACGTACAAGGAGCAGTACGAGAATTTCATCGACGGTAAGTGGACACCTCCAGTAGACGGGCAATACATGGACAACTCCACCCCGGTTACGGGCGAGGTTTTCTGCCGGGTTCCGCGGTCTAACGAGAAAGACATTGAGCTCGCCCTCGATGCCGCACACAATGCGAAGGACTCCTGGGCCTCGGTTCCTGCGGCCGAGCGGGCGCTGATCCTCCACCGCATCGCGGACCGTCTGGAGGAAAACCTTGAGAAGATTGCCGTCGCCGAGACCTGGGAGAACGGCAAGGCCATCCGCGAGACCCTCGCCGCTGACATCCCGCTCGCAATCGACCACTTCCGCTACTTCGCCGGCGCCACCCGCACACAGGAGGGGCGCATCTCGCAGATTGACGACAACACGGTCGCCTACCACTTCCACGAGCCACTTGGCGTCGTCGGCCAAATCATCCCGTGGAACTTCCCCCTCCTGATGGCCGCATGGAAGATCGCCCCGGCCCTCGCTGCCGGCAACTGCATCGTGCTCAAGCCTGCAGAGCAGACCCCCGCGTCGATCCTCATGCTCACCGAGATCATCGCCGATTTGCTTCCGGACGGCGTCCTCAACATCGTCAATGGCCTCGGCACCGAAGCCGGTGCTGCGCTGACCGCAAGCGACCGGATCTCCAAGATTGCGTTCACCGGATCGACTGCCGTTGGCCAGGTGATTAACAAGGCAGTGTCCGACAAGATTATTCCAATTACGCTGGAGCTCGGCGGCAAGTCCCCATCCATCTTCTTCCCCGATGTCATGGATGCCGACGACGCGTTCCGCGAGAAGTGCATCGAGGGCCTGGCCATGTTCGCGCTTAATCAGGGCGAGGTCTGCACCTGCCCGTCGCGAGCCCTGGTCCACGAAGACATCGCTGATGAGTTCCTGAAACTCGCGGTCGAGCGCGTCAAGCAGATTAAGACCGGCAACCCGCTGGATACGTCGGTACAGATGGGTGCCCAGGCCTCCCAGGAGCAGCTGGACAAAATCTCCGGCTACTTGGAGTCCGGGCCGACGGAGGGCGCGGAGGTTCTCACCGGCGGCAACGTCGCCAAGCTCGAAGGGTTGGAGGGAGGCTACTACGTCGAGCCGACGATCTTTAAGGGCAACAACTCGATGCGCTTCTTCCGCGAGGAGATCTTCGGCCCGGTTCTGGCCGTGACAACCTTCAAGACTCTGGACGAGGCTCTCGCGATCGCCAACGACACTATTTACGGTCTTGGCGCCGGCGTCTGGAGCCGCAACCAGAACAACGCCTACCGCGCTGCCCGCGGTATCCAGGCCGGCCGCGTGTGGGTGAATAACTACCACAGCTACCCTGCTCACGCAGCCTTCGGCGGTTACAAGCAGTCCGGTATCGGCCGCGAGAATCACTTGATGATGCTCGAGCACTACCAGGAGACCAAGTGCATGCTCGTCTCTTACGACGAGAACCCGACTGGCCTGTTCTAAGAATCCGTCCCCCTCGGGGCTGGGCAATCTTTCGATTCCGATTCACGCCCGACGAGGGGGCCGACAATTGCCTCTGCCCCCTAAAAACGCCCTCCGCGCCTGGCAGGTTACGATGGTCGGCCTTAACCTGACACACCAGGCGCTGGCGACTCCAAAGGTAGAGGCCTAGCTCACGGCCGACGGCTAGGCCTCTCTTCCTTTCTTCACTTGCCGGTACCACCTACGCATCCGATTAATCGCAGCACTGGCGGCCCATCCGCCTAGAAATAGTAGCGGGACGTAGAAGAACACGACATATGCGACGACCAGGCCGTCCTGCCCGTCGGGCGGCGTGGTGAGAAATAGGAATGTCAGATCGCCAAGCGCGGCAATTCCTGCGCCGGTAGCTGCTGCGACAATGCTCTGCGCGCTGGTCATCCCCCGAGCCAACGACCCATCACCGGCGAAAACGGCAATTGCTCCAACCAACATTACTGAGACCAGCATGGACACAATCCACGACGCAATTCCTTCGTCGTAGGCGAGATTGGGCTCCGGCAAGATTAGCCCACCTAAAACGCTCCACGCGACCGCGGCGAAAAAGGACGCCAGCAAGGGGCGGGTTATATTGTCGAGCCTCATGCGTCCCAGGTTACGTGAGATGACCTCCAAAAATGCTGAATCTCCCCTCCCCAGTGGAGAATCGAGTCACGCCCACAAGAGCAATAATCCTCCGAGCATAAAGTGGGTTAAGTAGAAAAACTGACAACCCGAAAACTTACGGGCTGCAGATGTGAAACTGTGTGAGTTTATGACACTTTCAGGCCATTTTCCGGGCCATTTTTGACATAAACGCAGTCAGTAACTCGGATCGACCGAACGTCACCAGACATAAACGCAGTCAGTAACTCGCACTGGGGTAAGTGGCTAAAGGTGCCCACCGGCGATGCACCGGCCAGACACGCTTTTCCAGCTTTCCTAGGGCTTGGATTATTTTCTGTCCGTTTTTGTCTTCTTCGTCTTCTTAAACGAAAAACCAGGCCAGAGAAAAACTCTCTGACCTGGCCTATTTGCTCCTCCAGCTGGACTCGAACCAGCAACCCTTCGATTAACAGTCGAATGCTCTGCCATTGAGCTATGGAGGAATATCCACCGCGCAGAACCAGCTAAACCAATCTTCGGAATGCCGTTCCTTGCGACGGATAGATACTTTACCCAGACCCCTTGAAACTCACAAATCGCCAGGTCAAAGGTTAATTTAGACCTCTTTTACCCACACGCCATGACATCGCTGTGAGTTCTCGGAGCCACGCAATCCACGCAATCCGCGCAATCCGCGCAACCTCACACAGCCCCCCCACAGCGCCCACAAAGCTCCTACCAGTACTGAAAACGCTTTCCATCATGCACTTTTCATACCGCGTTCATACGATGGGGCTTATGTCTGAACAAACCAACGGAACCGAAAACACCGAGCAAACCGCACGCGTTGTTCGCGGCGTTATCGCACGCGAAAAAGGCGCACCTGTAGAACTTACTGATATCCACATCCCGTCCCCGGGCCCGAACGATGTCATTGTTGACATCCAGGCCTGCGGCGTCTGCCATACGGACCTGGCTTACCGCGACGGCGATATCACCGACGAGTACCCGTTCTTCCTCGGCCACGAGGCCGCAGGCGTGGTCTCCGTGGTTGGCGAAGAGGTCACGCATGTCGCCGTCGGCGATTTCGTCGTCCTCAATTGGCGCGCCGTCTGTGGCGAGTGCCGCGCCTGTAAGCGTGGTAAGCCGCAGTACTGCTTTAGCACTTTCAACGCCTCCAAGCCCATGACGCTTGACGACGGCACCGTCCTCACCCCAGCACTGGGAATCGGTGCTTTTGCGGATGCCACCCTCGTCCACGAGGGCCAGTGCACCAAGGTCGATTCGGCAGCCGATCCGGCCGTTGCGGGCCTGCTGGGCTGCGGTGTCATGGCCGGTATCGGTGCGGCTATTAACACCGGCGAGGTTAAGCGCGGTGAATCGGTAGCCGTCATCGGCTGCGGTGGCGTTGGTACCGCCGCTATCGCCGGTGCCAAGCTGGCCGGCGCTAGCAAGATTATTGCCATCGATATCTCGGCTGAGAAGCTGGACACCGCCCGCGAATTCGGCGCGACCGAGACCATTAACTCTGCGGAGCTGGCTAAGAGCGATAAGAGCACCGGGGAAGAGGATCCCGTCGTTAAGCGAGTGCGTGAGCTGACCGACGGTTTCGGTGCTGACGTCGTGATTGATGCGGTCGGCCGCCCGGAAACCTACAAGCAGGCGTTCTACGCCCGTGACCTGGCTGGACGCGTTGTTCTGGTCGGCGTTCCGGCACCGACAATGGAGCTGGACATCCCGCTGGCGGATGTGTTTAGCCGCGGTGGTGCGCTGAAGTCGTCCTGGTACGGCGACTGCCTGCCGGAGCGCGACTTCCCGATGCTGGTGGATCTGTCGTTGCAGAACCGCCTGCCACTGGAGGGCTTCGTAACGGAACGCATTGGCATTGAGGATGTTGATGAGGCCTTCGAAACTATGAAGGCCGGTAAGGTACTGCGATCGGTGGTGACGCTGTGAACAAGGATTTGAGGGTCGAACACGTTCTCACGTCGGGCACGTTCTCGCTCGATGGTGGCACGTGGGATGTAGACAACAACGTATGGGTGCTCGGCGATGACCGTGAGGTCATTGTCATCGACGCGGCGCATGAGGCGCAGCCGATTATCGATGCGGTGGATGGCCGCAAGGTAAAAGCCATCGTGTGCACCCACGCACACAACGACCACATCACTGTGGCCCCTGAACTGCAGGAGAAGCTCGACGCTCCCCTGCTCGTCCACCCGGGCGACCAGATGCTGTGGGAGCAGTCCTGGCCGGATCTGGCGCACGAGGATCTCGCGCATGGTCAGCGCCTGGAGATTGCGGGCACGGAGGTTGTCATTATTAACACTCCGGGCCACTCCCCTGGCTCGTGCTGTCTGTACGTGCCGGAGGCCGCTGAGCTGTTCTCTGGTGACACGCTGTTTTCCGGCGGTCCTGGAGCGACCGGTCGGTCCTACTCGGATTTCGACACGATCATTAACTCCATCCGCGACAACCTGCTGACTCTGCCTGCGGAAACGACTGTCCGCACGGGTCATGGCGACCACACGACGATTGGTCGCGAGGCTCCGCACTTGGAAGAGTGGATTCGCCGCGGCTACTAGTCGCTAGTCACTAGCTACTCAAACACGACCTTGACCGCCTCTGCTTGCAGTTCGCGGCGGTACTGCTCCATCGCGAGCAGGTCCGCGAACAGCGAGTTGTAGGCGGTTTCGTCGTCTGAGGGGCGCATTCGCGAGAGCATCGCTTTCAGCTGTGCAATCTGGTCACCGACCCACACTTCCTGCAGTCGCGCCAGAATCGCCTGCGCATACGGGCGCAGCGTCTCCGCATCGACGGCGATTTGCTCCACTCCCAGCTCAGTCACGAGATGCTTGACGACGTCCTCCCGCGCCTGATCCATAATTGCGGTCGCCCAACTATGTGGCTGTGTGGCCGCTTCCCCGCAGGCACCACCTGCAGCCATGATGGCGTCGAATACCGCTCGGTAGGTCGGATGCCCAAAGGTCTCGGGTGCGAGCGCATCGAATACCGGGCCGGTGGTGGCGGGCTCTTGAATTGCCAGCTTGAGGGCCTCACGCTGCGCATAGAGCACAGGGTCCCGCGGGTTTGGATACGGCAGTGCCGGGTTGCGCCGGCGCCGCGCTTCCTCCTCCTCTTCGCGGGCACGGGCCTTTTCTTGGCGACGCTGGTAAGGAGTGCGCTTTTCATTCTGTGGCCGGTTGGCCTCCTCGCGGACGCGCTGCACCAGCTCGGCTTCATCATTCCAGCCAATCCAGCCGGCAACTTCGCGGGCATACTCATCGCGCAGCGCCGCGTCCTTGAGCTGGGCCAGGACAGGCACCACGCGGCGCAGCCCGGAAACCCTGCCATTAGCGGTGGTCAGGTCATAGTCGGCCAGAAGTGTGCGGAGGACAAATTCGATCAATGGCCGTCGTGAAGCGACGAGATCGCGCACTGCGGCCTCGCCCTTCTTCTGACGCAGATCACACGGATCCATGCCGTCCGGCGCGACCGCGACGTAGGACTGGCCGGTGAAGTTCTGCTCCCCCTCGAAGGCGCGCATAGCGGCTTTCTGCCCTGCCTCGTCGCCGTCGAAGGTGTAGATGAGTTCGCCGCGGAAGAAGCTATCGTCGAGCATGAGACGGCGCAGCAGCTGGAGGTGTTCCTCGCCGAAAGCGGTACCACAGGACGCGACGGCTGTGGTCACACCTGAGGCATGCATGGCCATGACGTCGGTGTAGCCCTCCACAATTACAGCCTGATGACCAGCGGCAATGTCCTTCTTTGCCAGATTCAGGCCGAAGAGCACCTTGGACTTCTTGTACAGCATGGTCTCGGGCGTGTTCATGTACTTGCCCAGATTGTCATCGTCGAAAAGCTTGCGGGCACCAAAGCCGATGACATCGCCGGACATATTGCGAATCGGCCACATGAGACGGCGGTGGAATCGGTCGATTGGCCCCATGCGCCCCATCTTGGAAAGCCCTGCCTTGTCCAGCTCCTCGAAGCTAAAGCCCAGGCGCTGCAGGTGCTTGGTCAGGGTGTCCCAGCCGGCCGGCGAGTAGCCACAGCCGAAGTGGGCCGCGTGCTCGGCGGTGAAGCCGCGGTTTTCCAGAAACTCGCGCGCGGGCGCTGCCGCTGGCGTGGAGAACTGTTCGCGGTAGAACTTCTGTGCCTCTCGGTTTGCGGCGATGAGACGCTGGCGGGTTCCCGGTTCCTCGCGACGGCCCGCGCCACCGCCTTCATAGTTAATGTGGAAGCCAATTTTCTCCGCACAGGCTTCGACAGCCTCCGGGAAAGACAGGTGTTCCATCTCCATGAGGAAGCTGAATACATCACCGCCCTTGCCGGTGGAAAAGCAGTGGTAGTAGCCATGATTGGGGCGTACGTGGAACGACGGCGTGCGCTCGTCTTTAAAAGGCGAAAGCCCTTTCAGAGAATCAGCGCCAGCCGGTTTGAGGTTCACGTATTCTGCAACGATCTCCTCAATCGGAGTCCGTTCGCGGATTGCCGCGATATCGGAGTCCGGAATTCTTCCCCTAGCCATGAAAATAACCTTACCCAACCCGTCCAATCGACTCCGCCGTAGAGGTTTCGCTTGCCGACGAGCCTCCCGCGCCCAACCCAAAAACGTGCCGGCGGCGACAGATATGGAAAGATACTAGCCATGGCTGAGTGGAAGAAGATTGCGAGCGGCGTAGGCGCTGCCGCCCTGGTGCTGGCTGGTAGCTATCTGGGGCTCGATGGCGGAGATCAGAACTCTACGGCATCCGAGGACTCACAGGGGTCGCAGAATTCCGAATCGCAGAGTTCCACTGCCTCCAGCGCTAAACCTGGACCCAACTCGGGCAGCAACAAGGCTGGTGCCAAGGGTGCCACCTGCGCAGTAGATACCCTGCCAGAGGAGGCCGACGATGTTATCGACCGCATCCTGACCGACCAGGACCACATCTATTCGCAGCACGACGGCAAGCACTTCGGCAACTACGAGGGACGCCTGCCGAAGGAGCGCGGTGACTACTACCGCGAATACACCGTGACCACCCCGGGCAATTCCAGCCGCGGTGCACGTCGCATTGTTGTCGGCGGCGGTTCCGAAAATGACCCGGATATCTGGTACTACACCGACGACCACTACGAGAGCTTCTGCGAAATTCCAGACGCGGAGGACTGAGCCAAGGTAGTACGGCGGCGATTAGCGCTAGCCGATAAAACCGAGTTGATTCGCGCTCCGGGCAATAAGAACGATGCCAATTATTGCTGCCACCCACAAAACAGTGACCTTTGTTTCATATTCCAACCGGGGGATAACGCTCACTACCTGGTTATAGACCTTGTCTCCAAAGGTCGCGAAGAGCACTCCAACAATCACTGCAGGCGCAATCATCACTACGCAGTAGAGCGCGAGGATAAGCAGTTGCACTACGAAAGGCACTGCCATCGTCTCAATGATTCCGATTGCCGCCAAGTACGGCAACATCGTACCGACCTCGACAACTGCTGCCGCTAAGGCTAAACCCACCATCGCAGGGAGGCCGGCAGAACCTTTCTTAGTGTCCTCCGATCGAGATTCAAGTACCTCTTCGACGGTCCGTTTCTTGGGATTCGGTGCCAGGATTCCATAAGCAGCTAACAAAATACCCAAAATCATCATCACCCAACTGAACCAAGTGTTGGATGCAATGCCTGAGACTGCGTCTAAAGCCTGACGCAAGCCGAAAAAGAGCGCGATGCCAACTGCAAAGTAGGACAAGACAATTGTCCCTAAATAGGTAACGTATGCGGCACCCCTCATTCTCCGCCAGACGATTAGCAGAACTACTGGAATCAGCAGGGTTCCAGCACTGAGGCTGTCAAGAAGCGCAAGCCCCACAAGAACAAGATAGTCCATCTCCGTCACTCCCTCGTACATTCGTACAGTAAACTACCATACAGTCGTACGGGAAGTAGCGCGAATGAATCCCCAAAGGAGTTTTAGGACATGAGCACGATGTCACCTCAAGAAAAATCGATTTCCGATGCAGCAATCAAAGTAATTGTTAACCAGGGATTCGACGTCGTAAGCGTTCGAAAAGTGGCTCAACAGGCGGGCGTAGCCCCTGGAACAGTGCAGTATTTTATGGGCACGAAAGACGAACTACTCAGCAGGGCACTCCTGCGCTCGGCAGCACGACAACATGAAAGAGTCTCGTCGCTACGCTTTCCATCAAATACCCCGCCGTTAGAACAGCTCACCCAATCACTGCTCGAACTGCTCCCCATCGGCCCAATACAGCGCGAAGACGCAGCACTGTGGGTTATCCTCGGTGCCGCTGCATCAACACGCAAAGTCCTGGCCCAGGAGTACCAGAACGAACTCAGTAGATTCCAGGACCGTCTCATTTCAGCACTGTCCGCCGCAGACGTCCCTGGAGATACAACTCAGACGGCCCGCCTCGTCACCGCCCTCGTTAATGGCCTAACCCTCGATTACATGCATGCAAAGCCCGACGCAGAAACTACAAAGGCGCTTTCCGCTGACCTCAGCAATGGCCTTCAGCGGATACTGCAAAAATGGTAATCGCCGACCGCACTATCCCCACGCCGCGGCCACACCAGCAATCTGGCGATCAAGCCGTTCTACACGCGACTCCGTCATCGACGCTAGCTGATCAACGATAACCCGCAGCCGCGCTTGGTCACTCTCCGCCCGGGAGTAGAGCCACTGGAACATCGGATCAAGCGTTCCCGGAGCCCCCTCCTGCAGATACTCGGCCACCCGGAAAAGGCGATCGCGCTCACGCTCCTGACGGCGAATATGACGCGGAAGATCCATCACATACAGCACGGCGATGGTCTTCAGCATGGTGACCTCCGCCAAAATAGAGCTGGGCACGGCGAGGTCCGCGTCGTAACGCCCGAGCGGAAGCGTCGATCCGGAGGCAGCACGCGTACCCGCGACGGAAGCAGTGACAAAACGGCCGACCAACTCCGAGGTCATACGTTTCAGCGCAACCAGCGAGCGCAGCGAACCATCATAGGACGCCGCAGCTGATACCACCGGCAAGCTGGCAAGACGCCCGGCAGCTTCGACGAGCTCCGCTGGATCGCCACCAAATGCGGCAGCACCCTTATCAGCGAGCGCGGCCAGTTCCACCGTGTCCCACAAAACGCCCAGATCAACGCGGCCAGAGACGATGCCATCCTCGACATCGTGGACAGAATAGGCGACATCGTCAGACCAGTCCATAATCTGTGCCTCAAGACACTGCTTGCCGTGCGGAACGCCCTGGCGAATCCACTGCAAAATCGCGGCATCCTCCTGGTAGGCCCCGTACTTGCGGCGGAGCTGACCATCGGGACCGATTGGTGTCCACGGGTACTTACAAGCCGCATCGAGCGCCGCCCGAGTGAGATTGAGTCCACAGGGCTCACCCGTACCATCGAGCACCTTCGGCTCAAGGCGAGTGAGAATACGCAGCGTCTGCGCGTTGCCCTCGAACCCGCCGCAACCAGCAGCAATCTCGTTGAGGGCGCGCTCGCCGTTGTGGCCATACGGCGGATGCCCGATGTCATGCGTCAGGCCGGCCAGCTCTGCGAGATCCTCATCCGCACCCAACTCGCTGGCGATTCCACGGGAAATCTGCGCGACCTCCAGCGAGTGAGTCAGGCGTGTGCGCGGAGTATCGCCCTCCCCTGGCCCCACAACCTGAGTTTTGTCAGCCAGCCTGCGCAGCGCTGCGGAGTGCAGGACGCGGGCGCGATCTCGTGCAAACGCCGCCCGGTGAGATTCCAAGGACTGCACCCCGGGCAGCAATGACTGCTTCGGAGACTCCTCGACAATACGAGCGAGTTCAAAAGATGAATACGAAAATTTACCGGCCACGTAATTATTGTTACGTATCCTTGTAGATATGTCTGACAGGAATCGCGTGTTTCGCCCCCTTTACCTTGCCGCATCGGGTGCTTTCCTCGGCCTGAGCATGCCGCTCATCACAGCTGCGCTTCCCACACAGCCGCCAGTTCATGCACCCGTATCGCTGCTGGCACTCGCACCGTCAGCATCCCTAGCGCACGCCGAGGCACCGACAGATGTGTCGGGCGAGGTGGCTGATCTCGCAGGTGTGCTGAGCGGCGGCGATGAGGCTCGACTGAAGGAGCAGATTCAGCAGCTCAAGACAGAGAAGCGACTCCTGTTCTCGGTGTTCTACATCAAGAGCTTTGACGGTATCCAGGGCCAGCAGTGGGCACAGCAGGCCTGGGAGCACCTCGGCGCTGCCGACAACCGCGGGGTCATCGTCGTCGCAGTGGAAGACCGTAACCTCGGAGCCTTTGTAGGTGACTCCTTCCCCAGCAACGCAGAAGCCGTCAACAGAGCCGCTCAAGGGCAACTGTTAGAGGATGACAACTGGGCGGCTGCGGGCGAAGCTGCCATCGCCGAGGCAGGCGGTGGCAGCGGCTCCGCCGGTGGGTGGGCACTCGGCGCCGGCCTCGGTGGTGCCGCCGTTGTCGGTGGCGCCACCTGGGCCGTGGGCCGTCGCAATAAGAAGAAGCGCAATGAGGAGGAGATTGCTCGTGGCCGCAACATCGACCCCAGGGATGTCTCTTCGCTGGACTCGCTGAGCACCAGCTCGCTCGATGTTCTTGCGCACGATGAGATTGTCAGTACCGATGAGTCCATCCGCAAGGCCAGCACCGAGCTCGACCTCGCTCGCGCTGAGTTCGGCACCGAACGCATCCACAGCTTCGACAATGCACTAAAGCACTCTCAGTCCACGCTCGAGCGCGCGTTTGCACTTCGCCAACAGCTTGACGACGGCTCCGTGACCGACGAAATCGAGCGCCGCAGTGTCCTGCTGGAGATTATCTCCACCTGTGGTGTTGCGGACGATCAGCTCGACGGCGAGGCCGCAAACTTCCAGAAACTCCGCCAGGAGTTGATGAATGCTGAAGCGACCATTTCAAAGCTCACTCAGCGAAGTGTCGAGCTGCGCTCACGTATGCCGCGTGCCGGCGAAATTCTCGACGGTCTGCGCGCACGTTACGAAGAGCAGATGCTCAGCTCTGTGACCGACAATATCGATATGGCCACGGAGCACCTGAATCAGGCTGACCAGTCAATGACTGAGGCCCGCCGCATCGCTGACCTGCCCGCCGGTGAGCAAGGCGGTCTGATTGATGCGCTGTCGGCCACCGACTTTGCGCTCACACAGGCAGAAAGTCTTCTGGAGGCCATTGAACACGCCGATAGCGATATTCACGCTGCAGTCGCTGGACTGGCTTCCCTTATCGCCGAGGTCCGGGGTGAAATCGATGAGGCCTCGCACCTGATGTCGGCACCGCAAGGCGCCAACATCAACCGCGAGCGTCTCAATGCGGCCATCGAAGCAGGCCGTGAAGCACTCGGCGTGGCAGCCAATAAGTCCGAGGTGGATCCGCTGAGTTCCTGGACCGCACTGACCGATGCCGATGAGCTGCTCGACGAAGCCCTCGACTCCGCTCGTGATAAGGCCGCGTCGTTCGCCCGCGCTACCGCTACTTTGCAGCACAGCATGCAGGATGCCGACAATCACATTCGCGCCGCGGCTGACCTAATTGCTACCCGCCGCCGTGTGGTTGGCGCTGAGGCTCGCACTCGCCTCGCGGAGGCGCAGCGTGCTTACGGCTCTGCTCAGAGCTTGGCCAACAACGATCCGCGAAAGGCGTTGGCCTACGCACGTCGTGCGCGCAAGCTCGCGGCTGAGGCCGCTGACTTGGCCCGCCGTGACATCCGCCGCTACCAGGATCAGCGCCGCGGTGGCGGCAGCAACGGTTCGATGGTCGCCGGCATGGTGCTGGGAAGCATGCTCAGCAACAACAGCGGCTTTGGTGGCAGCATCGGCGGTTTCGGCGGTTTCGGCGGAGGTTCGAGCCGACCAGGCGGCTCCGGCAGCACAATGGGCTTCTAGATTCCCGCCTAAATTCGCATCTGGCGTGGTCCATCCACAGACCACGTCGCCAAAGCGGCGGCAATCAGCCAGTCTTCGAAACTCCCCCGGAAGTCTCCCTTCTGGGCATAGACACCAAATGCCCCTCGGCCTAGGCCGTCCTCTCGGACGATTCGGGCGAGCTCATAGCCTGGCCGCTCGATGTCGAAGACCGTGCGAATTCCCCGTCCTTCTCTGTTTAGGACGAAAGAATTCCCCTCATCCGGATTCGTCATCACTAGCGCGTTCGTGCTAAAAAAGCGGGCTTTCACCTGCCAGCCACGTCCTTGTGGCGAGGTGATCCAGAAAGCACTAAAGACCCCGTCCTGACAGCTCCAGCCGTCGGACAGGGTCTTTTTGTTCTCGTCGTAAACGACGCCGTCTGCAATAGTTGCTACACGATCCACACCCAAATCATATAGGCAATCAGCAAAAGCAAGCAGACAGTGAGAATCCAGGTCGAGGAAACCATGCGGGACTCCAGCACTCGACGAGCACTGTAGACCAGGAAGATCTTCTCCTCTTCCGGCAGCGCACGGCCCTCATCGGTGTCGAACTGCACCTCTGCGTGGCGCACGCCACGGGACGCACCGGTAAACTGGCCCCACTTCTCGCCGGTCTTCGCATTCTCGATGACGTAGTTCGTCGATCCCTCGCACACCAGCTTGCCTTCAGGACGATTCGGCCCAAAGGTCACTGAAAGCTGCTTGGCTCGCGAAATCTTGTCACGGTCAGCAGCAACGGTCGAGAACACACGGCCGTCGGGAAGCGTGGCGGAAACACGGTGATTAGCAGAGGCGTCAATGACCCACTCCCCTTCCGGGGTGTTGAGGCGATCGCCCTGCTCATCACGGATGTACGTGCCGATTTCGGTGCTTTCCTTCAGAATCGGCCAAGTTTGCTCGGATTTTTCCCGAGAGCCGTCGCCGAGACTATAGGATTCCCAAAAAACTTCTTCGGCCATTAGCAGCCCACCAGGCGAGCTGCGAGGTAGCCTTCCAGCTCGTCAATCTTGACGCGCTCCTGCTCCATGGTGTCGCGGTCACGGACGGTCACAGCGTTGTCCTCGAGAGTATCGAAGTCAACGGTGACACAGAACGGAGTACCGATCTCATCCTGGCGACGGTAACGACGGCCGATAGCACCGGAGGTGTCGTAATCGACGGCCCAGTACTGGCGCAGCTTGTCGGCGACAGCCTCAGCAGTCGGAGTCAGGGTGTCCTTCTTCGACAGCGGCAAAACAGCAACCTTAACCGGCGACAGACGCGGGTCCAGCTTCAGCACAGTACGAGTGTCGGTGCCGCCCTTTGCGTTCGGCACCTCTTCCTCGGTGTAGGCATCACACAGGAAGGCCATCAGGGCGCGGGTCAGACCGAAGGACGGCTCAATGACGTACGGAACGTACTTTTCGCCGGTGACCTGGTCGTGGTAACGCAGGTCTTCCTTGGAGTGCTCGATGTGGCAGCCGAGGTCGTAGTCCGTACGGTTGGCGACACCCATCAGCTCGCCCCACTCGTTTCCCTGGAAGTGGAAACGGTACTCGAAGTCGATCGTGCGTGCAGAGTAGTGAGCGCGCTCGTCCTTCGGAACGTCGAACTGACGCATGTTCTCCGGGTTAACGCCCAGGTCAATGAACCAGTTCCAGCAGGCGTCGACCCACTCATCGAACTTCTCTTCCGCCTGGTCCGGTGCGACGAAGTACTCGATCTCCATCTGCTCGAACTCGCGGGTACGGAAAATGAAGTTACCCGGGGTGATCTCGTTGCGGAATGCCTTACCGGTCTGGCCGATACCGAACGGTGGCTTCATACGAGCCGTGGTCATAACGTTCTTGAAGTTGACGAAGATACCCTGAGCGGTCTCCGGGCGCATGTAGTGCAGGCCCTGCTCATTGTCGACCGGGCCGAGGAAGGTCTTCATCAGACCGGAGAACATCTGCGGCTCGGTCCAGTTGCCCGGCTGACCGGTCTCCGGGTCCGGAACGTCTGCCAGGCCATTGGCCGGCGGGTGGCCGTGCTTGGCCTCGTAGGCCTCCAGCAGGTGGTCAGCGCGGTAGCGCTTGTGGGTGTGCAGGGACTCCACCAGCGGGTCGGTGAAGGTAGCGACGTGGCCGGAAGCTTCCCAGACCTGGCGCGGCAGGATAATGGAGGAATCCAGGCCGACGACATCCTTACGGCCGGTGACGAAGGTCTTCCACCACTGGCGCTTGATGTTTTCCTTCAGCTCCACACCCAGGGGACCGTAATCCCATGCCGAGCGGGTACCGCCGTAAATTTCACCACACGGGTAAACGAACCCCCTGCGCTTACACAGGTTGGCGACGGTATCGACAACTGACTTAGGTGCCACGGTCTAGACCACTCCTTATAAATGGCTTCGCATCGCACACCACACGCCTTTTCCGGGCACACAATTCAGCCCGTTCCGTGCGGCGAACGACATAATGAAAAGCAAAATGTACTGACCCCAACAGGCCAGTTAAAAGTTCCCCTATACTCTAGCGCATCTTGTCCAACCGATACCGGGTAGTGTCGGTTACATGGCTGGCGAAGATATGCACGAAGTTAGTTCTGGCGAAAACCCACGTGGTACGGGCTCCCCCGCTAGCACCGGGACACACGCCTCCGCGCGGCCGGCCGCAACCCGCATCGGCCAGCGCAGTACTCGCCAACGCCGCGCCGTCGTGTCGATTATGAGTGAGGCCCCTAATTTTCGCTCCGCTGCTGACATTCATAAGTCGCTGACGGAACGTGGGGACAAGGTCGGCTTGACGACGGTCTATCGGACGCTCCAGTCCCTTGCAGAAATGGACATTGTCGATGTTCTGCACAATGCCTCCGGAGAGGCTCTCTACCGGCTGTGCGGTGACCACCACCATCATCACCTTGTCTGCACCGATTGCGGCAGCACCGTTGAAGTCGCCGGCGGACCTGTCGAGCAGTGGGCTCACAGCCTTGCGGAGGAGCACGGTTTTAATCTGACCGGGCACACTGCTGAGGTCTTCGGCCTGTGCAGGGACTGCCAGAAGAAGTAGCCTGGGCTCCCCCCCAAAAAAAATACCGGTTCTAGGCCTTGCCGAACCTACGGTCGCGCTTGGCGTACTCCACCACTGCGGCGCGCATGTCATCCCGACCGAAATCCGGGAAAAGCTTGTCCTGATAGACCATCTCCGCATAGGCGGACTGCCAGATCAAGAAGTTGGACGTGCGCTGCTCGCCCGACGGACGCAAGAACAGATCAACATCCGGCATAGTCGGCTCATCCAGGAACTGTGCAAAAGACTTCTCGGTCAAGTCATATTCGCTGAGCTCCCCCGCTGCTGCCTGACGAGCAATCTCTCTAGCAGCATCCACAATTTCAGCGCGACCACCGTAGTTGACGCACATATACAGAGTTAGCGCGTCATTGTCCTTCGTCTGCTCCTCGGCAATCTCAAGTTCCTTAATCACCGAGCGCCACAGTCGCGGACGACGCCCTGCCCAACGCACGCGAACGTTCTTCGAATCCAGCTCATCACGACGTCGGCGCAGCACATCGCGATTAAAGCCCATGAGGAATCGGACCTCATCGACCGAACGGCGCCAATTCTCAGTGGAAAATGCGTAAGCCGACAGGTGCTTGACGCCCATCTCCAAACAAGCATCGACGCACTCCATCAGCACGGCTTCACCACGCTTGTGCCCCTCGGTGCGTTTGAGCCCACGCTGTTCGGCCCATCTACCATTGCCGTCCATCACGAGCGCGATGTGATTGGGCACGAATTGCTGCGGTACAGGAGGATTCAACACGCTTCCTATTGTGCCCCACCGCTACTGTTTACTGCCAAAAAGCATCCACATGTTCCAGCGCCGGCACCCGGCGGCCCAGATAGTACTGCAGGTACTTCGCCGTTAGGGTACGCGCCGTCGCCATCCGTCCCTCGAATTCGCTTGACGACGTATCGATGCCCGCCCATTGCTCATGAGCAAGCTGCCACATCAGATGCAGAACCTCGGTCGGCGGAGTATCTGCACCCGGTGGCCTGCAGTTGGTGCACACTGCTCCACCTAATGCGGGAGAAAACGCGTGGTGAGGGCCGGCTTTGCCGCAGCCTGCGCATTCAAAGAGGCTTGGCTGCCAACCGGCCTGCGCCATTGCTCGCAGAATGTAGGAGGTCAGCAACAAATCGGGGCGATGGCGACCGGCCGCAACGTCGTCGAGCGATTGAGTGGTGAGATCCCACAATTCGGGAGCCGGCACTTGCTCCTCGCCGACAATGCGTTCGGCGACGTCCAGGACTGCACACGCACAGGTGTAGCGCGCATAGTCGTCGACAAGCGGTGCTGCCCACGTGCGCACGGTATCTGCGCCTGCGATAGTGGACAGTCCTCGGCGTGGGTAGATGTTGACATCCACGTCGACGAATGGTGAGAGGCGGGAGCCGAAGCGGCTCTTCGCGCGCCGCACGCCTTTGGCAACACCGCGGACTAGGCCGTGGTCGCGGGTGAAAAGGACGATGATGCGGTCGGCTTCGCCGAGGTCGTAGCGGCGTACGACCAGCGCACGGTCGCGATACGGCTCGACCAACTTTTTAGAATCCCAACTTGCCCAGCTGCTTCGGGTCTGACTGCCAGTCCTTCAATACCTTCACCCGCAGGTCAAGGTAAACATTCTGACCGAGCAGCGCAATGAGTTCCTTACGAGCCTTATGAATGGTGGTGCCCATGCGTCGACCGTCGCGCCCCATGAGGATGGACTTCTGCCCCGAACGCTCGACATAGATAACGGCGTGGACATCCAGGACGCCTTCGCGGTCCTGGTTTGGCAGCACCTCATCAATCTGGACTGCCACGGAATGCGGCAACTCATCGCGCAGACCGCCGAGGGCCGCCTCGCGGATGAGCTCTGCCATCCGGGTGTGCAGATCCTCATCGGTGATGTGCCCCTTCGGGTACAGGCGTGGGCCCTCCGGCAGCTGGGACGCCATGACATCAATCAGTGTGTTGATGTTCTCGCCGGACTTCGACGACAGCGGCACCAGCTCAGCATCTGGACCGAGCAGCTCCTGCAGCTCAATCAGGCGCTCGATAATGGTGTCGCGCGAGACCTTATCCACCTTGGACACAATGCCCATGATGTTCTTGCAACCTTTGGAGACGTTCTCGTAGATCCAGCGGTCACCGGGGCCAATTTTCTCGTCGGCAGGCACGACCATCGCGACCAAGTCCACATCGGAGTAGGTCTCCTGAACCATGTCATTCAGGCGCTCACCGAGCAGCGTGCGAGGCTTGTGCAGACCTGGCGTATCCACGACAACAATCTGACAGTTCTCGCGGTGGACTACACCTCGGACTGGATGACGCGTGGTTTCCGGCTGGTTAGCGGTAATAGCGATCTTCTCGCCCACCAGGGAATTGGTCAGCGTGGACTTACCGGTATTCGGACGCCCCACGATAGAGACGAACCCAGAGCGAAAGCCCTCCGGCGCGCTGTAATCATCAGCATCTCCGCCAAGTCCAGCATTGGCCAGCATGTCATCAAGATTGCCCATCAGTATCTTCTTCCTCGGAGTAAAACTCCGCAGTCGGCTCCACCACCACAGTGCGTACCCGCATACGACCACGACGGTCACGCGAGCCCTCGGCGGTAAACTTCAGTCCTGCATATTCTACGTACGAACCCGGCAGTGGCACACGTCCAAGCGCATAGGCCAACAGACCGGAGACCGTATCCACCTCATCGGTGACCTCATCATCGAAGACGAGTTCGCGCCCGTGGGCCTCGTCGTAAAGCTCAATGAGCTCGCCCAAACTGAGGCGCGCCTGCACACGGTAAGAGGCATCGCCCAGCGGTTCGATGGGGGCCTGCTCGGCCTCGTCGTATTCGTCCGCAATCTCACCGACAATCTCCTCGAGGATGTCCTCAATAGAGATAAGACCGGCGACCGAACCGTATTCGTCGATGAGAATGGCGATGTGATTGCGGGTGCGCTGCATTTCATCGAGCAGATCATCCAGTGGCTTGGAGTCGGGCACAAAAACGCAGTCGCGCATGACCTCGGAGACACGAACACCGCGGCCGCCATCAGTACGCGAGTACGTCTGCTGGACAATGTCCTTCAAGTAAATGACGCCGACGATGTCCTCAACGCTCTCGCCAATCACCGGCAGCCGCGAGTGACCCGACTTTACACATAGGGCCACTGCCTGACCACAGTGCTTATCCGCCTCGATCCACACCATCTCTGGGCGCGGAACCATAACAACGCGTGCCGACGTCTCTGCGAGATCGAACACAGACTGAATCATGCGGCGTTCGTCGTGTTCCACAATGCCGCGCTCCTGCGCGATATCGACCATCTCGCGCAGCTCGACTTCAGTCGCGAACGGACCATCTCGGAAGCCACCACCAGGCGTGATAATGTTGCCGAACCAAATCAGCAGCTTTTCCAACGGCCCCAGTACCTTGGCCATAAAGCTCAGGATGACCGCGGTGGCCAGCGAAATTGAGTACGGATTCTTCCGACCCATCGTGCGGGAAAACACCCCGAGGACCAGGAAGGTGAAAAGAGCCAGCAACGCGACTGCAGCCACAATGGCCCAGCTCTGCGGCTCGAAGTATTTGAGACAGACCGCCGCAAGCGTCACGGCACCGATTGACTCGCACAGCGTCCGCAAAATCACCAGCACATTGACGTGCCGAGCCCGATTCTCTACGACCTTGAGAAGAGCATTAGCACCCGCGACCTCGTCACGCTGCAGCTCTGCCACGCGCGCACGGGAAATGCCTGCGACCGCAGTTTCGACTGTGTTGAGTCCGCCAGCGCAGATCATCGCCACAACGGCGACAATTATCAAAGTGATCATCGCTCGTTAGAACGCTCCGGGAACGCATTGGGGTTAATTGGTTTTTCGGAAAAGCTCACGCCACGACGATCGATGTCGTCGTACCAATCCGCCAACAGGCCATTCTGCAGGGAGAACATCTGGCGCTCTTCCTCCGCCGTGACATGGTCATAGCCCAACAGGTGCAGTACGCCGTGCACGGTGAGCAGAACCAACTCGTGGCTCAGCGGATGGCCTGCACGCTCCGCCTGCCCCGCGGCAAACTCCGGGCACAACACAATGTCGCCCAGCATCGCAGGCCCTGGGCTAGCTGCATCTGGTCGGCCAGAGCCAGGAGTGAGCTCATCCATCGGGAAGCTCATCACATCCGTCGGACCCGGCAGATCCAGCCAGCGCACATGGAGGTCTTCGATCGTCTTCAAGTCGACAATGTGAATGCTCAGCTCGGCTGCCGGATGCACGTCCAGGCGGCCCAGCGCATAACGGGCAACGTCGATAAGCGACTCTTCATTGACGCCCTGACCGGACTCGTTGAAAACTTCAATGCTCATGTAATTTCAGCGTCCTTTATCGCTTTGTGGCGGACTGTCGCTTTTGTGGGGACTCGGCGCCCTGCTCAATGCCTTCGTGATAGGCATCGTAGTCATCGTAAGCCTCGACAATTGCGGTTACCAGCGGGTTGCGCACCACATCCGCAGCCGCCAACGCCGGAAAAGCGATTCCCGGCACGCCGCGCAGCACCTCACGGGCGACGGCCAGACCGGACTTCTGCCCTCGAGGCAGGTCGACCTGGCTGGCGTCACCGGTGATGACCATCTTCGAACCGAAGCCCAGGCGGGTGAGGAACATTTTCATCTGCGCCGGAGTAGTGTTCTGTGCTTCGTCGAGAATGATGAACGCATTGTTCAACGTACGGCCGCGCATGTACGCCAGCGGTGCGACCTCCACTACCCCAGTTTCCATCAGCTTTGGAATCAGCTCTGGCTCAAGCATTTCGCGCATCGCATCGTGCAATGGGCGCAGGTAGGGATCAATCTTCTCGTGCAGCGTACCCGGCAGGAAGCCCAAGTTTTCACCGGCCTCCACTGCGGGGCGAGTCAGAATAATGCGTTCTACCTGCTTATTCTTCAGCGCAGCAACGGCTTTGGCCATGGCCAGGAAGGTCTTGCCCGTACCGGCGGGGCCGATACCGAAAACAACGTTATAGCGGTCGATGGCATCGACGTAGTTCTTCTGCCCCTCGGTCTTGGGACGCACGGTCTTGCCACGATGTGTCACGATGCCGCCACCGAGCACCTCGCTGGCGGACTTCTCCCCGCGATCCACAATGCCCACCGCGTGCCGCACCGACTCCGGGGAGAGCTCATGCCCACGACGGGCCATTGCCTCTAGCTCCTTGAAAGCGCGGACAGCCAACGAAACATCCGCCGGAGCACCCTTGGTTGTCACAACTCCGCCGCGGACATGAATATCCGCTGCCAGCAGAGATTCCAGCAGACGTAGGTTCTGATCCGCATGACCGACCACAATCGGCGCGAGATTGTCATCGAGCTCGACGACGGCAGTGGTACGAGCAGTTACTGAATACTTTGTCATTATGCGTCTATCCTACTGGCCAGGCGTGGGTGCGCCGCCCCAGCGCTTTGTCAACGGGCCCAGTGCGCAAAGAGCAGCAGCTCCCGCGAGGGCGCTGCGGAGAACTGTCGGGCCGAGTACTACCGAGCTAGCACCTGCGGCTCGGAAGGCCTCGAGTTCTCCGGGGCTGACTCCCCCTTCTGGGCCAACGATGAAAAGAACGTTGTCAGCGTTTGCTGCCTGTGCGGCGAAGTCCACGAACGGAGCTGTTTCCTCCTCGTGCAAAACTGCTGCCACACCACCGGCTGATGTGGTTTCCCGGATGAGTTGCTCAATATCGGCGGAGCTATGCAGGTCCGCGACCGGCGGAATCCATGCACGACGAGCCTGCTTGGCTGCCTCGCGCGCAGCCGACTGCCACTTAGCGCGGGCCTTAGTGACCTTCGCGGTACCCTGCCATCGGGCTACACAATTCACGGCTGCCCAGGGGATAATCTCATCGACCCCGGCCTCGGTCATCAAATCGACCGCAAGCTCAGCACGATCTGACTTCGGCAGCGCCTGCACCACAGTGACGTGCGGGCGCGGACGTGGACGTTCCTCGGCGGCGACCACGCGAACGTGGACCTCACGAGGGTCTACGTGCATGAGCTGTGCTCGCACCACCTTGTCCGCACCATTGGCAAGAAGAATCTCCGAGCCCTCCTTCAGCCTGCGAACGCTGATGTGTTTTGCCTCCGACCCGAGGATTCGAATGATTTCTTCCGGGCGCGGCAGCTCGGTGAACTCACCGAGGAATACGGGCAAACTCATGCGTGCTTCACACTCACTGGAGGGGGCTTTGGGGATTGCGTGTTTTAACGTCGGCGGAATCGGGAGAAGAAACCGTTGCGTTCACTCGAGTCTGCCACCTTGGCATCATCATCGCGGTGCTCGCGTAGCTTCTCCAGCAGCTCGCGGGACTTGCGGTCCAGCTTCGTCGGCACTGTGACATCGACGTGTGCGACCACGTCGCCATTGCCCTCGCCGCGCAGATGTGGCATTCCCTTGCCCGACAGGCGAATCTGCTCTGCCGGCTGGGTTCCCGAATCAACCTTGATGGTCATTGGCTCACCGAGCAGGTCGTCGACCTCAAACTCGGTACCAAGTGCGGCATCAGCCATGGGCACCTGCACGTTAAAGTGCAAATCATCGCCCTCACGCTCGAATACAGGGTGCGGGTCCATGGCAACTTCCACGTAGAGGTCACCCGCCGGGCCACCGCCCGGGCCGACCTCGCCCTGCCCTGCCATGCGAATACGCATGCCATCAGAGATACCTGCCGGAACGTTTACCGTCAGATCACGGCGAGCGCGGACGCGGCCGTCGCCACCGCAGTTGTTACACGGATCGGGGATGATCTCGCCGGTGCCCTGACAAGTCGGGCACGGCCGCGAGGTCATCACATTGCCCAGGAAGGAACGCTGGACCTGTTGAATCTCGCCAGTGCCATCACAGCTGGTACACATCTTCGGCTTGGACTTGGACTTCGAGCCGGTTCCCTCGCACTGGTCACACAGCACCGCGGTGTCCACCGTGATGGGCTTGCGGACACCGGTGAATGCCTCATCGAGGCCCAGAGAAATACGCAGCAGCGCATCTGCACCTGGCTGCACACGCGAGCGGCGCTGGCGGGTACCGCCGGCACCGCCGAAGAATGCCTCGAAGATATCGCCGACTCCGCCGCCGCCGAAACCGCCGAAGCCACCGCCTGGCATACCGCCCTGCGGATTGAGAGGATCTCCTCCCATATCCACAACCCGGCGCTTTTCAGGATCCAGCAGGACCTCGTTCGCTTCAGAGGCCTCACGGAACTTCTCCGCAGCTTCTTCATCACCCGGATTACGGTCTGGGTGGTACTTGAGCGCCAGCTTTCGGTACGCCTTCTTAATCTCAGCGTCCGTAGCGTCCTTCTCCACTCCGAGGATGCCGTAATAGTCGCGTGCCAACTTTAGCTACTTCCTTTCAATACCCGGCCAACGTACTGTGCAACAGCAGCAACCGAGGAAATTGTTCCCGGATAATCCATAAATGTGGGGCCAACTACTCCCATGCCACCCAAAATCTCAGTGCCGGTGCCATAGCCAGTTGAAACAACTGAAGTAGCGCGCAGCTCCTCGTCCTCGTTTTCCTCACCGATAGAAACGCGAACGTGGTGCAAATCCTGCGCGGCCGACAGCAGTTTCAGCACGACCACCTGTTCTTCGAGAGCCTCAAGAACCATGGGCAACGTAGAAGGTAAGCGACCGGCCATATTACCACGGGTCAAATTCGACGCTCCGGCCAGGATGAGCCTGTCATTCGGCTTCTCAATCAACGACTCCACCAACACCGTCGAGCAGCGAATAAGCACATCCCGCAAATCACGTGGGGCGTTAGCCGCAAGATCGGAAATCGCAATCGACGCGTCGGCAAGCGTGTGCCCCGACATTGCACGGTTGAAGTGCTCGCGCAACAGCGGCACGAGATCGGGATCCATCGGTGCTGGCAGCTCAACATTGCGCTGCTCCACGCGCCCGGTATCGGTAATAACTACCAGCAGCAATCGCGCGTCGGCGAGCTGGACGACCTCGCAGTGCCGGACGCGTGAGACCTCCAGCGTCGGGACCTGCACCACTGCGACCTGGCGGGTTAGCTGGGCCAGCAGCTGCACACTGCGGCGCAGAACGTCCTCCAGATCAACGCCGCCTTCGAGGAACTCAAGGATAGCTCGGCGCTCAGCTCGCGACAGAGGCTTAATCTGCGAAAGGTTGTCCACAAAAAGGCGGTAGCCCTTCTCAGTCGGGATACGCCCGGACGATGCATGTTCCTGCTGGATATACCCCTCGGCCTCCAGCACAGCCATGTCATTTCTAATGGTCGCCGAGGACACACCCAGATTGTGGCGCTCCACCAGAGCCTTCGAACCAACCGGCTCCTGGGAAGCTACGTAATCCGAGACAATGGCCCGAAGAACTTCCTGCCTGCGCTTATCCGTCTGAGATGACATGCGGATAGTTTAACTAAGGATGTCAACAATTATTGCGTCGGCCAGCAAACGACCGCGATTTGTCAGCTGAATCCGCTGGCCACCATCGACGGAAACAAACTCCACCATGCCCGCTTCCGCTTGCCGACGCGCCTTGCCCAGCTCATCCTCACCGAGCAGATTGGCATCAATGCCCTCAGCCAGGCGGAGGCCCAGCATAATCTTCTCGGTATGCCGATCCTCGGCAGTCAGCCCTTCTGAATCCTTAATCGGCAGCTCGTCGCCGGAAATGGTCGCTGCGTAGCGAGCTGGATGCTTGACGTTGTAAAACCTCGTGCCATCGATGTGCGAATGCGCACCGGGGCCGGCACCCCACCAATTTCCATCGCGCCAGTAGAGCATATTGTGGCGACACTGGCCGCCCGGTTTTGCCCAGTTGGACACCTCGTACCAGGAGAAACCGGCTTGACCCAGTGCAGCATCGATACGCTCGTAGCGGTCGGCGAGATCGTCGTCGTCAGGCATCGGCAGCTCACCGCGACGAACCTTACGTGCCATCGCGGTACCTGGCTCGACGATCAGCGAGTATGCCGAAACATGATCGACTTCCGTGGCCAGAACCGCCTCCAGCGTCGTATCGAGGTCGGCCATCGACTCCCCCGGCGTGCCATAGATAACGTCGAGGTTGATGTGCTCAAAACCGGCTGCGCGCGCCTCCGCCACCGCTGCCGCAGGACGCCCCGGCGTGTGCGTACGATCCAGAGTCGCCAGCACATGCGGCACGGCCGACTGCATGCCCAAGCTCACACGGGTAAACCCTGCCTCGGCCAGGCCTTCAAAGAACTCCGGAGAGGTCGACTCGGGATTCGACTCGGTAGTGACCTCGGCGTCGTCGGCAAGCCCAAAGCTGTTGCGCACACCGTCGAGCAGGCGACGAAGACCGCTCGCCCCCAATATCGACGGCGTACCACCGCCGATAAATACGGTATCGGCGCCACGCGCGAGTTCAGGATGCTTTACGACGGCCATCTCGAGCTCAGCCACGATGGCATCGAGGTAGTCTCCCTGCGTTGCGCCACTGCCCAGCTGACCTGGCGTGTACGTGTTGAAATCACAGTAGCCACAACGAGTGGCACAGAATGGGACGTGTAAGTAGACACCGAAGGAATCGGTGTGTGCGGAGGCTTCGCTCACGCATGCTCCTTGGCTCGACGTTGCTTGACGCGGCGGACAATTTCATCGATGCGGGCGCGCTCCATGAGGAACTCCGGAGGCCTGCGGCCGCGCAGCGCATTGGCAACTGCCGGATGAGTTTCGGGAACAGCAACGCACCAGGCGGCGGCAGCGGACAGTGCACGGCGACCAGACTGCGCGTATAGCTGCGGAAGCACCACACTACCGAGCTTTTCCACGCCTCGAATGTTCTCAGCGGAAACCCAATCGGCGAGTTCCTCCAGGTATGAGGTCACGGCATCGGAACGCGCAATCATGGCCTGCGTAACCGTAGGGACTGCAACCGGGTGCTTCAACGGTGCCGGGATGAGTGACAGCGACTGCACATCCGGTGACTTCGGCGCCGGATGCGGGTGTCGTCGCGGGGTAGAAGCTGAAGAAAGAGTACCGATGCGCCCCGAGCGAATACCGGAGGTGAAAGCTTGGCGTAGCCCATCGAGTTCACCAATCAGGGGGCGGCAGTCTTCAACGGCCTCGTCGACGATGTCAGCGAGCTCGAGGACACATTCGTCCACCAGCTCACGATCTACATCAGCAACCGCCTGAGCGAGGTGCTCGATGTGTTCGGCAACTTCGTCACCAATGTCGTAGAGCTCTTGGGTCACTTCGCGCAGGCGTAGCCGAGCATCGAAGTGGTTAATCATTGCCCGCCCTCCCACGACATCTTCGGTGTCGGTGACATCATTGCAGTTTTCCGCTTTCAAATACCGACGAATGTTGACGAATGCCGACTTTCGAAAACTGAAAACTCCTTAAAAATTTCTAGCGCCCCTCACCTTAATGGGGTGAGGGGCGCTAGCGCGGTAACAACACGCTGCCGTTTTCTACCGACAGCGAGTAGACCGTGAATTAACGCTGGTAGAGAGCCTCAATGTCACGCGAGTAGTTGTCTATGACAATGTTGCGCTTGACCTTCATAGTCGGGGTCAGCTCGCCGCTTTCCTCGGTGAAGTCCTTGTCCAGGATATGGAACTTCTTAATGGCCTCTGCGTGAGAAACCAGCTCGTTAGCGGAGTTGACGGCGTCCTGAATCTCGGCGCGCAAAACTGCGCTGGAGGCAGCGAGTTCACGGATCGAGGTGTGCTCGGGGACGGAGTGCTCAATCTTCCACTTCTCCAGTGCCTCCTCATCAAGAGTGACCAACACGGAGACGAACGGACGACCATCGCCAATGACAACTGCCTGGGACACCAGCGGGTGCGCACGCATGCGGTCTTCCATCGGCCCCGGTGCGACATTCTTACCACCGGCGGTGACAATGAGGTCCTTCTTGCGGCCGGTAATCTTCAGGTGGCCTTCTTCGGTCAGCTCACCGAGGTCACCAGTCTTAAACCATTCGCCGTCGATGAAGGCTTCCTTGGTTGCCTCTTCGTTCTTCCAGTAGCGGTCAAACACAACCGGACCACGCAGCAGAACTTCACCATCATCAGCGATAGCGGCGGAACAGCCACCGACCGGACGGCCAACGGTGCCAATGATTTGCTCACTCGGGTTGTTCACGGTGACGGCTGCCGTGGACTCGGTCAGACCGTAGCCTTCATAGACAGGCACACCGAGACCACGGAAGAAGTGCCCGAGGTCAGAGGACATAGCCGAACCACCGGAAATGGTGTACTGCACGGCATCACCCATAGCTGCGCGAATCTTCGAGAACAGCAGGCGATCGTAGAGCTGGCGACGCAGCTTCAAGACACGCGACGGACCTGCCGGAGTATCCAGCGCCTTGGAGTACTCGATGGCGGTGGCCTCAGCACGCTCGAACATGGCCAGACCGAATGCACCCTTCTCCTTAGCGGAGGCGTAAGCGGAGTCACGGACCTTCTCGAACACGCGCGGCACACCGAGAATCAGGTGCGGACGAGAACGCTGGAACTCCAGGGTGACAGTCTTGGTATCAGCCCAGTGAGACTGGGTAGCACCCGCGATCATCGAAGCCAGGGACACTGCGTGAGCCAACACGTGCGCCAATGGCAGGAAGGTCAGAATGCGGTTACCCGGACGGGCAATCAGGCCAATCTCGTTGGTGAGGATGGCGCGAGCCTCCGCCAGCCAGTTGCTGTGCAGGAGCACGCAGCCCTTCGGGCGGCCAGTGGTACCGGAGGTATAGATCACGGTTGCCAGGTCGTCGGCCTTGGTGTCCTTGATGCGGCGCTCGACCTCGTCGCCGTCAATGTCACGGCCTTCGTAGCTAATGGTGTCAGTAGCGGAAGCGTTAATCTCCAGCACACGACGCAGCTGGGACTCGCCCTCCGGGTTCTCGGTACCCTTTTCGACCAGCAGAGGCTTCATGCGGTCGGTGTGCTCACGCGACTCAGTAAATGCGAAAACAGCACCGGAGTTTTCAATAATCCAACGAATTTGGCCAGACGAAGAAGAGCCGTAAATCGGGACAACAGCAGCGCCTGCCATCCAGATAGCGGTATTGATCAGGTTCCACTCGTAGCGAGTCTCACTGAGCAGCGCTACGCGGTCGCCCGGCTGCACACCGTTGGCAATTAGCCCCTTAGCGACCCCCTTTGCCTCGTCATAGAACTCCTGAGCGGTGACATTTACCCACTCAAAGTTCTTGGGGCGGGTGAAAAGCACCAGCTTCGGGCGCTTCTGCACCAGCTCCTGCAGCGAGGTAATAATCGTTTCGTCCTCGCCGATGACGTATTTCGCCTCGGTAGTATATTCACGCATCGAGTTACAAACCCCTACTTTCGGTAGTTCTGCCTGTCGTTGGTTTCGTTAGGAATCAACTTAGAACATCAAACCCGGCGACGTTGTGATTTCAGTAAATATTTCGATAACGAAGTGATTTACCTTACTACTGGCAAAGTTTTTCTAAACTGGCATGATGGAAAGCGTGACACAGGCAGCTTCCAATCCTCCCCTTCCCTCTCCACTCGCAGACCTCGCTAAAGATGTCGGAGTTGGGGTTTCCTACTACTCCACCGAGGGTCAACTAGTGCACGTCTCTCGTGAGACAGTGCTGAAAACTCTCGCTGCCCTCGACATCGATTTGGGCCCAAACCCCAGCGATGACGAAATCAACGACGCCCGTCGTGAGTGGGCGGACACGCAGTGGTCTCGACTTCTGCCACCCGTGGTAGTTACCCGCCGGGGTATCTTCCACCGAGTTCTGGTTCATGTACCGCACGGCAGCAATGTCAGCGTGACTGTGCAACTGGAGGACGGCGCAGAATGGCCCTGCGCACAGGTGCACCACTTGGTTCCACCTCGCCAGGTCGGCGATGCGTTGATGGGAGAAGCCGCCTTCGCAATTCCAGAGGATCTGCCACTTGGTTGGCACCGGTTGCGGGCAGTCAACGACGACCACGTCGCTGAGTGTGATTTGGCCGTAACCCCCAACCGTCTCGCCACTGCCGACAAGTACGTGCAGAATCCTGCGCATGGTGTCATGGCACAGCTGTACTCGGTACGCTCCAGCCGCAGCTGGGGTATCGGCGACTTCGCCACCCTCGGCGACTTGGCACAGGTCAGTGCAGAGCACGCGGGCTCTGATTTCGTCCTCATCAATCCGTTGCACGCCGCCGAACCACTGCCTCCGGTAGAAGATTCGCCTTACCTGCCCACCACGCGTCGCTACGTCAATCCGCTGTACGCTCGTCCAGAGCTTATAGACGAGTTCGGGTACCTGGACAAGGACGAGGCCGATGAAGCCCGTGCGTTGGCGGACTCTTTCCACCAGCTCAATCACAGTTCTGATGAGATTGACCGCAACCCCATCTACGCTGCAAAGCTCAAGGTATTGCGGGCAATTCACAAGATCCCCCTGTCCAGCGCACGCCAGGCGGAATTTGACCGTTGGCTGGTGGCCGAGGGCCGTGGCATTTACGACTACGCGTCGTGGTGCACCGAGCGTGAGCTCGCAGACCGCACTGCTGCCCGCGATGCTGCACGCGCTACCGCTTCTGATTCTGGTGCCGCAACCGCAAACGGGATCGAGTTGGTTCCACCGTTGGGCAACCACGCCAATGTCGAATCGCTGCGGGAGGAAATCTTCCAGTTCCACCTCTGGGTGCAGTGGATTCTCGATCAGCAGCTCGGTCAGGCGCAAGAGGCCGCACTGGATGCGGGTATGCGCATCGGCATCATGGCCGACCTTGCTGTCGGCGTGCACCCCGGCGGTGCGGATGCCGAGAACCTCGCTGATTGGCTCGCTCCGGCTATCTCTGTTGGCGCACCGCCAGACGGTTTTAACCAGCGCGGTCAAGACTGGTCGCAGCCGCCGTGGAACCCGCACAAGCTAGCCGAGGCCGGCTACCGCCCCTGGCGCGACATGCTGCGCACAATCCTTCGCCACGCAGGTGGCATTCGTGTTGACCACGTGCTGGGTATGTTCCGCCTCTGGGTCATGCCGCGGATGGAGTCCCCTGTCAACGGCACCTACTTGTACTTCGACCACGAGGCAATGGTCGGCATTCTCGCGCTTGAGGCCGAGCTCGCTGGGGCCGTCGTCGTAGGTGAAGACCTGGGCACTTTCGAGCCGTGGGTGCAGGACTATCTGGCTTCGAGGGGCATCATGGGCACCTCGATTGTGTGGTTTGAATCCGAGGGCGACCAGCCGAAACCACCGAGCGCTTACCGCAGCCTGTGCCTGTCCTCCGTCACCACGCACGATTTGCCGCCGACGGCAGGCTACCTCGCAGGCGAGCACATCAAGCTACGGGAACGCCTGGGGCTATTGCTTTCCGACGTCGCGGAGGAAGATCGCCGGGACTTCGAGTGGATTCGAAAGGTTTTGGGCGCTGCCAAGGAAGCTGGGTGCTTTGGTGACACGGCTGCTGCGGACATGGATGTTCAGTCCCTTACTCGCGATAATCTGCCACCAATTGACGCACTGGTCACGGGCCTGCACCGCTTCCTCGACCAGACGCCATCCGCGCTGAAGTGTGAGGCCCTGGTGGACATGGTCGGCGATCGTCGTACTCAGAACCAGCCGGGCACGAGCCACGACCAATACCCGAACTGGTGCATTCCGCTAACCGATGCCGAGGGCAAGGCCGTGCTTGTCGAGGACCTGCCTCGCTTCCCCGGATTCAAGCGTTAATTGGTTCGTGAGCGATTAATCCCTCATTTTTGCTGTTCACCGATCTTTCAGGTTATGTGCCCGGCACTAAAACCGAGGCTAAAACTGGAAATCGGTGACTGCACCAGCGATGAGGATGAGAAGAAGCAAAACGATTAGGGCAAGTAGGACCTTCGAGTGCCTCGACCGATGCATGCTAACTCAGCTCCCTACTGCGAAATATTTGCGAACTACCCAACTCTAGCCTGTTGGGCAAATTTCCTAATACTTTAAGACATACCTTAGGGCAGCGATAGCGACCCAACACTTAAAGGGGGCTCGTCCCAGCTCAATTCATCGGGCCTCCCGGTGAGCTATCCGCAAGGCCACTACCTCATCGGCTAGCTCTCGCTGTCCGCTCCTCGACGCTCCTGCGAGCGCTCCCGCCGGCGCACCGACCTCTGCCACAGATGACCGCTGACAACATCGATTGCGCCAACGAGAACGAAAGCAACAAACCCTCCGACTACCAGCAGAACCGCGCATAGCACGCTGACCTGCGCAAGCAGTGGCAATTGAATAAGCCACTGCCCTACCCTGTCGAATGCTTCTGCCATGAGTGTCAACCTACCCTGCCGGTGACCGGAATAACCAGTGGGCGGCGGTCGCGGCGCTCGTCGTAAAGCGTGAAGCTAGGCATCAGTGCCCGACAGCCCGCGGCGTTCGAGGAGCGGCTGGATGTCCTTGTCGCGGCCTCGGAAGGCACGGTAGGCGGCCATAAAATCGATGGCGCCACCACGGGAGAGAATCTCCTCGCGGAAGTGGCTACCGCCGCTGATTGTGGCACCGCCGTTGTCGGTGAACCAACCGAAACCGTCCGCGTCGAGCACCTCTGCCCACAGGTAGGAGTAATAGCCCGCCGAGTAACCGCCGGCGAAGATGTGGTTGAAGTAGCGGGAGCGGTAACGCGGAGCCAGGTGGGGAACGTCGAGGCCGAGTTCGGCGAGTGCTTCCGCTTCGAAGGCATCAACATCAGTGACCTGAGCTGCTTCCTCCTCGGTGAGGCTGTGCCAGGCCAGATCGATGGCGCACGCGGCGAGGTACTCAACCGTGGCAAATCCCTCACCAGCGGTGCGGGCCTTCTTCACCGACTCGACTAGCTCGGCCGGGATCGGCTCACCGGTACGAACGTGGACGGCGTAATTGGCCAGAATGGACGGCTCAAGCGCCCAGTTCTCGTTGATCTGGGAGGGGAATTCCACGAAGTCGCGCGGGACGTTAGTGCCCGAGAAGGTCGGGTACGTGACATCGGAAAGCAGACCGTGGAGGGCGTGCCCGAACTCGTGGAATGCAGTGGTGACCTCGTCGAGCGTCAGTAGCACCGGGGTTCCCGGCTCGGTTTCGGCGATGTTCATCACGTTGACCACGACTGGCAGGCGCCCCAGCAGACGGGACTGATCCCTAAACGAGCTCATCCACGCACCACCGCGCTTAGTCGGGCGCGAGAAGTAGTCCGTAATAATCAGGCCGATGGTCTCGCCTCCGCCCTGGCGTACCTCCCACACGGTCGTGCCCGGCGCGTATCCCTGCAGGTCCTCGCGCTTAACTACCTCAATGCCGTAGAGCTTGCGGGCAGCGTAGAACACGCCGTCTTCGATGACACGGTGCAGCTCGAAGTAGTTCTTGAGTTCCTCCGTATCGACTGCGAATTCTTCCGCTTTACGACGGCGCTCCCAATACGGCCAGTCAGCGCCCGTGACCGTCTCATCGCCAGCCAGATCAGCGACCCGCTTGTACTCGCCTTCAGCATTGGCAATTGCAGCTGGCGCCAGGTCTGCAATGAGCTTTCGAGCAGCCTCCGCAGTGGTTGCCGTCTCCTTGGCAATGACGTAATCCGCATGCGTGTCGTAGCCGAGCAGCTTGGCACGGCGGGCACGCAGGCGCGCCATTTCCAGCACAATGTCGGAGTTGTCGAACTTGCCGGAGGCAGCACCCGCGCGCCCCAGCGAGGCTTCGTAGAGCTTGGCACGAGTAGCTGGATTATCCAGGTCAGCCAGCTGTGCCGGAGTTGATGGTAGATCCAGCGGAATCAGCCACGGCGCATCTGTGTCTGCCTTTTTCGCGTAGGCGGCGAAGGACGCAATGGCGTCGTCGGAAAGCCCGGCGAGCTCCTCGCGGTCGTAGATTTCCACGGCGCGCGCGACGGTGTCCTTCAGCAGGTTTTCGCCGAAAGCCGTGGAGAGCTCAGAGAGGCGGGAATTGATGCGGCTGAGCTCCGCTTTGTCCTCGTCGCTGAGGTCCGCACCGGCGCGCTGGAAGTCTTCGCGGACCTTCTTCAGCAGCAGCTTCGCCTCTTCCGGATTGGCGGCATCGTCAACGCTGTCAATGGCATTGATGCGCTGCCACAGGTCACTGCGCATGCGAATCTGATCCAGGTGTGCTGTGAGCTGCGGGGCAATCTCGGCTTCAATTTCCATGCGGACATCGGTGGCGTCCGTACCGGCAACGTTGAAGAAATAAGCAGCAACGCGGTCCAGATCCTGGCCCGCCTTCTCCATTGCCTCGATGGTATTAACAAAGGTCGGCGCCTCCGACGACGTGGCGATGGCGTCGATCTCGCGTGCATGGCTGCGCATTGCTTCGCTAAAGGCCTCGCGAACGTGACTGTCATCGATTGCCGCAAAATCTGGCAATTCGCAGAACAATTCCGACGGTGTCAACAGTGGATTTCGTGCATCATTGGTCATAGTGAATTCAACTGTAGCGTGCTCGAAAAACCAGAGTGAGCCTACCGTCTGAAACAGACTCCCCGCCCTTCTGGCAGGACCAACCGTGACGAGGAGGCGTTTTCCGCCATGACAGAGACGACTATTTCCGCTCCCTGCGGGAGGCTAACCGGCCGTATTCACGATGGCGCAATACAAGTTTTCAATATCGATTACGCAGATGCTGCTCCGTTTGCCGCGTCGGCACCGGTAGCCGACGGCCCGCAGTCGGGCACTCGGCGCTGTGAGCCCGAGCGCGAGTTAGTTCTCACCGTCACCGCACCGGCTGGACCCGCGGACGCTTCCTATCCCGTATTGCTGTGGATTCACGGTGGTAGCTACGAGTTTGGGCATCCCTCCGAGCCCTGGACGGACGCGACGGCCTTCGCACAGGCAGGCATCATCACCGTTTCGCTCGGATACCGCAAGGGCCTCGAGGGATTCTGGCGCGACAGTCAAACAGAGACCTACCGGGCCATTGATGACCTGTATCTGGGGCTGCAGTGGGCTCGTCGTAACGCGCCTGCCTTCGGCGGCGATATCGACAACATCACTATCTCGGGGCAATCGGCGGGTGCGGCGCTGGCGCTCACCCTCGCAGCCGACGAACGCACGCGCGGCCAGATCCAACGCACCATTGCCATGTCGCCGGCCTTCTCGCTGCTGTCCGGCTCACGCCTCCGCCGCACGTTGGCAGGCATCGGTGTGGGACGTGCGCCGTCCACCGACGTCTTTTCGCGTGCCGACGAACGCAGGGTCGCTCGGGCCCAGAAATTGGTGTCGGCATCCTCGCCTTCGGATCCCGCAATTGGGCCTCGCTTTGACAGCTTTGCTCCCACACTGCCAACGATGGTGACTGCCACCAGCGAAGAGTTCTTCTCAGAACCGCCGGTTGTGGCGATGGACAAGTTGCCCATGCGGGAGTGGATGGCTCGGCGCTACGCCAAGGGGCATCGCGGCCACGGCGAATTTCCGGCCACCGCCTATGCCGAGCGTCCGATGGGGAATGTCATTTCTGACTCAGCGATTCGCTCATACGCTGTTAAAGTCGCCGAACGGTCCGTGGCGGCTGAGCTGGATGTGTGGGCGGCACAGTTCGAACCGGGAGAGGGGTTGGGCTATGCACCTGCTGGCCGCACCAGTGGCGCTCCGCACTGCATCGACATTGCACGCTTCTTCGGTATGAAAGAGCCCAACCATCCATTCCACCAAGTGGCGGTCGAGTTCATCCGCGAAGGCACCTCACACATGCCCCGCTACAACGACGACCGCAAGGTGACTACCTTTACCGGCGCTGACGCCCAGGCAGTCGAGGGCATTGCCATCGATGCGTGGGCGGCTCCGCGCCAGCTCTTTGGTGCATAGGGAATAAGGCGGGTGAAGCTTGCGCTGGTTAGCGCTGTGCTGTTGCGCTCAACAACTGAGCCCAGCAACTTAAGCCGGCAGAGTCTGCATGTACCGATAAATCTCTACGCAGACCAAAATGGTAATCAGCGTGATGAGTACTGCTATGAGTTTCCTGCGATCCATAGCCACCGTTCTTACCGAAGCACCAGGCCAGACGCAAGCTTTACCCTCTGTGTTTAACTGTCAACTATGGAGCCACTTGATTTACTAGTCCCCGAGAATTCCGCGCTGCAGCCGGTCGACCCCGCGCTGGCTAAGGTGAAGCGAATCGCGCACGCCGCTCCCCTGCTAGTTATCACGATTGCAGCCGTCGTCGCCGCTGTGATGTGGACTCCGTGGATGTGGTTGGGTGTCCTCGCCTGCGTGCTCTACTTCGCATATATCTACTGGCTCATCGGTCGACGAGTTCGTGCCCACCGATACTTCGAAGAGGACAACGACTTCATTGTTGCGTCCGGACGCTGGTGGCGCTCGGTCACTGTCGTCCCTTACGGACGAATCCAGTTCATCGACATCGATGAAGGACCTCTCCTTCGACTATTCGGACTGGCAACGCTGAAGCTCAACACCGCATCGGCGAGCTCGGATGCAGCCGTCCACGGTTTGCCACGTGAAGAAGCGCTCGCCCTGCGCGCTCGTCTATCTCAGCGCGCCCACGACCGGATGGCGGGTCTCTAAATGAGGCATAGAGTTCATCCCCTATCTCCGCTGCTCAAAAGCTTTGCCACAATCGCTGCGGTGACTGCATTCGCAGTCGCGAATCAGTGGCAGTTGGCCGTTGCGGTCGTGACTCAGCTCTACGACTGGGCATGGCTCGGTCTCCTTGTCGGTACCGGTGCGGTCGCCATAATTATTGGTCTGATTGCATTTTTCTCGTGGCTGTCCTGGCGGTATACGTTCTACGAGCTCACCGACGATGAGGTTCGCTACGGCTCCGGATGGCTACTGCGTTCTCGACGCGCGGCACGGCTCGACCGCGTGCAGGCGGTGGATATCAACCAACCATTGTTGGCGCGCATTTTCGGGCTCGCCGAAATTGTCATTGAAACAGCCGGCGGCTCCGATTCACACTTCACAATCAAATACCTCACTCCCCCGCAGTGCGAACAGTTCCGCGCTGACGTGTTGGGTGAGGTAGAAAAGCTGGACACCGAGCTGGCACGTTCGCTTTACGACGGCGACAGCTCCACCGCGCCCCTCGACTCCAGCGCTCACATGTCCTCTCGCATGCCCGAAGCGAAGACCATCTTTGGCCCGGTCGATGTCGGACGGCTGATTACATCCGTGGCCATTGGACCCGGTCTTTTCGTCGGCATAGCTCTCATCCTCCTGGCCGTTGTCTCTGCGCTGTTCACCGACTTCATCGTGGAAATCCTCAGCGGAGTAACCATTACTACTCTGATTGTGATTGGCAGTTTCGCGCTCGGCCTTTTCGGGGTACTAAATCACTCGTGGGATTTCACGCTGAAGATGTCGTCGGAAAGCAGACGTCTGGCGATTACCGCCGGACTGTTGTCGACGCGCGCTCAGACCATTCCTATCGATCGCATTCATGGCATGAAAGTGGTGCAACCCCTGTGGTGGCGCCCATGGAAATGGTCTCGTGCGGATGTCTCGGTAGCGGGTTATGGCCTGGACGCCACACAGTCGAACAATGCGCTGGTGCCCGTGGCGCCGGCGGCGGAGACGGATACGATCGTCGATTACCTGATGACTGAGATTGCGGGACCGGCCTCTGCCGATGACCTGTTGGGCTCCTGGCAGACTCCGCGTGCAGCATGGTGGCTCAGCCCAATTGACTGGAAATTTCAAAAGGTGCAGGCCACACGCCGGGGACTGTTGGTGACCAAGGGTCGGTTCTGGCATACGCGGTTCATGGTCCCCTGGCAGCGCATCCAAGGGCATACGCTAACCATTTCTCCACTGAAGAAAGCAGCGGGCGTGGCGAACGTGCGGGTCGACATGGTGCCAGGAACTGTCACACCGGTGGCAATGGAGTTGGCACTGGCAGATGCGTATCAGCTCGCCGCACTGATTCAGGAACACAAGGCTGTTTAAAAGGTGTTTCATGAGATCTCCCAAGACGGCCGTCTCGCGCGGTTTTGTCGGATCTCGCAGGAAAACTCTCTCTGCAGGCTAGTGGCATAGTCATTACGCTGGGATGCATGACTATCGCCAAGGAAGATTACGAGTGGTACCGCAGCGCGGTGTTCTATGAAGTGCTCGTCCGGGCCTTCTTCGACTCCGACAACAACGGCTCCGGCGACCTCAAAGGGCTGACGGAGAAGCTCGATTATCTGCAATGGCTGGGCGTTGACTGCCTCTGGCTGCCGCCTTTCTACGACTCCCCGCTGCGCGACGGCGGTTACGATATCCGCGACTTCCGCGCCGTTCTCGGCGAGTTCGGCACGGTCGAGGACTTCAAGGTGCTTCTCGACGAGGCCCATGCGCGCGGTATCCGCGTTATTACTGACCTGGTGATGAACCACACCTCCGATAGCCATGAGTGGTTCCAGCAGTCGCGCACTGACCCCGATGGCCCCTACGGTGACTTTTATGTCTGGACCGACGACCCGGACACCTACTCGGGCGCACGCATTATCTTCGTCGATACCGAGGACTCCAACTGGACCTACGACCCGGTACGCGGCCAGTACTACTGGCACCGCTTCTTCTCCCACCAGCCGGATTTGAACTATGACAATCCGGCGGTGCAGGAAGCGATGCTCGATGTGCTGCGCTTCTGGTCCGATCTCGGCATCGATGGCTTCCGCCTCGACGCCGTTCCCTACCTCTTCGAGCGGGAAGGTACTAACTGCGAGAACCTGCCCGAGACCCACGCTTTTCTGAAGCGCTGCCGCAAGGTCATGGATGAGGAATACCCGGGTCGCGTCCTGCTGGCGGAGGCCAACCAGTGGCCCTCCGATGTGGTGGAATACTTCGGCGACCCAGAGGTCGGTGGCGACGAATGCCACATGGCTTTCCACTTCCCACTCATGCCACGCATTTTCATGGCGGTGCGCAAGCAGTCCCGCTTCCCCATCTCGGAGATCCTGGAGTCCACGCCGGAGATTCCGTCTTCGGCTCAGTGGGGCATTTTCCTGCGCAACCACGATGAGCTGACGTTGGAAATGGTCACCGATGCCGAGCGCGACTACATGTACGCCGAGTATGCGCATGATCCGCGGATGAAGGCCAACATCGGCATTCGCCGTCGTCTAGCGCCACTGCTGCAAAATGACCGCACTCAGCTCGAGCTTTTCAATGCCCTGCTACTCTCCCTGCCGGGTTCGCCGGTGCTCTACTACGGGGACGAAATTGGTATGGGCGACAACATTTGGCTCGGCGACCGCGATGGCGTGCGCACACCGATGCAGTGGTCGCCCGACCGCAACGCCGGGTTCTCTAAGGCCGACCCGGGTCGGCTCTATCTGCCGACCATTCAGGATGCGACCTACGGTTACCAGGCGGTCAATGTCGAAAACCAAGCAAGCTACTCTAACTCCCTGTTGAATTGGGTGCGTCGACTGATTCAGGTCCGCAAGCGCTATGAGGCTTTTGGTCTCGGCGATTTCCGCGAGTTAAACAGCGACACGGCCTCTGTTCTGACCTATCTGCGCACATTCGGCGACGAAGTATTGCTGTGCGTCAACAACCTGTCCTCCTACCCCGCGGCCGTCTCACTGGATCTGTCCGAGTTCGCCGGTGCCACCCCGGTAGAGCTCACAGGTTCGGTGCCCTTCCCTACGATTGGCACTGATCTCTACCAGATCACGCTTCCTGGTCACGGTTTCTACTGGTTCGAAATCCAGTTGCCGCCAGAGACAAACCTCGAATCGAGCGCCTCCATGTCGGCGCCGACAATCCCGGTTGCGCAGGCGATATCGGACGCGCCGGTGACGTCATCACGCGAGCACTCAGGCACCGCCGCCGATGCCGCAGCCGATGCCGTCACAAACGCCGATAATAGAGAGTGATCTTTTAAGTCCCGAAAGGCGAATGAACTGAAATGACTATTCCCACCGCCGATTTCATTGCCGAAGAGCTGGCAGACACACTGGTCAAGATGCGCTTTTTCGCTGACAAGGTCTCTGACATCGACCACGTCGAGATCCTCGCGCTTGACCCCGTACTGCGCGACAATCCCGGCAGTCCCGATGTCGATATCGCATTGGTGAGGGTGCACACCGCACATTCCGCACCGACCTATCAGCTGCCCATCGCTTGGGCGGAGGACGTCCCCGAGGGTCACGAGCAGTCCCTACTGGTTCGCGCCGAGGGCATCGTCGGCTACGACGCTCTGATCGATTCGGATGCCATCACGGCACTCGGCCAGAAGCTTTCCGACGAAGGCAAGCTCGGCCGCATGGAACTGCGGCGTGTGCCGGGCTCTGAGCAGCCCCGACCGGAATCCGGCCGCCCCATGGGAGTAGAGCAGTCGAATACCTCGGTCATTTTCGACGACCGCGTGATGTGCAAGTTCTTCCGTCGCCTCTACCCCGGCACCAATGCCGATGTGGAGCTGCTGGCCGCACTCGCCCAAGCGGATTGCAAGTTCGTACCTGAGCTCTATTCCTGGGTAGAGACCACCATTGGCGAGGACACCTACACCACCGCAATGCTGCAAGAGTTCGCACCGAACTCGGTCGATGGCTGGGAGCTGGCTCTCGGCGCGGTGCGCGATGCCATCCGCGACGCCCAGACCCCGTTGGAAGATTTGGGCACCGACTTTACCTCCGAAGCCCGTGCGCTCGGCGAAGCAGTGGCCTCGGTGCACAGCAGCCTCGCCGCCGCTGTCGCGGTAAAGGAACGCCTGACCGGTGCGGAGCTGGTGGCTCCCCTGCGCGCTCGCCTGGACTTCGTCGCTGGTGTGGTGCCACAAATTGCTGAGGTCAAGGATAAGGCGCAGGCTATCTTCGATCGCGCAGAGGCTGCGGTGCCGGAAGGTGGTGCCGTCGTCCAGCGAATCCACGGTGATCTGCACTTGGGGCAGGTATTGCGCACGCCGAGCTCATGGCGCTTGATTGACTTCGAAGGCGAGCCGTCGCGCCCGTGGGAGGAGCGCCGTCTGCCGGATCACCGCCTGCGCGATATCGCCGGAATGATTCGCTCTTTCGATTACGCCGCTCACTACCCACTGCTGACGGGACGTGAGGACACCGAGGCAGCGACCGAACGTGTTGAGCAGTGGGCTCGCCGTAATATCGATGCCTTCCTGGAGGGCTATGGCGACAGCAGTGACACGGTGCTGTTGGAAGCGTTCGTGCTGGATAAGGCCATCTACGAGTGCCTTTACGAAGCCCAGAACCGCCCCAACTGGCTGCCGCTGCCACTTGGTGCTGTGCGCTCGCTGTTAGGATAGGGATTTCGTCGCAGTAAATTCATAGCGGGGGCACCACCCCGTAAGATAGAGGTCTTTCGTGCGTCTGCTCAGCAGAATCCTATCCACCACGCGAGTGCTCTGGCCTTTCTATATCGGGGTCATCGTCTGTTCGCTGGCCACCGCCGCCGCGTCGTTGATTAGCCCCTTCCTCATCCGCGATGCCACCGACGCCATCGTCGGCGCGGTGTCCAGCGATGAAGGCTTGAGCCAAGCGGCGATGTCCGACACCACTCGCACCGTGATTTGGCTGGTCATCGGGCTGCTGATTGCCGATCTGACGCAAACCATCGTGCATAACATCGGTGGTTACCTAGGCGATGTGATGACTGCGCGCATGCGCGAGATTCTGTCGACCCGTTACTACGCGAAGCTGCTGTCTCTGCCGCAGCGCTATTTCGACAGCCAGGTCACCGGCACAATTATCGCCCGCCTGGAACGCTCGATTACCAATATCACGCAGTTCCTCCAGGCGTTTTCCAACAACTTCTTCCCGATGCTGTTGACCGTCGGCGCGGTACTGGGCATCACCGCCTGGCACTACTGGCCCCTGGCGGTGCTATTAATTATCGTTTTCCCGGTCTACACCCTGCTGACCGCGCTGACCTCGAAGCGCTGGCAGAAGATTGAAGCGAAAAAGAACGAACAAATCGATATCGCCGGTGGCCGTTTTGCCGAGGTCATCGGCCAAGTCAAGGTTGTCCGCTCCTTCACTGCGGAGCTGCGCGAAATCGCTTTCTTTGGTTCCCGCTTCCGCCGCACCATCTCCCTGACCCGCGATCAGTCAACGTGGTGGCACCGCATGGATGCCCTTCGCGGGGGCATTTTGAACATCATCTTCGCAGGCATCTACCTGCTGCTTTTCCTGCGTACGCTGTCGGGAGAATTCTCCATCGGCACCATGGTCATGCTCATTCAGCTGATTAACATGGCGCGCCAACCAGTGACCATGATGAGCTTCCTGGTCGACGCTGCCCAGCGCGCAGTCGCCGGTTCGCGCGATTACTTCAAGGTCATGGAGCTTACTCCAGAGGCCCGCACGCAGCCGGAGCTGCTCAGTGCAGCGACCGCGAATAACGGCGACTTCGACTCCGCGTCCGTTGGTTCCACCTCAGACGCAGAGTCCGTCGACAGCGCCCACCGTTCCTCCCTGGAACGCGCAGCCGAACAGGAGGCAATTGGCGCTCCCATTGTCGACTTCGACGCAGTGGATTTTGCCTACGAAGAGGACAAGACGGTGCTCTCCAATGTCAGCTTCCAGGCGTACTCGGGCCAGAAAATCGCCCTGGTCGGCGAGTCGGGTGGCGGCAAGTCCACCATCGTCAACTTGCTGCTCGGCTTCTACGCCCCGACCGCAGGCCGCTTGAGCGTGCTGGGGTCGGATGTCTCCGAGGTTTCCGGTTCCACTCTGCGTGCTGGCTCTGCCGTCGTGTTCCAGGACTCGTCACTGTTCTCCGGCACGATTCGGGAAAACATCGCCTACGGCAAACCCAATGCCACCGACGAAGAAATCATTGCCGCCGCGAAGAAGGCCAACGCCGACGACTTCATCCGCAGCTTCGCCGACGGCTACGACACCACTATCGGCGAGCGAGGTCTGAAGCTCTCGGGTGGCCAGAAGCAGCGCATCGCCATCGCGCGCGCAATTTTGAAGGATGCTCCCCTGCTCATCCTGGACGAGGCCACTTCGGCACTGGACACCAAGGCAGAACGCGAAGTTCAGCGTGGCTTGGACAAGCTGATGGAGGGGCGCACCACGGTCATCATCGCCCACCGCCTGTCCACGATTTCCGATGTGGACACCATCGTTACGCTGCGAGACGGTCACGTCGACGAGGTGGGCGCACCCGCCGAATTGGCACAGACTGACGGTATCTACGCCGAGCTGCTGCGCCTGACGGCCTCAGCTTCTGCGGCGGATCGTCTGCGCCTGAAGAGCTACGGAATCAAGGGGTAACGCGCCGTCGTCAAGCATGCGGGAAAGCTTGACGACGAGAACCTCCTTGCGCTCTTTTACGGACGGCGAACAATGTAGCGGCCGGCGCCTGGGACAATTTCCACCGTGACCGGCATCGGGAACATGAGGTCGCCGTCGGCGTAGGCATTCATCTGGCGTGGCGGGCCAATGTATTCCACGTAGGCCTTCTTAGCGCGATAGGTGCTGACCTCACCGATTTTTTCAACGGTGCCGTCGAATACGGACTTGAAAGCAAGGGCGGCCTTAATCCGTCCGGCCTTGCCAATGACGGTGATGTCCATCAAGCCATCGGAGTGGTCTGCCGACGGGCAAATTTTCATACCCCCGCCGTAGGAACGAGTGTTACCGAAAGCGGCCAGCGTGATCGGGTCTTCGAGAACCCGATCGTCATCCAGCGTGATGCGGAACGGCAGCGAGTGAAAAGCCAAGAACTCGCGGACGATGGCCAAGTTGTAGCGGTTGCGGCCGTGTGGCCAGGTCATCTGATTGACGCGGTCGGAGACAATGGAGTCGAAGCCGGCACACATGATGGTGCCGAACCAGCGCTGGTCCCCTGCCTCATTGGTGATGCGGCCGAGGTCAGTGGTTGTCCAGAATCCATCGGCGATGACGTGAGCTGCATCGCGAGCGTTGCCGCGCGGCAGATTGTATTCGCGGCCGTGGTCGTTTCCGGTGCCGGCCGGAATAATACCGAGTGGGATGCCGGTCTGTGCCTGCTCCTGCAGTGCGAGGTTAATCATGCCGTCGCCACCACAGACTGCCAGGGCATCAATTCGACCGTCGGCGATGACCTCACGGATGAGCTTGCGCGCGTCGTCGGGGTTAGCACCTTGAAGAGCGATGACATCGATGCCGCGATCCGCGAACACCCGGCTCGCCCGGGCGGAGGCGATCTGCGAGGCGCCATGACCGGCGTGGGGGTTAGTGACCAGAGCGAGGGTACGAATCTCAGTTGTTCCCAGCGGGTAGTTGAGATCCTTGTCGTTAGCGTTCATCGAAGAATTACCTACTTTTACGTGGGCTTTTGACCGGCCGAATCTGGCCTTTATGCGGTTTTGCTTCCGCATCTAACTAAAGTCTACCAAGATTGATTGACATTTTTTGAGAAAACGTAACGCAATACCGCTATAATAAAAGATGTAAAGATGTGCTTCTGCGCAAGTTACATATAATTCCGCAGTTCAGGCTCGCAGCACCGATGCCTAAGGAGAAGCTCAGGATGTCTAACAAGCTCACGATTCCGTACCGCATGCGCTGGTGGGGCTGGGGTGTTGACGGCAACGACAAGCCAATCACCGCGGCCAGCGAGAAGCTACTGCAGCGTGAAATCGGTATGTCGTTGGACGCAAACAACCCGCCGCGCAATATCGCCGACGTCACCATCCCCGATAGCCGCCTCAGCACCGAGGATATCGAAGCCCTGGGCGCTATTGTTGGCGAGGATGCCGTCGCCACCGACCATGACACCCGCGTCAATCACGCGGTCGGCCGCTCCTACCCCGACCTGGTTCGCCTTCGCGCAGCCAAGCTCGATGTCGCCCCAGATGCTGTTGTACTACCGAAAACTGAAAAGCATATCGAGGACCTGTTCAAAGTATGCGCTGAGCGCAAGATTTCAGTCATCCCCTTCGGTGGTGGCACCTCGGTCGTCGGCGGCGTGGAGGCTGTTGACGGAGGCATGGGTAAGGCCATCGCGGTCTCCATGACCGCCTTTAACAAGATTATCGACATCGACAAGGTCGCTGGCACCGTCACCGTTCAGACCGGTGTTTTCGGCCCCGACCTGGAAAAGGAGCTGTCCAAGGCCGGCTTCACCGCAGGTCACTTCCCGCAGTCCTTCGAGTACTCCACCGTCGGCGGTTGGGTTTCCTGCCGCTCGGCAGGCCAAGAATCCTCTGGTTACGGTCGTATCGACCGCAACGTGATTGGCATGCGCGTCGTCACGCCAGCCGGCACCATGGAATTCCGCGACATGCCGTCGTCGGCATCCGGCCCAAACCCGCGCGAGCTTTTCCTGGGCTCGGAAGGCACCCTGGGCATTATCACGCATGTGACGATTGCCCTGAATCAGCGTCCGCAAAAGGAGATGCTCTTCGACACCTACTTCTTCAACTCCTTTGAGGAAGCCGCCGAGGAGCTGCGCAAGCTGGAGCAGAGCGGAAATATCCCACACCTAGCGCGCATCTCCGACGAGAAGGAGACGCTGTTCGGCCTCACTCAGCTTGGCTCTGCCAGCATGTCCGAGAAGGTCACAAAGTACCTGAAGCTGCGTGGCATCAACACCCCGTGCATGGTGATTTTTGGCTTCGCGCAGACTGATCCGGTCGGCGCCCGCGTCACCCGTGAGCGCCTGGCCGCTCGCCTGCTGACCAAGAAGTGCGTCCGCATGGGCTCCATCCCGGGCATGGCTTGGGTTAACCACCGCTTCTCCTCGCCGTACCTGCGTGATGTCATGATGACTCGCCGCGTCGGAGTCGACACCCTGGAGACCGCCACCACCTGGGATAACGCCGCTACACTGCGCCGCGAAATCGCCTCCGCGATGGAAGCCGCTGGCGAGAAGCACGGCACCCCGGTGTACGTCTTCTGCCACATTTCACACATGTACGAATCCGGCTGCTCGCTGTACTTCACGTACTTCTTCCGCGAGACCGAGGGCGAGATCCTCCAGCAGTGGATGGACATCAAGACTGCGGCATCAGAAGCCATGATGAACTTCGGCGGCACCATCACGCATCACCATGGCATTGGCCAGGATCACAGCCCGCAGTACTACGAGGAGAACACCGAGTTGTTCGCCAAGGTCATGCGCGCAATTAAGGACGAACTCGACCCGGCTGGCATCCTCAACCCGGGCAAGTTGGCTACCGGTCCGCGCTCCTTGGAAGAGCGTTACGACGGCAACATGATTTAACCCTGTTGCCGCCGGCTTCGGCTAGCGAGCTAGACTGACCAGTTCGCTGGCGTAGATTTCCGGCGACGTTGGGCCGTCATAAATAAACAGTGAAACGTAATCGTCAAGGGTAAAAGATTCAAGTGCTGCGGTCATTGTCGCTGTCGCTTCTTCCTGGGATTCCAAGCAAAGATGCCCGGATAGTGGGATGGTCGGCTCAATCGGTGCGATTTCGTCCGTGCGACCGCAAACAGCGTGGCGTTTTACATGCCTAAGCGCGCTTTTCTAGTTACGACCTGTCTGGGGTGGCACGGACTGGAGACAGCAGCAACACATCTGCAGTGATGGTGCAATAGCAGCGAAAGCTCGGTTCATGGACTCAGAGCGGTTGGACGCTGGGTGCATAGCCATCGAGGTGTCTCCTTCCTTGTAATCCCGGGAAATGATTCGCAACTAAGAAAGACTTCTTGAATCAATATCCGTGCCGATCGTTGATAATGAACAACTTAGTCTATTTCTAAGCGCCTTGCAATGGGGTACGCCCGAAATAGTTCACGCTCACTACGCACTCCACAACTTCATCACTTACGCCAGATAGTTTCATCACTATTACCGTCTTCGGGAAAGTCGAGGAAGAAAGACTATGACTGCCACACACGCTCCTCAGCGCGATCGCTCAGCGGCGGTTTTGAACAAAGCTCGTCGGCAAGCGGACTTGAATCGTCTACGCGAGGAAACCGTTAAGGGCGACATCCCTGATCTGCTGGTCATCGGCGCCGGTATCACTGGTGTCGGCATCGCTTTAGATGCGGCGTCGAGGGGTTTGAAGACCGTTCTCGTCGAATCGAAGGACCTCGCTTTCGGCACCTCTCGGTGGTCATCGAAGCTCGCCCACGGGGGCTTGCGCTACCTTGCCAGCGGCAATGTCGGCATCGCTCGCCGCTCAGCTATTGAACGTGGTGCGCTGCTCGACGTCACCGCTCCGCACCTGGTACATAACCTGCCGCAGGTCGTGCCGGTGATGGATAAGTTCGCACCGCTGACCCGAGTTTTGCCGCGTTTAGGCTTTTTGGCCGGTGACTTCCTGCGCATTATCGCTGGCACCTCCGCCACTACCCTGCCGTTGTCCCGCACTGTCAGTTCCCGCCGAGTCAGCCAGCTTTCGCCGACCGTCCGTAAGCGCGACGTGCGATTCGGCTACGTCAACTACGACGGTCAGCTGCGTGACGACGCACGTCTGGTCACCGCTATCGCTCGAACCGCCGCTAGCTATGGTGCAACTATCCTGACCCGGGTCCGCTGCGAGACTGCCTCTGGAACGAGCGCCACACTAATCGACGAGCTCACTGGCGATTCCTTCGAGCTGCCGGCTCGCGCTGTGGTCAATGCCACTGGTGTGTGGGCCGCAGACCTAGCGACGAACATCAAGATTCGCCCATCTCGCGGCACGCATCTGGTTCTTGACGCCGCGAAGCTAGGCAACCCTACCGGCTCTCTCACGGTACCGGTTCCTGGTCACACCAACCGTTTCTGTTTTGTCCTGCCCGCAGAGCACAACCGCGTCTACATTGGCCTGACCGATGAGGATGCACCGGGCCCGATCCCGGATGTTCCGGAGGTACCGGAGGATGACATCGTTTTTCTGCTCGATGTCATCAACCAGGCACTCGAGGTTCCGCTCACTCGCGACGATGTCATCGGCGCTTTCGCCGGTCTGCGTCCGCTCATCGACGCCGGCGAGGCGCACACCGCGGACCTCTCCCGCGAGCACGCCTTGTTGGAAGCTCCGAACGGCCTGATTTCCATTACTGGTGGCAAGCTCACCGAGTACCGACTTATGGCTGAACAAACCGTGGACAAAGTGGCAGAAAAGCTCGGTGTTTCGCTTGCTCCGTGCTCCACCCGCACCATCCCTGTGCTGGGCTCCGAGCCGGAGGAGCTCGACCGCGCTCGCACCGCTGCCGCTGCCGGACGTATCCCGATGCCGCTGTTTAACCGCTACGGTGCCGAATCCTTCGAGGTCATCGAATCTTGTCCGCTCGACCGACCGCTCGACCCGGTAGCGGAGGGTCTCGATGTCACCCGCGCCGAGTTCGCCTGGCATGTGACGCACGAGGGAGCTCTCAGCGTCGACGATATTCTCGATCGCCGCACACGCCTGGGGCTGGTCAAGGCTGATCGCGAAGCTGCCCTGCCAGCTGCTGAGGAGGCACTGGGGCTGGCCTAGCGCTGGTCGTTGCCGCGGCTGCTTCTGATGTGGCCGTAGCTACTGGATAAAGCGGGGAGTCTTCGGACTTCCCGCTTTTTCTGTATACACGGGAATTATGAGTGTAAATAACGCTGTCACTTTCCCCTCCCTCGATGAACTCCGCTCCCGCAGGACGGTCAAATGGACCGCATATTCCCCGGACGTGCTGCCACTGTGGGTCGCCGAATCCGATGCCACAACCTGCCCTGCGGTCAGTGCTGCAATCGACGAGGCCTGTCAGCGCGAACAGTTCGGATACCTCTCGCAGGACATCACCGCGCTTACGACCGCAACCGCGGACTTCTCTGCAGCACGCTACGGTTGGCGCCCAAACCCCGACAATATCTTTGCAGTCGCCGATGTCGTCCGCGGTGTCACGCTCGCAATTGAACGCTTCACCCGCCCCGATTCCGCAATTGTCGTCCCCACTCCCGCCTACATGCCGTTTTTCCAGGTAGGTCCCGCGCTGGGACGCGAGACCGTGTGCATTCCCACGCTTGCCGACGGCCCGGATCTCGGCGCCCTCGAACGCGCCTTCGCCGACGGTGCCGGTTGCCTGATCTTGTGTAACCCGAATAACCCTCTCGGCTTTACCTACTCCCCCGAAAAACTGCGGGAGATTACCGATTTAGCAGCACGATTTGATGCGCGCGTTATCTCAGACGAGATTCACGGCCCAGTTGTTCTAGATGGCACTCACACTCCAACCGCGTCGGTGTCGGATACTGCAGCGGCCGTGACTATCACGGTGACTGCTACCTCGAAGGGCTGGAATACCGCCGGCCTCAAGTGTGCGCAAATCATCTTTAACGACGAAGATGCCAAAACCTGGCTGGAGCTGCCCTTCATTGTGCGCGAAGGGGCTTCTATTCTTGGTGTCGCCGCTGCCACCGCCGCCTACCGCGATGGTGTGCCCTGGTTGGATAATTTTGTCGATGTCCTGCGCACCAACCGTGAGACTCTGCGTACACGTTTGTCCACTATTGCGCCACAGGCTCGCTTTACCCCACCGCAAGCATCATTTTTGGCGTGGTTGGACTTGGGTGACGTGCCTGGTGTTGACAGTGAGGACCCAGCTGCGTGGCTGGTTGAAAACGCCAAAATAGCACTCAACCCCGGCTTCGCATTCGGCGAAGGCGGGGTTGGGCATGTGCGGCTTAACTTTGCGACCTCCCCGGAAATCCTCGGGGAGGCCCTGGACCGTCTTGACGCGGCCCTGCGCTTGTAGTTGACGCTTTAGTTGGTGACAGTGACGCTGCCATCGGCGTTGACAACAACGTTGGCGGCCAGAGCGCGAGCCAGGTTCATGCGAACGTGCTGGCCCTCACCGTCAGTGCGGTCGAGCGGGTAACCGGATGGGATTGCAGTCTGAGCGAGGATGGAGCTGCGCTGTTCCTCAGTCAGCTGCGGGAAGCGGGTCTCCAGCAAACCTGCGTAACGCTTCGGTACAACAACTGGCTCGTTAGCCGGGCCAACCTGCTTAAAGTCGTAGGTCATGCGTTCGGTGTACTGCTGAACGGCAGCTGCGGTGCTCATGTACGGAGTGTCCTTGGCAACGCAGTTGGCGATGGTGTCGCCACAGCGGTACTCGAGCTCCGTACGCAGCTCATCCATGGCTTCTTCGATGAGTGGGCGGAACTCTGGGTCTGCCCAACGGTCAGCTGCGGCCTGGTTGCCCATCATGCGGCCGCCCATGACGTCCAGCGGGTAGTGGACGCCCATGACAAGGCGAGAATGACCGGCCTCGGACGCACGCGCCTGAATCTGCGGTGCAACCTCCGGCAGCATCATGGCCAGCATGGTTGAAGTCCATGCAGCCTTGTTGGTGTGGCCCGACGGGTAGGACGGGGTGGTCGAGTACGGGTCGTCCTGACCTTCGCGGTAGTAGCGCTCGATGCGCTCCGGTGCCACCACAAACGGGCGATCGTAGCCGTAGACGTACTTCTCGAAGAAGGTCGAACTGACCAGACCGCCACCGCGAGCAAGGTTGCCGGACAGCAGTGCCTTCACCTTCGGCAGGCGTCCCTCATCGAAAGCATCACGGAAGTGCTGGCCCAGGTTTGCACCGAAGGCAGTGGAGATGTTGATCAGTGGATCCAGGTAGTCGTCATCGAGAGCGAGTTCCTGTGCCTGCGGGTCATTCTTGGCAGCGTTGTTAATGCGGACGACCGTTTCGAGGTTCTGGTCCATAACCTCTGGGTGGCTCTTCTCCAGCTCCACGAATGGATGCACAACGTAGAAGTAGAACCAGTTATCGGTGGCGGCATCCGACGGGTACGCGCGTGCAATCTGGTCCGGGCGATACGAGGTTGGCTTCGGCGCATTCGGGTCGGTGTTTTCATCGGAAGATGATGGCAGCGAGATGGAATCCGGGACCTCGAAGCCACCGCCGGGCAGCTCAATGCCTTCTGGAGCGGCCACATTAGCTGGAAGATCAGAAACAGAGTCCAGGCGGTTGCCGAGCTCGGCCAACGGGTTGACCGGAGCTGCCACGGCCGTTGCCGGTGTAAGCCCCATTACAACTGCCATTGCTGCGGTAGCAGCGCCGACGCGAGTACGTGTTGCAGTGCGCTTGTGCGGCTTCAAAGAAGACACTGAAGCATTCCTTTCCAGATTGCTGCGTGGGAGGCACCAGTTGTGAAGTGCTCTATAAGCCAAGGTCTGACAAAATCTTCACTTATGTTAAGCGCACTGTGAGGTTTCGGCGCGTTGAAAAGAAACAAGCTTTCAAAATGCTAGGGCCAATCGTGGGAACTTTCCCCCTCAGACTCCGGGTTTTCACTGATAAATGCATAAAAGAAACCGGTTGGCGGGATAAACGCCCGTCAACCGGTAAGAATTCAATACTCGCCCCAAACGGGGCTAAAAGCGTGGACTACTTGGAGTAGTCGTAGAAGCCACGGCCGGACTTGCGGCCGAAGTGACCCGCCTCAACCATGCGCTTGAGCAGTGGAGGTGCCGCGTAAGTCGGCTCCTTGTACTCATCGAACATGGCATCGGCAATGAACTTGATGGTGTCCAGACCAACCATGTCGGCCAGAGTCAGCGGACCCATCGGGTGCGCACAGCCATTGACCATGCCGGCATCGATGTCTTCTGCAGTAGCAATGCCGTCCTGCAGCATGCGAATAGCGCCGAGGATGTACGGAACCAGCAGGGCGTTAACAATGAACCCCGAGCGATCCTTAGCGCGAATGACGGTCTTGCCCAGCGCCTCGGAAGCGTACTCGTACGCACGCTCCGACTGAACATCACCGGTCGTCAGAGTAACGACATGCTCTACCAGAGGCAGAACCGGAACCGGGTTGAAGAAGTGCAGACCCATGACGCGCTCCGGGCGCTTGGTAGCTGCGGCAATAGACTGAATCGGCAGCGAGGAGGTGTTGGAAGCCAGGATGGCATCTTCCGACTCAACAATTTCATCGAGCTGCGAGAATACGCTGGCCTTTACTTCCGGGTTCTCCACGATGGCCTCGATGACCAGCTCACGGTCAGCGAAGTCTTCCAGCTTGGTGGTGAAGCTAATACGCCCCAGAATCTCATCACGTGCAGACTGCTCTAGCTTGCCACGGGAAACGGCCTTATCCAGCGACTTTTCAATACGGGCGCGACCGGACTCAAGGAACTCCTCCTTGGCCTCCCAGACCTTGACATCGCTACCGGCCTTCGCACAGACCTCAATAATTCCGGAGCCCATCTGACCGGCGCCGACGATACCTACTCGCGAGATACTATTTGCCATTGGCGTGTTTTCCTACCTTCTACTCTGGGTTATTAGTCAGCATTGTGCTTCATCCGAGTGCGCATTCGCTTGACGACGATCACAGCGCACTGGCTTTATTTACACGCTACTCACTTCCCCGGTTCCCCGGGCACGCTTTGCAGGACTTTTTACTTGAATTTCCCCCCACGAGCTTTGGGCAGCGGCTAGAACTGCATACGTTTTTCCAGCGCCTGCTGAATATCTTCCAGCTGCTGCTGAGAAGAGCGTGCCAACTCTTGCAGGTCGTTTCCGCCATGCTTTTCCAGTTCTTCCCACTGGCCGAGCACCTTATCCAGGCTGCCTTCCATCAACGTCAGATAAGCCATATCTGCGTGCGGCCCCTCCTCGTTTTCGAGGCGAGTCATGGTGGCGGTGTCGAGCTTGGTCTCAGACGAATCGACATCGACGCCGAGGGTCTTGACTAGCTGTGCTTCCTCTTCGGCAAAGATTGGCTCCGCCTGCTGCGCAATCTTTCGGGTCTCTTCCGAGACCGTTTCCTTCGCAATTAGCGTCTGCGATGCTGTCTTCAGCGCCGCAGTATCTGCCGCCAGCTGAGCCAAGTTATCCCGAATGGCGGCGGTGGAGGCAACAGCACTCTGCTCCTGGCTTGACTGATTCTGGTTGCTCTCCAGGGCTGCCTCATCGCTATCCCCACAAGCACTGAGACCAACGACGAGAGCAGAGGCCAGCACAGCGGAGCCAATACGCAGGCCACGTCCAATCAGGGAATAGGTGTCGCTACTGGAAGCGGCTGCGCTATCGCGAATGGTGTCTGAGGACATTAGTCGACCTGCAGCTCGCCCATGCGATCCCAGTCCTGCTTATCTGGCAGTCCCTGCGAGACAATCTTCGGGGTCTCAGCGAGCAGCGGCTTCATCGCCTCCAGGCCCTTGGCGAAGTGCTCGGAATTGACGTGGGCTTCACCAGCGTCATCATCGAACGCCTCGACGAGGATGTACTGGTTGGGGTCTTCTACGCTGCGAGACCATTCAAACCACTTGTTGCCAGCCTCTGCGCGGGTGGCAGCGGTGAACTCAGCGACGTGGTCCATCCATTCGTCGGCAAACTCCGGCTTAACTTGGTAATTCACAACGATAAAAATCATGTCGCCCACTGTAGGCGCGTCCAAGCAGAATTGCACCCTTCGACGAATAGAGTTTCGCTGAGAATTTTTCTTACGCTGACCTCAGGTGACAGTTATATTGGTTTGTATGATGAACACTCCGCTCATTCTCACCTACCAAGATAAGACCCCACGCATTCACTCCAGCGCCTGGATTGCGCCCGGCGCGGTCATTATCGGCGATGTCGAAATCGGTGCGGATAGCTCCGTGTTCTACGGTTCTGTTCTCCGAGGAGACGTCGCACCGATCCGCATCGGCCAGCGCACCAATATTCAGGACAACTCCACAGTCCATGTCGACCGAGGTGTGCCCACAATTCTCGGCGATGATGTCACCGTCGGACACATGGCCTTGGTCCACGGCACCACGGTTGAAAATGGTTGCCTCATCGGCATGAAGTCCACCCTGCTTTCGCGTTCCCGTATCGGCGCTGGCAGCCTCATTGCTGCAGGTGCCGTGGTGTTGGAAGATCAGATTATCGACCCCAGGTCGCTGGCTGCAGGCGTTCCCGCCAAGGTGCGTCGTGAACTCTCCGCCGAGGAAGCAGAGGGTTTCATCGCCCATGCAGGGCGTTATGTGGAAACAGCGTCCAACCACCGCCACCTCCGCGAGGTCGACCTGGATATGGTGACTTTCAACTAGGCGGCTGCCGCGGCGCCTAGCTAAGCGGCTAGGCGGATTGTTTGACGGTCAACGTCGCAGCACTACACCACTGTCGCGCCAGCCGCGGCCATTTCGGCCAGTGCAGCCTTGCCGCGCTCCGGGTCCACCGCCGCGACCTGATTGCTCAGAACACGAACGGAAAAGCCCTCCTTGAGGCCATCGAGCACTGTGGCGCGGACGCAGTGGTCAGTCGCTACTCCCACCACGTCGATTTCTTCGATTTCAGAGGCGCGGAGAGCGTCGGCAAGCGAAACGCCAGCCTCCGTTGTTCCCTCGAAACCGGAGTAGGCGGCGGCGTACTCCCCTTTTGTGACATCGATACGCACAGCCCCGGGGTTGAGCTGCTCAAAAAACGCGATGGCGCGCTGCATGCCGGGGTGAATTTCCGCGCCCGGGGTACCTGCAACACAGTGTTTCGGCCAGGTATCGACAAAATCTGGCGTCTCAGAGAAATGCGTGCCTGGGTCGATGTGATTGTCACGGGTGGTCGCAAGAACCGAGTATTTGTTAGCTGTGCCTGCAACATGCAGATATGTAGCGGTGTACGCTGCCTCAGCACCGTCGACGGCAAGTGCGCCACCCGCGGAAAAATCATTCTGAGCGTCGACGACTACCAGCGCCATGCGAGGACGCGCCGGGCGCTGTTGTTCCTCGGAGTGGGCGTCATTGCTGGTGTCTGCCCCGGTGCCGGTGTTGTCCGAGTTGTCCGCATTGACCTGTCGGTAGATTTCGGAGAAGGAAGCGTTCATGGCCTATATCTTGCCACGTACCCACGTTCAGAGGAGCACGTGAACTATCGACCGGACATCGACGCCCTAGCGACAACACAGAGTCAATCCGGGAAAGCGGTTAAAATTGCTCCGGTAATTCTTTGATACGACGACGGCTCCTGGTCGCGTCCTCCAATACGGGAGGTTTTTATGGCAGGCGGACTTGTCGCGCTGCTTGACGACGTTGCCACGATTGCACGCGCTGCAGCGGCAACAACAGACGATATTGCGGCTGCGGCCGGCAAAGCTAGCGCTAAAGCCGCCGGTGTTGTGGTTGACGACGCTGCGGTGACGCCTAAATTCGTCGAGGGTGTCTCGCCGAAACGCGAGCTGCCGATTATTTGGCGTATCACCAAGGGCTCCTTGGTCAATAAAATTGTCATTATTCTGCCGATTGCGCTGCTGCTCAGCCAGTTTCTCCCCTGGGCACTGACACCGATTTTGATGCTCGGTGGCTCATACCTGTGCTTTGAGGGCATGGAAAAGGTCTGGGAGAAGATTAAGCATCGATTCTCTCCCGAGCAGACTGAGCAGGAGCGGATAGAGGCGGCGACCAATCGCACACCACAAAATGAAGATTCGCTGGTGAAGTCTGCAATTTTCACAGACTTGATTCTCTCTGCGGAAATCATGGTGATTTCTCTCAATGAGGTCGCTGATCAACCACTACTCAATCGCGCGCTGATTCTTATTGTGGTGGCACTCATCATCACGCTTGCGGTCTACGGCGTAGTGGGCTTCTTGGTCAAAATTGATGACATTGGCCTGCACCTGCAGTCCAAGAAGTCAGCCGGTATCAGCAAGTTTGGTACGGCACTGGTCAAAGCCATGCCAATCGTTCTGAACACAATCGGCATTATCGGCACGTTTGCCATGTTGTGGGTCGGTGGCCACATCATGGTGGTCGGCCTCGACGAGCTGGGCTGGCATCTCCCCTACCAGCTGGTCCACAACCTTGAGCAGCTGTTTACCGGCGGCTTCCTCGGCTGGTTGGCCAACACCACCGGCTCACTGATTTTCGGCACCATCTGGGGTGCAATCATTGTGGCGATTGTCGCCGTGCTGCCATTCGGCCACGGCAAGCACAACAAGTCTGACCAGGAAGATGCAGCCGAGGCCTCTGTCTAACAAGTCTGACGCTTAGGAGTACGTGACCTCGCCGTCGACGTAGACCCAACGTCGCGCACGCCGAACAAAACGGGAACGCTCGTGCATCGTGCCGACACCTTCATGGTCATGAAAGGCCGCTTCAAATTCCACGATGCCTTCGCGGTCGTCCTCACCACCATCGACAGCATTGATGATGGTGAGTCCTTCCCATTCCACACCGTCATCGACATTGATAACTTCCGGGCGGTAGCGCGGATGCCACGTCCGCCAGATGTAGTCCGCCTCGTGGGCAGCGTAAGCGCTGTACCTCGCGGCCATCAGCTCAGCTGCGGTCACCGCCTCCCGCTCACCGCGGTGTAGCGGGCCACAGCACTGCCCGTAGAGTCCCCCACCACACGGGCACAAATCGGAATCAGTAACGCGGACACGGGCGAAAAATGCGTTCCCGCTTCCTGCTCTAGCACCGTTTCCTGCTAACAATACGGACTCCGTTACAGCACTGTTTTCTCTTACCTGCCGACCCATAATCGCCAGCCCCTCCCCAATCTCGCACGTGGTACTAAACACGTCCTAACAACGTCTTTACATACCTACCAATTGGCCCGCGGCACCGCTAGTCGGTTTAGCCCCGAGAGGCTTGACGACGGCTACCGCGTCGCCCTCGGCATTCCTTCCGCAAAGCCCGCAGCGGATTGAATTCCCACCACTGCACGCTCAGCGAACTGCTCGATGGTGGCCGAACCCGCGTATGTGAAGGAAGAACGTACGCCCGAGATAATGCGATCGATCTGGTCCTCCACGCCTTCGCGGCCGGGCTCCAAGTAGATCTTCGCAGTCGAGATACCCTCTTCAAACATCTCACGCCGGGCCTTCTCAAAGGCCTCTACCTGCGCATTTCGACTCTCCACTGCACGGTGTGAAGCCATGCCAAACGACTCCTTGAACATGCGCCCGTCGACGTCCTTTTGGACATCACCTGGGGACTCGAAGGTACCGGCAAACCACGAACCAATCATCACGTTGGACGCACCCGCAGCCAACGCAAGCGCAACATCGCGAGGGTCCTTCACTCCACCATCAGCCCAGACATGCACGCCGCATTCACGGGCGGCTGCAGCGCATTCGAGCACGGCGGAGAACTGTGGACGCCCAACTCCGGTCTGCATTCGGGTTGTGCACATCGCACCCGGACCGACGCCGACCTTAATAATGTCGGCTCCCGCCTCCGCCAGGTCGCGAACACCATCAGCGGTCACGACATTGCCAGCGGCAATTGGCACAGGTGGGTTGAGCGCGCGGACTCGTCGTAAAGCACGGAGCATCGATTCCTGATGACCGTGCGCGGTATCGACCACGAGCACGTCGGCACCTGCGTCGAGCAGTGTCTTCGCGCGCCCTTCAACATCACCGTTGATGCCGAGCGCCGCACCGACGCGCAGCTTGCCCTCAGCGTCGACAGCCGGCTTGTAAAGCGTCGCCCGCAGCGCGCCCTTACGCGTGAGAATACCCACCAGCGCGCCATCGGCGTCCACCACTGGAGCGAGTTTGCGCCCGGATGCGGTGAGCTGGTCGAAAGCGTCACGGGGCTCAATATCGGCCGGAAGCGTAAATAGCGAAGTGGACATGAGCGTCCCCACCTGCGCAAAGTTGTCAACGCCCGCCAGATCACGGCCGGTAATCAGCCCAACCGGTTTGTTGTCTTCCACCACCACTGCCGCACCGTGCGCGCGCTTCGGCAGAAGATGGCGCGCATACCCCGCGGTGTGATGAGGCTTGACGACGATCGGAGTGTCGAAAACCAGCCCAGCGGACTTGACCTTGCGGATGGTCTCAGCGGCAATGTCAGCTGGGACGTCCTGCGGCAGGATGGCAATTCCGCCTCGGCGAGCGGTGGTTTCGGCCATCCGGCGCCCGGAGATGGCCGTCATATTGGAGACCACAATCGGAATGGTTGTGCCGGTGCCATCATTAGTGGACAAATCGACGCCCATACGAGAGCCGACGGATGACTTCGACGGCACCATGAAGACATCGCTGTAGGTCAATTCGTAGGGCGCGGACTGATTGTTGAGGAATTTCACACACCCCAGGATATGCCGATTTTTCCGGCGCGCACGGTGAGAGTGCACAGAGGTGAGTATCAGTGACCGCCCTCGCCTGGTGTAGGTTCGAACGGGACTCCACTGACTCAACCGGGATTTTTCAACCCAGAAAAGATGCTTAGCAAAATCTGATGAAAACGCCGATCAGAGATTACCTGTCCGAAATCGTCGAATCCGTCCGCCCCGATGAGTCTGGCGAGGTAGCGGACTATATTCCCACCCTTGCCCAAGCTAATCCCGACCGCCTGGCACTTGCCATGACCACCGTGTCAGGTCGCACCTACACCGCGGGCGACACCGATGCTGAATTCACCATTCAGTCGATGTCCAAGCCCTTCACTTATGCCGCAGCCCTCACCGAGCACGGCACAGACAAAATCGACAGCATCGTGGGCACTGAACCTTCCGGTGAGGCATTCAACGAGCTGTCGCTGGAGCAGGGCACGCACCGACCAAAGAATCCGATGATTAATGTCGGCGCACTGGCCATCAACCAGTTCGTATGCCAGCCAGGTGCCAACTGGAAGGCTCGCACGACGCACATGGTGGAGCTTCTATCAACTTTGGCTGGCCGCAAGCTCCGCGTTGACTACGACGCCTATGAAAGCGAAATGGACACTGCCCATCGAAACATGTCCATCGCACATATGCTGGCAGCTTACGGCTTCATCGAAACCACGCCCCACGATGCTGTCCGCGGCTACACCGCACAGTGCTCCGTGCTGGTCAACACCCGCGATGTCGCCATGATGACCGCAGTGTTGGCCAACGGCGGCGTTAACCCGGTCACCAATCAGACTGTGCTCGGCCGCGCGGTTGTTCGCAGAGTCTTGTCCGTGATGGCTATTGCCGGCATGTATGACGAGGCCGGTGAATGGTTTACCGAGGTCGGGATTCCCGCCAAGAGCGGTGTCGCCGGCGGCTTGCTGGGCGCGCTGCCTGGACAGGCGGGACTCGCAGCCTTTTCGCCGCGATTGAATGACCACGGCAATAGCGTCCGCAGCATTGCCATTTTCCGGAAGCTCTCCGAAGATTTGGGTCTTCATCTCATGGATGCCGATGCGATTGGTTCGCGTGCGCTGCGCGGTACGCGCGTCAGCAATGGCCGCTCGATCATCGAGATTCAGGGCCCCGTCAACTTCACTGCGGCAGAGATTATTCTCAACAGGCTGGCTACTTCCACACCGTCGGAAAGCGAAGTTGTCTTCGACGTCAGCCGCGTTGGCGTTGTCAACCCGGTGGGGCGCACGTTGATTCTGGAAGCGATGCGACGTCTGAGCCACGAGGGCAAGGAGATCTTGTTCTACGACCCGGAGGGCGTACTGCCGAACCCAGATATGGGCGAGGGGCTGCTGCCGGTCATCCTCCAAGATGCGCCGTAAACTACGCTAACCGAAATCCAATATGGTGACGTTCGGGTAGTCTTGAACGATCGTAACGCCCGAAAGACAGCAGCGCGAGAAGAACCGGAGGGATGTAAATGCAGGTCAGCGATGTAGCATTAGTCTTCGAGGGTGGAGGGACTCGCAATAGTTACACAGCACCTTTCGTCGAGCGGCTACTTCGCGAGGACATCGATGTCGGCTGGGTCGGTGGGGTAAGCGCCGGTGCCTCTCACGTAGTCAATTACCTTTCCCGGGATATCCAGCGCTCTATAAATAGCTTCACTGACTTCATTGCACAGCCGGCCAGCAGCGGCTGGCGCCCAATGTTGCGCGGACGCGGCTATTTCGATGCCGAGTACATCTATGAAGACGCGGGGCTTCCCGACGGCGCCATGCCCCTGGATTACGAGACTTTTAAGAACAATCCAACTCCTTATCGGATCTCTGCTGTCCGAGCGGATACGGGCGAGACCATCAACTGGGGGCCAGACGATATCCCAGATTTGCCCACGCTGATGAAATACACTCGCGCCAGCTCGACGATTCCGGGTGTCATGCGTATGCCCTATATTGATGGCGTTCCGTTCGTCGACGGTGCACTGGGATCATCAGGGGGCATCCCAATCGATGCCGCCGAAGCAGATGGCTTTAAGAAGTTCCTCATCGTTCTATCTCGCCCGAAGGGATTCCGCCGCACCGTCCCTAAGCGCCCACAGCTACTGCGCCAGATTTTCCGCAGTAATCCGATGGTGGCTGAGCTACTTATCACTAGACACGAGCGCTACAACGCTTCTCTCGATTGGGCTGCAGAGCTTGAACGAAAAGGGCAAGCATATGTTTTCTATGCCAATAACATGAGCATCACAAAGGCGGAGCGGAGGCGGTCGAAGCTGCTGCACAACTACGAGCTCGGCCGGGCGCAAGCCGATACCGAATGGCCAGCAATTCGAGAGTTCATGGGCTTATAACTTCCGCCACCTCTAGGAAGCCTTTCGTTCATTCCTCTTTACTGTGTACGTAACCTTGTGTTAACCTTTGTGTAGCGAACAACCTCGTTAGGTAAGGCTCCTATATCCACATAGGCCACTGCCCTGCACTTTATCGAGAGTTTCGAAAGACTCTCGAAGCAAGGGTCCATCTCAAGTGGCCACCTTTAGTTACGGCATTACATTGCCAACACTCTTAGGCGGGGAGCCATAATTTTTCAATCAACAGAAATTCCCTCCTAGCAAAGGAGCCGGGATACCTGGAAAAGGATCCACAATGACACAGACACAGAACACCATCGCCAACTTCTTCAAGCCGAAGTCGTCAATCAGCCCATACAGTCTCCTGCCAGACACCGTAAGCATGCACATGACGGATTCTTACATTGCGCTGCCGGAGGACATCACTGTCGGTGAGGCACTGAGCACCTACGCAGCCGAATTTGCTGGTCTCGATGACGATACCTGTGTCTTTCTCGTCGACGATGAAGGCTACCTGACCAGCGATATTACGCTGAAGGCACTCCGTGAGTACGCCGACCGCGATGCTTACATGAACACCGTCGGCACCCCGGTGAAGGTCTTCGTCAAGCCCGAGGATCCAGCTGCAATCAGGGCTCGCCAGCTTATTGACGGGCGCCTCAGCGAGCTGCCCGTCGTCCGCAGCGGCAAGCTGGTAGGTGTCCTCACCGACCGCATCTCTGAGCGCATTCTTGGCAGGACAAAGGCAGCTAAGAAGTCAAAGAAGTCCAAGGGATTCTTCTCGCCGATTACCGCGTTTTTCGGCGCCGCCAATAACTAGGGCGACTAACTTGGGTAGACGACCCGAGTAACTCAATAGGCCAGCTAGCGTTTGTTAGCTGGCCTATTGTTGTTACCACACTGTTCTATCCCCACAGATGAGAGCCCCCAGGAGGAAACCGTGATACGAGACTGGATTCGGGTAGCCCTGGGTATGTTCGCGGTTGCGTTTGGAGCCAACCTCTTTGCTCCACTCCTGCCCGCGTATCGAATAACCGATGCTCTCAACCAGTCCCAGGTCACCTTTCTCTTCGCCATCTACGTCGCAGGGCTCATCCCCGCGCTACTCATCTGCGGCCCACTTTCCGACCGGCTCGGCCGCCGCGCCATCATCCGGCCCGCACTCATAACCTCTGCCGTTGGCTCAGCCGTCCTGCTCACCGGCGTCTGGTTCCACTTCCCATCACTTTTGGTAGGACGTCTTATCGTTGGCATTTCGATGGGCATGGTGATGGCCGCCGGCGCCTCGTGGATCAAAGAGATTGCGCCCGTCGCACCTCAAATTTCCGCCCGGCGCGCAACCGTTGCGCTCTCCGCCGGATTCTCCCTCGGTCCCCTGGCTTCCGGGTTGGTCGCGGAGTTTGCTCCCCGCCCAGACGTCATCCCCTACCTCGTTCATCTCGCACTGCTGCTTTGTATCGCACCACTGACATGGAACGCTTCCGGAGGACTGCCAACCGCAGCGCACAGCGACGCCCCGCAACGGTTCTTCTCCTCCGCCACCCTTAGCCCGAGATTCCTGTGGGCAGTCGCGGCTTGGGCACCGTGGGTCTTCGGTGCCGCGTGCACGTCCTTCGTCGTCCTGCCGACAATCGCCGAATCCCGCTACCCCATCGCCTTCGCAGGACTCATCGCCTGCATCACGATGGGCACCGGTGTTCTGGTGCAACCACTGGTCACTCGCATCAGTTCCAGCAGCTTTATCCCGCCAGCTATTTTCGGACTTGGCTTAACGACGGTCGGAATGCTGCTCAGCCTTATCGTCGCACTCACCCAAAACGTGTGGAGCGTATTCCCCGCTGCCCTGGCGCTTGGTGCTGCATACGGCGTGATGATGGTCTCCGGCCTCCGAGAAGTGCAAATTATCGCACCACCTGCTGAACTGGGTGCTGCCACTGCCATCTACTATTCGCTGACCTATGTTGGCTTCTTCGCTCCTTTTGTTATTTCTTTCGCGGCACCGAAATTCGGGTTCGTGCCCGTTTTCGTCTTCGGTGCGATTATTGCGCTGGTATCCACGTATCCCGTGGCAAAGGTTGCACAGTCTGCAGTGAGGCCCGACGGAGCGTCGTAAAGCAGACGCGACTGAAATTCTTGATTGTGGGAAGCGTGCCGAGGCGAGCTCTTGTATTCTTTCTTTCACAAAAGCTTGCCTACGGCTTAGGACGTCTGGGCAGGTTGCATAGGTTGTTGAAATTCAGCTCGATGGAATGAGGAATCATGAAGCAGCACAGCTCTGGAATGTGGAAGAAAATTGCGACAACCGTCGTCGCAGGTTGTACAAGCGCCGCCCTGCTCACCGCATGCGGCTCGGGGGAAGAAAGCAGCAATGCCGGTGGCGAGGCAGACAAAGAGTCGACCAGCAAGATGACGAAGGCAGATGGGTCAGCTCCTGCTGCAGCCGAAGATCAGCTCCTGCTCACAAATGAAGTTCAAGGGGCAGACTTCTCCGGAAACAAAATCACCGGGTTCAAAGATGCCATGGAGATGTTTTCGGAAGACTCAATGAAGTTTGAACCGGCCGAATGCGCCACTTTCACCAACTCAACTGAGGAATTGGAGAATGCTGCCGGCGCTTACACAGACATTAAGGAAGAGAACGTCACTGTTAGCGTCTCAGTATTGAAGAACCCTGAGGCGTACCAGAAGTACGAAGACAGCCTCGAAAAGTGCTCCGACGTGACGGCTACGATGGATGCTTCCGACATTCTGAAAGACTCCATGGAAGGTCAGGAGATTTCTCCTGAGATGCAGGACATGTTTAATAACATGGACATGACGACCACAATGATACTGCACCGGGAAAAGTGGGAGCCGGATCTTTCCATCAAACCAGCTGAATTCACTGCACACGAGACCAGTGCGAACATCAACGCCGCTGGCACGGATACTACGGCCACCAGCTACGACATTGTCGGCATCGTCAATGGCGTAATGGTAATGGTGTCCGCCGCCCCGACTCCGGATGTACCAGCTGGCAATATGGAAAACACGACGGATCCCATGCAGATTCCAGAGGCAACTCCAGAGTCTAAGGAAGCGGCAAAGAAGCGCGCCTTGGAGGTCTTCGATGCCCAGGCAAAGAAGATTATGGACGCCGCTTAGTTTTTCTTCTTAGACTACTGTTTTCTGAAACCACAGTTTTTGCGAAATAGCGGGACGCAATCGCTGAGGCACAGCAGCACACAAGTACTGGAGTCTCCCTAAAACTCCGTTAATTCCTGCACTTTGGGACTCCAGAACGCAGCTCGTGGCGCGTTGAGAGTTTTAAAGTGCGGGTTCGTTATTTCGTCAAGTGCTCGCACGTAGTCCGGCACAATATCCCGTGGAATTCTCAGGCCCATGGTCAGGTGCGGAATCCAACGGGAGCCACGCCCGTCAGGATTGAGACGGCTGATTTCGCGGGAGGCCTCTTCCAGCTCGTCGCTGGTTTCCAGCAACCAGGCAACAGTCTGCTTACTCTTGGTGCCGAAGATAACCGTTCCCACTCTGCGAAATTCCGCCGGCATTAGCGGTGGGAGAATCTCGGCTGCTCGTTGGGCTACCTTCGGTCTCATAGTCGGCGCAAAAGTCACAGTGATGTGGGGCTTTTGATTCTGCTGCGGGAATCCACGCTCTGCCAGTTGCGCAAAGATCTCTTTTACTTGCGCCTCTTGCTCAGGCAGAAGGTACATCAGGATGTTGTCGGGTGACACCATGCGCTTTTGAGCTCCTCAACAATCTGTTAGAACTGCTAGACGTTGAACCTAAGCTCCACGACATTCCAGGGCTAGGTTCCCATGCCGACTCTCATCCGGACGCACGGTCCTCTCCATCGAGGTCAGACCGGGGCGGGTGAAAACGCGTAGCACTTAGACCGGAAACGCAATGGAAGTGGAAGTTTGGGTAGGTGGCGGCGGAAACTGTTCCGCAGTTGAAAACTCGGTAATGCTATTCGCCGTTTCCACGCTAGACGCTCGGTCTTCCCCTGAGGCTACCTTCCGTCGCCAGTTGTGATGTTCCATGCCAGCCCGAATCGATCTTCTACGACACCGAAGTGTGCGCCCCAAGGTGCCTGTGCGAACAGCATGGTGACCTTTCCGCCGTCGCGCTTGAGCTTCTCGATGAGTTGCTCTCCTTCTTCCACCGAATCCACCTCTGCGGTGAAGCCGAAGACTCCACGGTCAAGAACATCGGTCTTATTTTGCAGGTCGTCGCCTCCGCCAAACGTGAACGAGCCAGTCAGGGTGCCGTGCGCAACCGCGTCGCGCGGCGGGTTGAATGGGAACTGTGCACCGCGGTCGAGTTGCTCGCCGTAGGTGATGATGTCAAGTTCGCCGCCAAAGACCTCGTGGTAGAACTCGAGCGCCTCTCGGGCGTTGCCTGGAAAGGAAACATAGAGCGATGTCTTCATGAGCGCCAGTATAGATGGGCACAATTCCGTCGGGAAGCCTTCGGCACCTCCTTAAACTAGCCGGAGGGAGCTTGTCAGCGGTAGCCGACGATCTTTCCCTCCACTGGCCCTGTGATGATGTAGTCACGTTGAATATGCGCTGTTGCCTGACCCCACTAGCTCGCTTTAACCCGCGCTTGGTGCGAATCGAACGATGCTTGATCAGTGAACTGTTCTGACACATTCCATACGAGCGGGTCGTCAGATTGAGTGACCTCGAAGCGCAGACACCCGGGTTCATCACGAGAGAGCTTTACGTGTTTTTGGAGGAACCGTTCAACGATCGAAACATCAGTGAGGTCCTTGCAAATCAGGGTGCCATTGAGCTCAATCATGCTCATAGAACACCTTCGCCAACAGTCAGACGCGGCGCTTAAACATTAAACTTAAACTCCACCACGTCACCGTCGTGCATGATGTAGTCCTTGCCCTCCTGGCGGACCTTGCCCTTGGCCTTCGCTTCAGCGATTGAGCCGGCCTCAACCAAGTCATTGAAGGACACAATTTCAGCCTTAATGAAGCCACGCTCGAAATCAGTGTGAATCACGCCGGCAGCCTGCGGGGCCGTAGCACCCTTCGGAATGGTCCAGGCGCGAGACTCCTTCGGGCCAGCGGTCAGGTAAGTCTGCAGACCAAGAGTGCGGAAACCAGCGCGAGCAAGCGAATGCAGACCCGGCTCGGTCTGGCCAATTTCAGCCAGGAGCTCATTGCGGGATTCCTCATCCAGCTCCAGAAGGTCCGACTCAGCCTTGGCGTCGAGGAACACACAGTCCGCCGGTTCCACAGCAGCGGCCAGATCCGCGCGGCGGTCCTCGTCGGCAAGCACTTCCTCATCAGCGTTGAAGACGTAGAGGAACGGCTTTGCGGTGAGCAAGTGCAGCTCGCGCAGAGCGGAGAGCTTCACGTCATCGGAAGCTGCGAAGAGAGTGCGTCCCTCTTCCAGCACAGCGAGAGCCTGCTTGACGGCTTCAACCTCACCGACCTTTTCCTTATCCTTCTTGGCTTCCTTTTCCAGACGCGGCAGCGCCTTCTCAATAGTCTGGATATCAGCCAGAATCAGCTCGGTTTCAATCACACCGATGTCAGAGGCCGGGTCAACCTTGCCGTCGACATGCACGACATCATCATCATTGAAGACACGGACGACCTGACAGATCGCGTCAGCCTCGCGGATGTTGGCGAGGAACTTGTTACCTAGACCTTCGCCCTCCGATGCACCCTTGACGATGCCGGCGATGTCCACAAACGACACTGTAGCCGGAAGAATACGCTCAGAGCCGTAAATTTCGGCGAGCTTATTCAAACGGGGATCGGGAAGCTCCACAACGCCGACGTTCGGCTCGATGGTGGCGAACGGATAATTCGCAGCCAGCACATCGTTGCGCGTCAAGGCGTTAAACAGGGTTGACTTTCCGACATTGGGCAGACCGACGATTCCAAGTGTAAGACTCACATTGCCCATCTTACGGGCTCGGAGAGACAGATTTGAACTCGCCCTAACTTCGTGAAGTTGCCCCCTATCCCCTCCGAACCCCCATAATGAATACGTGAGCAATAAACCCAATGAAGGCGAAGAGTGGACTGCGCAGTCCGAAAAAGACGCTATCGATCACGTAATGGGATCGGAGCCTCTGCGTATAGAACAGTCTCTGTCTATCCCCTCCGATGCCCATAAGTCAGCGGCAACGCAGCCGGATTTGCCGGAAGATGCTGAAAACCTCGATGAGCTTATGAGCGAAAACGACGCCGAATCCATCGACCGCGCCGACGTCATTGGCGAGGGCGCCCGGTGGTTCGCAGGTTGGTGCCTGCGTTTCCTCATCACCGCAGCGGCGCTGTACGTCAGCGCTATGATTCTGGGAAAGATTTGGGCTGGCGTTCTGCCGATTCTGTTGGCTTTGATCGTCTCCACGGTGCTGGCTCCGCCCGCCGTGTTCCTGATGAAGCACCGCTGGCCCCGCGCACTCTCCGCACTGACGGTCATCCTAGGCGCGCTGGCAGTGTTTGGCGGTGTTGTCGCGCTACTCGCGCCAACTGTGCAGTCGCAGTTCCCCGAATTGCGTCGCCAGTTCACAGATGGCATTCAAGAAGTCCAGAACATCATTCAGGCCCCGCCATTTAACGTCAAGGATGAACAAATCCTCGACGCTCTGGACCAGGGTTCCCAATGGCTCCAGGAGCGCTCCGGCGATATCGCCAACACGGTCTTCCAGGGAATTTCAGTGGTCTCATCGGTCGCCGTGACCATGATGGCCATGCTGGTGCTGACATTCTTCTTCATCAAGGACGGCCAGGACTTCCTGCCCTGGCTCCGCCGCCTGACCGGACGTCGCCTCGGCTGGCACCTCACAGAGGTTCTCACCCGCTCCTGGAACACGCTGTCGGGTTACATCCGCACGCAAGCTATCGTTTCGCTTATCGACGCAGTCTTCATCGGTGCCGGTCTTGCGATTTTGAACGTGCCGCTGGCAATGGTTCTGGCCGTGGTGACTTTCTTCGCTGGCTTCATTCCTATTGTCGGTGCGTTCACCGCCGGCTTCATTGCGGTGGTTGTCGCACTTGTTGCCAACGGCCTGACCACAGCAATCTTTGTCTTGCTCATCATCATTGCCGTCCAGCAGATTGAGGGCAATATTCTCTCCCCGATTCTGCAGTCCAAGGCTATGGACCTGCACGCCGCAATCGTCCTGCTGGTTGTCCTACTCGGTGGCGGTATCTTCGGCATCATCGGCGCCTTCCTGGCGGTGCCGGTCACTGCAGTCGTCGCGGTCTGGTTCCGCTACCTCGGCGACCTCACGGATTTGCGTACGGGCGACAAGACCGCAAAGGACATTGAGTTCGCTACGGATGCCGGATCAATCTCCGGCATCCAGATTGAAGCTGCCGGCCGTGCGATGCGCGACCGACTGGCTTCGTTCCGCCTGGGCAGTGATGACTCCGACAGTTCCGCAGAGAGCGCTGTGAAGGCAGATGCTCGAACCGCCGGTAAGGTTTCCCCCGATGCTGGTCCGACCAAGCAGGAAGAGGGAACGATGACCAAGGCCTTCCACAAGGTCACTGAAGTCGTCTCCGGGCCTTTCTCTAAGAAAAACAAGTAGGGCGAGATTCCAAGACACGGGCAGGCTCTTATACCGGGCTTGCCCGTTTTTATCACTAATAACCGGTAGGATACGCATTCGTGTCGAACAGATCAGCAATAACCCGTAAAGGCAGTGGGAACAAACCTCTGCTTCCACGCGTGCCAATGTTTGTGCCGCCGTTGCTGATGCTTCTGGCCGGCGTTATTGGTTTGCTCTTTTCTGTTCCCAACGGTTCGCTTGGCAAGCCCTACTTCATTGCTTTTGCCGTGGCAGCCGTGGCCGGAACACTGTTGGTGGTTCCTCGCGGTCTGGTAGTTACCGTCGCTCAAATCCCCATTTTGTTCGCGCTTGTCACCTTTTTCACAGCGTGGTTTACCGGTTCTTTCGCCGATCCCGAAAATGGTGGCGCGACCGCGACGACCTCTAAACGCGCTCGCCTGGTGACCTCGGCATATCCCATCATCCAGCAGTTCCCGTGGCTGCTGATCTTGATGATCATCTGTGTCATCATCGCAGTATGGCGTTACCTCGAAATCACCCGCACCCAGGAGAAATCCCTCAACACCCAGCGCAAGGCCGCTAAACAGCGCCAGCACCGTGACGAAGCCGCTGTCGAATCCAGCTCTCAGGTGCGCCGTCGTCTCGCCGAATCTGATCGCCGCGTAGCTTCTCGCTCTCAGGAACGCCCTGCTTCACGACGTCCCGCTGCGGACATTATCCGAGATGCCGAAGCTCGCCGCCAGGCGCGCCAGCAGGCTGCACGCTCCCGGCAGGAGACTTCTCGTTCTGGTGCCCGACCGGCAGCGAGCGCCAGCTCGGCATCGCGCAACGCCGAGCAACTGCGTGAGCGACCAGTTGACCGCTCTGGGGAGCGCGCCCAGCAGCGCTCGAATTTCGCACAGCGGGCCCAGCAGCCAACATCCCGTTGGCAGTCTCGCCCGCATCCGGGACAGGCGCAGTTCACTCAGGATTCCACTTCGTCAAACTCGACCAGACAGCAGCCTCGTCGTCCGATTGAACGGCCAAACGCACCGCAGCGGCCAACGCAGGAGTTTCCCCGTCGTCAAGCGGCAGGAACGGCACGGATGTGGGGAGAACAGTCTTCGCCGGAGTCTCGGTCCGAAAAGTCTCAACAGAGCCCCGCACGCCCGGGGAGCAACCACCGCCGCACCGAGGAGTGGCCACCGCGACAGCAGCGCCCTCGCCAGGAGCGCATAACCGGGCGCGATACCAGGTCTCGTTACCGCAAGTAGCTCGGGCTTGCACTTTTACCGTCACAGTTGCCCACAGGCAGATTTAGCCTGTGGGCAACGTGCGTTTATTAGCAGGGCGATCCGCCCCATCGTGTAAGTGTTGATGTATGTCGAAATTGGAAACGTCGGCCGAGAAACCGGTTCAGGTTCGACGCCTGAACCAGTTAGTCAAGGACTACATTGAGCGCCTTGGACAGATTTGGGTAGAGGGGGAAATCGCCCAGGTCAACTCCAAGCCGAGCTGGAAGCTCTCCTACATCACTCTGCGTGACACCTCCGCGGAGTTTTCGGTGTCGGTGACTTGTTCTACGGCGGCTCTGCGCAATAATCCGTTGCGCAACGGCGACCGCGTAGTGGTTTTGGGCAAGCCTGCGTTTTATGCCGGGCGGGGGCAGTTTTCCCTGTGGGCTACGGAGTGGAGACCCGTGGGGTTGGGGCAACTATTGGCGCGGCTGGAACAGCTGCGCCAGGCGCTAGCGGCGGAAGGCCTTTTTGATCCACGGCTGAAACGCCCTCTGCCCTACCTCCCCAACAAGATCGGGTTGATTACTGGTCGCGGTTCGGCGGCTGAACGCGATGTGCTTTCGGTCGCGGGTGCCCGCTGGCCCGAGGTGGATTTCCGGGTAATCAACACAATTGTGCAGGGAGCCAAGGCTGTTCCGGAGATCATTGAGGCGCTGGCACAGCTCGACGCCGACCCGGAGGTCGATGTCATCATCGCCGCCCGTGGCGGTGGAAGTGTCGAAGATTTGCTGCCTTTTTCAGATGAGGCGCTGATTCGTGCGGTGAGTAAGGCGACGACACCGGTGGTTTCTGCAATCGGGCACGAGCCGGATACTCCGCTGTTGGATTACGTCGCTGATTTACGTGCTGCCACACCGACGGATGCAGCCAAGAAAACAGTGCCCGATGCTGCTGAGGAACGCCGCCTCATTGCACAGCTGCGTGAGCGCTCCTCGGCATCTCTGCGGCGATGGGTTGACCGTGAAGTAGCGACTCTGCGGGATTTGACGTCGCGGCCGGTACTGCGCGATCCGCTCACTCCCATCCGCGTGCGTGAAGAGTTTGTCACGGCGCAAGTGGATCGGCTGCGTTTTCTCATCCACCGCAGTCTGGAACGCGAGGAAGCAGTGGTATCGGGATTGCGAGGCAAGGTTTCAGCACTTGGCCCCTCTGCCACACTCGCTCGCGGCTATGCCATCGTGCAGGCACAGTCGGCTACTCAGCCGGAACCACAGATTGTGACCTCTATTGCAGATGCTCCGATGGGTTCCCAACTGCGAATTCGCGTCAGTGACGGCTCCATCTCTGCAGCGACGCTAGCTACGAAGCCGGCGAATTAGTAAGCAATGACTTTTCCAACCTTGAAGCTTTAACTACTAGATGTGAAGGACGTATTCGCTAATGAATGACAATGTTTTCGGCGCGGGTCAGGCTCCCTCTTCGGAGGAACAGGTACCGGTAGAGAACCTGAGCTACGAGCAGGCTCGAGATGCGCTGGTCGAGACCGTCAAGCTCCTAGAACTCGGACAGATGAGCCTGGATGAATCCCTGGCGCTGTGGGAGCGAGGCGAGGCGCTGGCCCGCCGCTGCGAGGAGCATTTGGCTGGCGCCCGGGCAAAGGTTGAAGCTGCCTTGGCCAGCAAGAATCAGGATGTCTCGGCTTCTGCCGAGAATGTGGGCGATGAGGACTAAAAAGAGACGAGAAACGATCGTCAGTTCATATCGTTTCTCGTCTTCTGGCTGATAGCTGAGTTCAGCTATTTTATAGCCCTAGTTGGGATTACCAAACCAGGTGAGTGCTCTACTCGGCTTACTTTGCTGGTGCGGACGGCGCCTCGGACGCAGTCTGCTGCGGCTGTGACAAATCCGGCATTGTCGCGTCCGGATCGATTGGCTCGGCCTTCTGCAAAGCCGCCGCCAATTGTGTGAACTCCTCGTCGTTGGCAGTGCCCTCGATAATTGCGCGGGAGTCACGGAGGTCCCCAACCCATACGCGACGCACGTTGTCCTCAGCCGGAACATACTTAGTCCAGGTTGTACCTTCCACGTCAGTGGTACCGTCGCGGAGACGGTTCTTACCGTCATCCGGCAGCTGGCCAGCTTCCGCATCTGTCTGCGTGACCTGGACGAATGCTCCGCTAGCGGTGACATACCCAATAATGGTCGTCTGTTTCCCCGCCGCCATACCCGCGCGGGTCGAGTTTGAAGTCCAGCCCTCAGGCACCTTCGGCAGGCGAACTGGATAATCCACGCGCCGAGCCTCCATGTTCACGAATGGAGCGGCATCAACCTCGTGCACCGGACCGTTTTCCGGCTTCCCGGGGTTAAAACTGCACAGGCCGGTAAAGCCGATGGTGACAGCTACCGCAAGGAACATCACCACGAGGGTGAGAATCATGTCTCGACTGTCCTGCAAAATCCTAGGTTTCTCATTCGCCACGCGCTCAAGTATGCCAAAGGCCCCGCAACGAACCTAGTCATCTGTTGCATCCAGATAGCCATGGCTGGCAATAGTCGATGACGGACGCTATCGACGTCGTCAAGCGAACCGACGCCAGAACAAACTTTTGATACCCGTGTGATGTGGGGGTTTAGCCCTGAAGCTCCCCCCACTTTGGCACTGCGTCCACCCCTGAACATAAAAAAGGTGGAACACTAGTAACAGATGCAATGGCGCTAAAACGGATGCGCCAAACATCGTTTAATAGAAATTGTTGCAGCGCTAAACCCAGTTTCCTGGCGTGGCGTCTCCCAGCACATTCTCAAACCTCAAAAGAGTTTCTAAAAAACGACGGAAGGGCCAGAATTCAATGAACGCCTCGAATCCTGAAGCACCAGATCGCAACCTTGCGATGGAGCTCGTCCGAGTTACTGAGTCCGCTGCACTGGCAGCTGGTCAGTGGGTCGGTCGTGGTCAGAAGGAAAAGGGCGACGGCGCTGCCGTCGATGCCATGCGCCAGCTCATCAACACCGTGGCTATGAACGGTGTCGTTGTTATTGGCGAGGGCGAAAAGGACGAAGCTCCGATGCTGTTCAACGGCGAGAAGGTCGGCAACGGCCAAGGCCCTGCCGTCGACATTGCAGTTGACCCGATTGACGGCACGACACTGATGGCAGAGGGGCGCCCGAACTCCATCGCTGTTCTTGCTGCTGCAGACCGCGGTTCCATGTACGACCCGTCAGCAGTGTTCTACATGGATAAGATTGCCGTTGGCCCGGAAGCTGCCGGCAAGATTGACATTGAAGCTCCGGTTGAGCACAACATCAAGGTCGTCGCTAAGGCAAAGGGGCTGCGCCCGGAAGATGTCACTGTTGTCGTACTGGATCGCCCGCGCCACGCTGACATGATTCGCGATATCCGCGAAGCTGGCGCCAAGGTCCGTCTGATTGGCGATGGCGACGTGGCAGGTGCTGTTGCCGCAGCTCAGAACACGAACTCCGTTGATATCATGATGGGCGTCGGTGGCACCCCAGAAGGTGTCATCACTGCATGCGCTATGAAGTGTATGGGCGGCGAAATCCAGGGCAAACTGCATCCGCGCGATGAGGCTGAGATTAAGAAGGCTCTCGACGCTGGACACGACCTTTCTCGTGTTCTGACCACCGATGACCTGGTCGCATCCGACAACTGCTACTTCGTTGCCACTGGTGTCACCAACGGTGACATGCTGCGCGGTGTCGCTTACCGCGGTAACGGTGCATGGACCCGTTCCCTGGTTATGCGCTCCAAATCTGGCACCATTCGCCGCATCGAGGCTTTCCACTCCCTGGAGAAGCTGCGCAAGTACGCCAGCATCGACTACGGCAAGGGCGAGATGCCTGACATCGATCTGTAAGTAACTACCCCTTTAGTGGTGCCCTCAGGGCACCACTTTTTTATCAATCTGATTCATACTTGAAGGCGAATGCGCTACTGGTGTGAGTTGCATGCCTAACCGTATGTGACAACAGTCGCTTGTCGCGCGCACTCAAGTTCCCTAGATGAAAGAGGCAACGAATGACAGAGCAGCAGTTCCGCATCGAGCATGACACCATGGGCGAGGTCAAGGTTCCGGTTGACGCCCTGTGGCGCGCACAGACTCAGCGTGCAGTTGAGAACTTCCCTATCTCCGGCCGCCCGCTGGAGTCCGAGCAGATTCGCGCTATGGGTCTGCTGAAGGCTGCTTGCGCCATTGTTAACAAGGACCGCGGTCTGCTGTCTGCAGAGCAGGCAGACGCAATCGTCGCTGCTGCCAAGGAGATCGCTGACGGCAAGCACGATGACCAGTTCCCGATCGATGTTTTCCAGACTGGTTCGGGTACGTCCTCCAACATGAACACCAACGAAGTCATTGCGTCCATCGCAAAGGCCAACGGCGTTGAGGTTCACCCGAACGACCACGTCAACATGGGCCAGTCCTCGAACGACACATTCCCGACTGCAACTCACGTCGCCGCCACTGAGGCCGCTGTCAAGGACCTCATCCCGGGCCTGAAGGTTCTGCAGGAGTCCCTGGCCAAGAAGGCCAAGGAATGGGAGACCGTTGTTAAGTCCGGCCGCACTCACCTGATGGACGCTGTCCCGGTGACCCTGGGTCAGGAGTTCTCCGGTTACGCTCGCCAGATTGAGGCTGGCATTGAGCGCATCGAGGCCACCCTGCCGCGTCTGGGCGAGCTGCCAATTGGTGGTACCGCTGTCGGTACCGGCCTAAACACCCCGGCTGACTTCGGCGCCAAGGTCACCGAGCAGCTCATTGAGCTCACCGGTGTCAAGGAGCTCAAGGAAGCGCAGAACCACTTCGAGGCTCAGGCTAACCGCGACGGTCTGGTTGAGTTCTCCGGCGCTATGCGCTCGGTTGCTGTCTCCCTGAACAAGATTGCAAACGACATTCGCTGGATGGGCTCCGGCCCGCTGACCGGTCTCGCTGAGATCCACCTGCCGGACCTGCAGCCGGGTTCCTCCATCATGCCGGGCAAGGTCAACCCGGTTCTGTGTGAAACCGCTACCCAGGTCGCAGCACAGGTCATGGGTAACGACGCCGCTGTCGCCTTCGCTGGCGCAAACGGTGCGTTCGAGCTGAACGTCTTCATCCCGGTCATGGCACGTAACGTCCTGGAGTCCTCTAAGCTGCTGGCCAACACCGCTCGCGTCTTCGCTGAGAAGCTGGTTGACGGCATCGAGCCGAACGTCGAGCGTATGAAGACTCTGGCTGAGTCCTCCCCGTCGATCGTCACCCCGCTGAACTCCGCTATCGGCTACGAGAACGCAGCTAAGGTCGCTAAGACTGCTCTCAAGGAAGGTAAGACCATCCGTCAGACTGTTATCGACATGGGCTTTGTCGACGGCGAGAAGCTGACCGAGGAAGAGCTGGACAAGCGCCTGAACGTCCTCGACATGGCAAACACCGACCGCGACTAATCGCAGGTTTTCTGCCACGCTAGCCGTGGCTAGATAAAACTAGTCCCCTGCCAGTCGGTTGCCGCTTTTACGGCAACTTTCTGGGAGGGGATTTTTCATGTCCACTTGACGAATCCGCACTTTGCCTTACCGTGGCAGACATGAGCACCCGCCTGCGAACCTTTGACAAAATCTTCCATCACACCGTCAATTTTCCGCGCGCTCGCGTCGCCGAGTGGTTCGCACGGCCCGGCGCGGTCACGCGTCTCACTCCAGGGCTGATTCCGATGTCACCGAAGTCTGAGGCGTCGTCGCTTGTCGACGGCACCACGGTGTTCTCCCTGCCCATAGGCGGCAGATGGGTTGCACAGCATCAAGGCGCAGAATTCGAGCCGGGGAAACAGTTTGTAGATGTCGTAACCAACCAGCCCTTTGCTGCGCTTACTGGTTGGCGTCACACTCATCGCCTGGAAGATGCCATCAGTCTTACGGGGGCAGGTCAGGCAACAGCGCTGGTAGATACCGTTTTTACAAAGGTGCCAGTACCGGGACTTCGGTCAATGTTTTCTTATCGCGCTACCAAGGTTGCCGGTGATCTTGATGCCGTCGATAAGCTCTCTTCCTATCTTGGGTATTCTCCGAAGCCGCTGACGGTGGCGATGACGGGTGCGTCGGGGACCGTCGGCACGCAGTTGCGTGCGCTGCTGATGACCGCGGGCCACACGGTTGTGTCGTTGGTGCGCCGACCGGAGCAGACGCGGCCGGCGGGTGAGAACGGCGATGGTGATGGTGGGGCGCGGTTGTGGGATACTGCCCAGCCTGCGCCTGACTTGCTCGATGGTGTCGATGCGGTGGTGTTGGCAAAGGTCGGCCATGAGTTCCGTTTCACTTCACTGCAGCCTGCGCTCGAGCACGAGCTTGTGAAAGAGCACTAGCGAGGGACTAGGGCAAGACTGAACTGGTCTACTTTACCCAGAAAATCCCAGGTTGATACATCAACTTGCACATGATTGCACAGGGTGTAAACTTTCACTCCGTGCAAGAACAAAGCAATGGTCAACATTCCAGGGAGCGTCCTGAATGCGGGCTACGCGAACTAAAACGGTTCAAAACGCACTGTAATTTGGCGGATGCCGCCACTGCGCTGGTACTCGACCGCGGATATGACAATGTCAATATCGAAGACATCTGCGAGCGAGCCGGCACTAGTAGACGAACATTCTTCAATTATTTCGATTCCAAGGATCAGTCCATTTTCGGCAACGGCATTATGTCGTTCGATGCCGAGGATGAAGAGCAATTCGTCTCTCAGAAACACGAAGACCCGATTGCTAACATGCTCGATCACATTGAGGCCGAAAAGCGCAACAAGCTTCGCAGGTATCAGGCTCTGGGAGCTACTGACGAGTTTCGTCGCATGCTGCGTGACCGCATCCAGGAAATCCTGCGTAACGAGCCGAAACTGTCCACGGTGGTTATCTCCAACTTTGGAAACTCCATGCGCCGAGTTCGCTCCGCTTTTGAGCGCTATTTCGAAATAGATCCGAACTCGCGCAGCCACCCGGAGCTTCCACTGGAGGCCGAGGTATCACTGTCGGTTGGATTTGTTCGCGAATGTGTCCTTTATTCATCCGTTCACCTGGACGAATTCAATACAGATACACCGCTTCACGACGCTGCACACGCCGTTACAAATTTTAGGAGGAGGATTAGTGACCGCTAGTAACACCACTGTCCAAAGCGAAACCAACACTACGGTTTCTGACAACGAATCACACTTGGGCATCATCTTCTTCGCGCTCATTCTCACTATGCTGATGAGCTCGCTGGGGCAGATGATTTTCTCCACCGCGCTGCCGACCATCGTCGGCGAGCTCGGCGGTGTCGACCACATGTCGTGGGTCATTTCTGCGTTCCTGTTGGCACAGACTGTGGCAATGCCGATTGTCGGCAAGCTCGGTGACATGATTGGCCGCAAGGGCCTGTTCATGATGGGCATTGTCCTGTTTATGGTGGGCTCCGTCATCGGCGCCATCACCCACTCGATGGGCCTTCTCATTGCTGCCCGTGCCTTCCAGGGATTTGCTGGCGGTACGTTGATGGTCTCCTCTCAGTCCATTCTGGCTGAGGTTATCCCTGCACGTCAGCGCGGTAAGTTTATGGGCATCATGGGCGCTGTGTTTGGCCTGAGCTCCGTGCTCGGCCCGGTGCTGGGCGGTTGGTTTACCGATGGCCCGGGCTGGCGCTGGGGTCTGTGGATCAACGTCCCGATGGGCTTGATTGCACTGGTCGCTGCCGCTGCCTTCTTGAAGCTGCCGCGCCGCAAGAGCGAGGGCAACTTCGACTACATCGGCACGATGTTCCTCACCGCTGCTGCCTCCACGCTAATTCTCACCACAACCTGGGGTGGCACGCAGTATGCGTGGACGTCGGGCACCATCATTTCGCTGGTCATTGCTTCGGCAATTTCGTGGACGCTGTTCTTCTTCACTGAAACCCGCGTCTCCAACCCGCTAATCCCAATGCACCTGTTCCACAGCCGGAACTTCGTGCTGACGACCTCCTCCGGTCTGATTCTCGGTATCGCGATGTTCGGCACGATGGCTTACATCCCGACTTACCTGCAGATGGTGCACTCGATGTCGCCAACTGCGGCCGGTTTGATGATGACTCCGATGATGGTCGGTATGCTGCTGACCTCAATTGGTGTGGGCCAGGTTATTTCGCGCACCGGTAAGTACCGCTTCTACCCGTTCATCGGTCTGATGATTATGGCTGTGTCGCTGTACTTGCTGTCCACCCTGGAGCCTTCTACGCCGCTGTGGCAGCTCGGTATTTACCTGTTCATCATGGGCTTTGGTCTGGGTACCGGTATGCAGGTTCTGGTTCTGATTGTTCAGAACTCGTTCCCGGTGGCAATGGTCGGTACTGCTACAGCAGCTAACAACTTCTTCCGCCAGATTGGTGGCGCGGTGGGCTCCTCCATCGTGGGCTCGATCTTCATCCACCGCATGAAGGACTTGGCCGGCGAGCGTGTCCCGGCTGCCATCGAGCAGATTAAGGCCGCCTCCCCCGAGGCTGCCGCGGAGTTCGCAAAGCAAATGGAACCGGAGGGCTTTTCCTCCAAGTCCATCGGTTCCCTGACTCCGCAGGTATTGGATAGTTTGCCGGCGCCAATCCACGAAGCGCTGATTTCCAGCTACAACGATGGATTGACACCGATCTTCTTGTACTTGACGCCAGTTATTGTCCTGGCGGCAATCATTGTGTTCTTCGTCCGTGAGGATCCGTTGAAGGAGACCGTCGAGTAAAACCTCGACAGCCTCCTACTACGCCCCCACCTGGCCGTCGGCGCGGTCAAGCTTTTCCAGAATCGGACGGTTCGGCTCGCCGGCGGCCTCTGCTTCTTCCTGGACGCGCTTCAGCGCACGCTCCTCCGGCTTTTCCAGCAGTTTTTCCAGAATAATGACATCACGCCACTGCCCCGCCATCGGGCCGTAGGTCATCTTGGCCATGTGATGGTAGATGCCCACTTCTCGGAAGCCAAGCTTTCGATGCAACTTTAGCGATCCCACATTCTCCGGGAAAACCCACGAGTGAATCGACCAGCAGCCGCGCTCCGTGGCATCGTCGATAAGCTTTTGCAGCATCGTCGCTGCCAGCCCCATCCCCTGGCCGTCCGGGTGGACGTAGATGGAGTCTTCGATGACACCGTTGAAGATCGGACGCTTAGACACTGGCGCGGCTGAGGCCCATGCCAAAATCTTGTCTGGATTCTCCGCATCGACTGCGACATAACACAGGTCAACGCGCTTTAGAGCGATAAATTCGTCCCATTCGGGTGCCGAATGTTCCCACGATGCATGTCCTGTATCAAGGCCAATCTCGTAGATCTCTTGGATCTGTGGATAGTCCTCTTCACGCATCATTCGGATCGTGAAATCGCGCTTCTTTTCTGCCATACTTACAGTGTCGCTAATTTTTCGGTGCGCGTCGAACGAAACCGTAAAAATATTTTAAAAAAATCACTTTCTCTTGCGCGGCCGCCCGCCAGCCGCACGTCCACCGCGCCCGCCACGACCCTTCGCAGTGGGTTTTGCATGCTTTACGACGCCACTTGCGGCCCTGCGACGGGCTTGCTTGGCCAGCGTCTTTTCTCGGGCCGACAACTTCTTCGGGTGCTCGTCAGACTTCCTGCGCCCCAGCTGCGTGCGTGTCGATCCCTCCCGACGCCCCTGCACAATGCCGACGAACTCCTGCCGGAGCTCGTCGTCCTCTGATTTCGGCCACACCAACCAAATAGCTGTCCGGGACAGCGGATCTGTGGCACCTTCCTCGGCCACCAAGTTCGATGAGGCCACCGCCTTCTTCGATAGCGCCTTCAAAATCGTGCGAGGCCCCACTACGACACCTGCACCAGTGGCTGCGACAGGCAGCATCTGTCGCAGCTCGTCCGCATCCACGGAGGTCAGCAGCACAGTTTCGTCCGCCAACAGCTCCTCCGGCACGGACTCTGTGAGCGAGAATACGTGTTCTTTTTCGTAGGCCACGCCCCAGGCTTCGTCGTAAAGCCTGATGCGATGGAGCGACTCGGGCAGCGAGCTTTCAGACTCTAACCGAACCAGCGCCATGTCAGCGGCACCGCCTACCAGGTCGGACATCGGATCGTCGGCGGCGTGGGTGCGCAGTGTTGCCGGAATCCGATCTCTAAAGCGGCGAAACCACTTCTCGGGACTGGTGCCGGTGGCGAACACGATGCGCAGGACGGCTGGTTCAGGGGTTGACATACTCCGCAAGGTTACTCGAATGGGTGCTAGCGTTGAACCCATGAAACCCCTAACCGCAGCCAAGAAACTTGGCATTTTCCTCCCGGCAACACCCGAGGAATTTCGCACTGGTGAGATTTCGCACGCACAGTTTGCGGAACTGCAGTCCAATCCGCCGGAGTGGCTCGCTGAGCTACGCCGCAACGGACCGCACCCGCGCCCGGAAGTTGCCCGCAAGCTGGGCATTACTATCACGGCGTTGAAGAAGAATGACATGGACAAGCCGCTGACAACGGCGGAGATTAAGGATTTGCTCGAGCAGATGCCGGAGTGGCTGGAGGCCGCTCGTGAGTCCATGGCGAAGCAGCGCGTGGAAGCCGCTGAGGCAGAGTCCAAGAAGGACGACGGCCCCGGTCGGGCTGCCGCTGAAGCTGCTCGCAACGCCGAGAAATAGCAGACACAGCCGACACAGCTGACGTCTTCAAGGAGGTTTTCCCGTGGCCATCGACTACACCGCACATGCAATCAACCACAGGGGCAACGGTACGGTTGTCCTGATCGGCTCGCTGGGCACCACACAGGAGATGTGGGAGCCGCAGGTAGCCGCTTTGATCGAAAAGTACCAGGTCATCACGCCAGATGTCCGCGGCCACGGCGAATCCCCCATCCCCGAGGGCGAGTGGGACATGAGTCACCTGGCCGCCGACATCATCGAGGTCCTCGACGAGGAGGATGTTGACCGCGCACATTTTGTGGGACTATCTCTCGGCGGCGCCATCGCCCAGACCGTCGCACTAGAACACGCCGACCGTGTGGCCAGCCTGACGCTGTCGTCGACGGCGCCGAAGTTCGGCACCCCCGAGGCCTGGCAGGAAAAGGCCCAGCTCGTGCGCGACAAGGGCACGGTCGCGCTCGCCGATACTGTCGTCCGCAACTGGTTTACCGATAAGTGCTTCGACACCACACCCGAACTCCCAGCCCGCTTCCGCGACATGATCGCAGATTGCCCCGATGACGGCTACATCGGTGCCTGCGGCGCACTGTCCCGCTTCGATACCCGCGAGCGCCTCGCCGAGATCACCGCTCCGACGCTGGTTATCGCCGGCAAGCAGGACACCTCTACGTCTCTCGACGTCGTCACTTCGCTTCACGACGGCATCGCGGGCTCGACCATGGTCGTCATTTCGCCGGCCAAGCACCTGCTTAACCAGGAGACCCCGGAGTACTACAATTCTGCCCTGCTGGCGCACATTGATGGGATTGCCGACTAGCGCCTAATCGCAGCAATAAAAAATAAAAAATGACGCGACCTGCTCGCTGTCCATTCCACAGGGACGGCGCACGGGTCGCGTCATTTTTTCGAGTGCAATTGGAGGTTGCTATGACTGCAGTGGAAGAAGCTCGGATAATCAAGCGAACCGGTCTCCACCTGATGCTCATACTAACGACCACCAGCACTAATGGGAATAAGAAAACGAGAATGTTTCGTTAATCACCCCCATGACGGCCATCTCAAACGCTTACACTCTCCGCCCCAAAGCCCCAGCAGTCCGACTAGCGGACATGACAAAAATAGCCATTCACCTGGCTCTGTAGGTTAGCATTACCTAACATTGTCGGCTGTCAGTGATTGCCCGAATTCAATAGCACCCCCAACCGCAACGGGGGTAGTTTTCCGGGAAGACTGGGCGCAATGGCCGTCGTCAAGCAAATTCACGTCACCAATCGGGAAAAAACTTTTAAAAAAACAAGTGTCTCTCATCACACTCGTGCATAATGGGGTACAACAGTCATAGTCACTATGACGATGAACCGAGGCCATCGCGTTTATCTGCAGCGTATGAAAAGGCCTTAAGACAAAATTTCCACGACAATATTTCTAGGAGCATGTCATGAAGGACTTTCTGCCCCGTACTCACTTCGAAGAAGAGCACAACATGTTCCGCGACATGGTTCGCGGCTTCGTCGAGAAGGAAATCACCCCGAACGTAGAGCGCTGGCACAAGGAAGGTCAGCCGGACCGTGAGGTCTTCAAGAAGGCCGGCGAGCTGGGCCTGATCGGCATGTCTACCCCGGAGGCATACGGCGGCGGCGGAGAGATGGACTTCCGCTACAACCAGGTCCTGAACGAGGAGCTCTCCAACGCTGACTGTGGTTCCATCGTCGTTTCCTTCGGCGTTCTCAACGACCTGGTCGCTCCGTACCTGGCCAAGTTCGGTAACGAAGAGCAGAAGCAGAAGTACCTGGCTTCCATGAACGCCGGCGACACCATCGGCTGCCTCGCCATGACCGAGCCGGGCGCAGGTTCCGACCTGGCAGGTATGCGCACCTTCGCCAAGAAGGACGGCGACCACTACGTCCTCAACGGCACCAAGATCTTCATCTCCAACGGTATGATGGCCGACTTCGCTCTCGTCGCAGCTATCACCGACCCATCCAAGGGCCGCGCTGGCGTCTCCATGTTCATCGTCGACGCCGACCTCGAGGGCTTCACCAAGGCTGGCCCGCTGCAGAAGGTCGGCCTGAAGGCTCAGGACACTGCTGAGCTTAACTTCGACAACGTCCGCGTTCCGGCTGAGAACCTGCTCGGCGAAGAGGGCGCTGCCTTCGGCTACCTGCGCACCAACCTCGCTCACGAGCGCCTGACCCTGGCTTGCGGCTCTGTCGCAACTTCCCGCCGCGCCTGGACCCTGGCTTACAAGTACGCCCAGGAGCGCGAGGCATTCGGTCGCCCGATCATCCAGCACCAGGTCCACGGCCACTACCTGGCTGACATCGCCACCCGCGTCACCGCCCTGCAGGCTTTCGTTGACCAGGCCGTTATGGCCCACAACGCTGGCCAGCTGGACGAGACCGGTGCTTCCATGGCCAAGTACTGGACCACCGAGGAGCAGCAGGACATCGTTACCCGCTGCCTGCAGATGTTCGGTGGTTACGGCTTCATGCTCGAGTACCCGATCTCCACTCACTACCTCGACTCCAAGGTCCAGACCATTTACGGTGGCACCAACGAGATCATGAAGGAGATCATCTTCCGTCGTATCGCCAAGGGCGGCGCAGAGTAAATCGCGCACGTCGGCCTAGCTGATTCGACACAAACCCCGTCAGGTTTTCCTGGCGGGGTTTGTGCATACCTCAAAGTGGGTGGCTGGTGATTATTTACGAGGCTTGATTGGAGCTCCCCTCCCCTGTGCCACGCCCCTCACCAAAAACATTACCCCCGACAAAACCGAAACTATACAATGAGATACCCATCTCATATACTAAGATTCTGTTAGGTAATGGTGATGCACGTCACCAATTTCCCTTTAGGCCACGCGGGCGCGTGAGCCGGAGATGAAGGATCGGAGTTCCAGAGGTATGAGCACAACCAACTCGACCGCTACCCCTCAGCGAAGGGAGGTGTTTTCCACCCGAGCAGCCTTCATTTTCGCCGCCATCGGCTCGGCAGTCGGGCTCGGAAACATCTGGCGTTTCCCCTATGTCGCGTATGACTCCGGCGGTGGCGCCTTCCTTATCCCCTACCTGGTCGCACTTCTGACCGCAGGTATCCCACTGCTCTTCCTCGACTTCGCCATCGGCCACCGCTTCCGCGGGTCCGCACCGAAGTCGATGCGTCGCATCAAGCCCTGGGCTGAGCCAATCGGCTGGATCCAGGTCGGTATCGCCTTCTTCATTACCGTCTACTACGCCGTTATTATCGCGTGGTCCTTCATCTACGCCTGGAAGTCCATCCGCAAGAGCTGGGGCCCAGACGCCGAGACCCACTTCATGAAGGACTTCCTCCAAGTCGACACCGAGAGCGTCTTCTCACTGGACTTCGTCCCCTCGATTTCCATCGTCCTGCTCATTGTCTGGGTACTCGTCATCGGCATTCTGGCCGCTGGTGTGGACAAGGGCATCGGTAAGGTCTCGATTGTCTTCATCCCACTGTTGACGATCCTCTTCGTCGCAGTGGTCATCTACTCCCTGACTCTCGACGGCGCTGCACAGGGCCTGGACGCATTCTTCACTCCAGACTGGTCCGCACTCACTGACTCCAGCGTATGGATTGCCGCCTACGGCCAGATCTTCTTCTCCCTGTCCGTGGCCTTCGGCATTATGCTGACCTACGCCTCCTACCTGAAGCCACGCACGAACCTCACCGGCTCCGGCCTGGTCACCGCGTTCGCAAACTCCTCCTTCGAGGTTCTCGCCGGTATCGGTGTCTTCGCCACCCTCGGCTTCATGGCAACGCAGTCGAGTCAGGCCGTTGACGAGGTTGCAACCTCCGGTATTGGTCTTGCCTTCATCGCCTTCCCGACGGTCATCTCTGAGATGCCAAAGCTCGTCGGCTCCGTCTTCGGCCTGTTGTTCTTCCTCTCCCTGGCAATCGCCGGTGTGACCTCCCTGATGTCGCTGCTCGAGGTCGTCGTCTCCGCAGTCAAGGACAAGCTGAACCTCGGCCGCGTCCAGGCCACCCTCACCGTCGGTGGCGCCATGGCCGTCATTTCGCTGCTGGCCTTCCCGACCACCTCAGGTCTGGTAACCCTCGACATCGTCGATAAGTTCACCAATAACGTCGGTATCGTCCTGGTTGCACTGCTGACCATCATCGCAATCGACTGGATCCTGCGCCGCACCAACGAGTTCGCCATGCACCTCAACGCCGTGTCCTCGTTCAAGGTCGGCACCATGTGGCAGATCTTCGTCGGAAACATCACGCCGGTCATTCTCGCCGTCATCCTGTTCCAGGAGCTCATTGGACTTTTCCAGGAAAACTACGAAGGCTACTCCGACACCCAAATCGACATCTTTGGTTGGGGCGTCATCGGCGTGATTCTCATCGGTGCTCTGATTATGGCCATCCTGCCTTGGCGCGGCCAACACCGTCTCGATGGCCCTCCGGGCTCGGACTTCGGTGTGACGCCAGACTTCAAGCGGTCCTCACACCTGCCACGCAAGCACACTCCGGAAACCAAGGAGGTTTAAGCCAAATGTCCGGTATCGCAATTGTCATGATGGCACTGTTCATCATCGTCATCTGGGGCGGTCTGGCGGTCTCGCTGGTCAGCCTATCCAAGCACCCTGACGAGGTATCCGGTGAGCTGGGAGATCACCCAGAACTCACCAGCGAAGTACTAGGAGCGCAGGAAGAGCAGTAGTTCTTCACTACTACCTCTCCCCTGCCACTCCAGGTATCTGATTTACTCACCTACGAAACGCGGTGGTCGCTTCTCCAAGAAAGCGGCCACCGCTTCCTTATGGTCGGCCGAGACCGCCAAACGAGCCTGCGCGTCCGCCTCCGCCGCAGCAGCAGACAAGGTATCCCGGCGCAGCAGAGCCTTAATCTCCTTCAGCGCGGCCGTCGGCCCCGCCGCAAACTGGGCAGCCAACTCGCGTGCCCGAGTCGCTGGATTATCCACCACTTCAGTGACCAGGCCGAGGCTCAGGGCTTCGTCGGCAAGCACCTTCTTATCGAAGAACAACAGCTCACGCGCCTTCGAGTCGCTGACCATGCGCGGCAGCAGTGCCGACATGCCACAGTCCGTGGCCAGGCCAATCGACGGGAACGCCGCCTTGAACGACGCCTTCGGACCCGCGATACGGAAATCACAGTGCAGCGCCAGCGACCAGCCGGCACCCGCCGCAGCACCTTCGATAGCGGCAATAACCGGAACGTTAATCGCGGTCAGCTCCGCGACCATCGGGTTGTACTCCTCGACAACCTTGCCCATGCCGGCGCCGGACTGCAGGTCAGAAATGTGCTCCTTCAAGTCCTGGCCCGTACAAAACGCCTTCGGCCCGCCGAGCAGGATAACAGCGCGCACATCCGGCTCCTGCGCACGCTTAAAAGCGGCTTTTAGCTCCAAGCGGAGATTCTTATCCAGGGAGTTATAGGCATCCGGTCGATCGATGGTGATGGCTAGAATGCCGTCGGAAAAGTCTTGAGTAACGTTGCTCATAACCTTGCAGGTTATCGCAATCTCCCCCGCCCCGGACGCACTTTTGCACCAAATCATCCGCCGCGAGTAACAAGGGACACATGACACTTCCACGCCCCGCCACGCCTGACGACGTCCACGAGATCGTCGACCTCATCAAAGACCTGGCGGCCTACGAAAAAGAACCCGATGCCGTCCGACTGACCCCCGAGCGCCTGCGCGAACAGCTCTTCGGGGACAACCCTGCGATTTTCTGCCACGTCGTCGACTCCACATCCGGAAATTTGGACGACGGCGCCGGTGGCGGTGGCGGTGATGGTGGCAGCCCGCGCCTCGACGGCATTGCCCTGTGGTTCCTCAACTACTCCACCTGGGAAGGCACCCACGGCATCTACCTCGAAGACCTCTACGTCCGCCCCGAGGCACGCGGCACGGGCAAGGGCAAAGCACTGCTGCAGAACCTCGCGCGAATTGCCGTGGAGCGAGGCTACTCACGTGTCGAGTGGTGCGTCCTGAAGTGGAACCAACCCTCCATCGACTTCTACCGCTCCCTCGGTGCCTTCCCCATGGACGAATGGCACACCTTCCGCCTCACCGGCGAGGCACTGAACACCTTCGGCGCCTAACTACCGCACCGCCACATCCGGAAAATTTCGCCGCGCCGTCGCAATCGCATCCGATATCGCCACGGCACGCTCATGCTTGACGACGTCCGCTGCGCCACAAAAATCCGCCGCAGTACCTTGGCCCCGACTGCGCTGTAGCACCCAATTATCCACCCCAGCGTCGGCCAGTTGGTCCGCTAGCTTTGGGAGCGTGCGCAGCTGTTCCGGGCAGTCGAAGACCGTGGTGCGCACCTCGAAATCGCAACCCGCTGCTTGCAACAACTCCAGGCTGCGCCAAGCGCGTCCGGCTGCTCGCTCGGCCGCCGCAAAGCTACTCGCGCCGATAGCCTGCCCATAGGCAGCCGGCTGAGGTGCGGCCTTGATATCCAGCCCCACCCAATCAACAAGCTGCCGATCAAGAATGCGCGCTAGCAGCGCAGGATACATCCCATTGGTATGCAGACCGACGGCAAAGCCCAGTTCACGAACCTGCCGAATGGCGGCCGGCAATCCGCGCTGCCGAGTTGGCTCGCCGCCGCTGAACACGAAGCCGTCGAGAAGCCCGCGCCTGCGGCGCGCGAGCCCCGTGACTTCCTCCCACGGCACTTTTTCGCTGTCAGCGGTGGTGCCGCGGAGGCCGGGGTTGTGGCAGTACGGGCAATTCCATGAGCAGCCTTTCGTGAACACGGTGGCGACAAGGCGGCCCGGCCAGTCGACCATGGAAAACGGGGTCAGCCCGGCGATAGTGATGTCAGGCATGGCTGACCGGCGCGGTGAATGTGGTGCGTTGGAAGTATTCGCCCTTCTTGCCGATGTTGAAACTGCTCACCGGCCGGAAATACCCCATGACACGCGTCCACACCTCCGCATCATTTCCGCAGTTTGGGCACTGGAAATGCTCTCCAGCGAGGTAGCCGTGCGTGGGGCAGATGGAGAATGTCGGGGTCACCGTGAGATACGGCAACCGATGGGTTTCCAGCGCGCGGCGAACCAGGGCTTTGCAGGAGGCGCCGTCGGCAAGCGATGCCCCGAGGTAGAGATGCATAACCGTGCCGCCGGTGTAGAGCGTCTGCAGCTCGTCCTGGGCGTCGAGTGCTTCGAAGGGATCGTCGGTGAGATCCACTGGCAGTTGCGTGGAATTGGTGTAGTACGGATTGTCCTTCGTGCCGGCCTGCAGGATGTCGGGGAAGGCGGCGCGGTCGGTTTTGGCGAATCGATAGGTCGCGCCCTCCGCGGGCGTGGCCTCGAGGTTGTACATATGCCCCGTGGCCTCCTGGATTTTCACCAGGCGAGCGCGAATATGCTCGAGCACGCGGCGCGCCATGGCCTCGCCGTCCATCGAGGCCAAGTCCGTGGCATCGTTAGTGAGGTTGCGCACCATCTCGTTGCCGCCATTGACACCGATGGTGGAGAAATGATTGTCAAAGGAAGCCAGCCAGTGCTTCGAGTATGGGTAAAGGCCCAGCTCCATGAACTTATCGACCGCCGCCCGACGGCGCTCCAAAGTATCCGCAGCCACATCGATGAGGTGGTCCAGTTCGGTAATAAGGCCCTCCCAGTCGCCCTTGTGGAGGTAGCCCAACCGAGCCAGATTGATGGTCACTACACCAATGGATCCTGTTTGCTCGGCCGAACCAAAGAGGCCATTGCCACGCTCTCGCGCAGGTCCAGCTGCAGGCGGCAGCACATCGAGCGAATTTGGCCAGGATTCAAGTCAGAGTTAATGAAATTTTGAAAATACGGCAGGCCGTACTTGGCGGTCATCGCGAAGATGTCGTCGGCAAGCGTGCTCTCCCACGCGAAGTCTTCGGTGATGTTGTACGTCGGAATCGGGAACGTGAAGACGCGCCCGTCGACGTCGCCGGCACTCATGACATCGATGAACGCGCAGTTGATCAGCTCCATTTCGGCGGCAAGCTCGCCGTATGTGAAGTCGCAGACCTCGTCGCCAATGAGCGGATACTGCTCGGCGAGATCTGCCGGGCACGTGATGTCGAAGGTGAGGTTGGTAAAGGGCGTCTGCGAGCCCCATCTGCTGGATGCGTTAAGCGAGAAGACCATCTCCTGCAGGCATTGCCGCACGTCGTCGTAGCTCATGTGGTCCAGGCGCACAAATGGCGCCATGTAGGTGTCGAAGGAGCTGAACGCCTGCGCGCCGGCCCACTCGTTTTGCAGGGTTCCCAGGAAGTTGACGATTTGCCCGCATGCCGACGACATGTGCTTCGGCGGCGCGGAGTTCACGGCATTCGGGACACCGGAAAAGCCCTCTTCCAGCAGTTGGCGCAGCGACCAGCCCGCGCAGTAGCCACCGAGAACATCCAGGTCATGGATGTGGATTGCTCCCTGCTTATGGGCTGCGGCCGCCTTATCCGAGAAAACTTCGGAGAGCCAGTAGTTGGCAATGACTTTGCCAGCGACGTTGAGGACGAGGCCGCCGTAGGAGAAGTCCTGGTTGGCGTTGGCGTTGACGCGCCAGTCACTGCGATCCAGGTATTCATTAACGCATCCAATTGGGTCAATAGCAATACCATTCATAATTGCCGACCCTACCGGGTTAATTACATGGAAGTAAGTCCACGGGCGCGTGATACTAGTCACCAGCTGACACAAGATGCATTGTTTACATAAACGCAAAACACTATATGCAGCGCCTTTGCCGATCCGCGCCGCTAATTGCCGCTACCTGTTGTGGTTGTGGAAAACTGTCAAACCCACCGAGTTATCCACAGGGACGTCGTTTAGCCGCCCCTCCCCTACATCCGGACTTTTACAGTCAAAGCATGACAGTTCTCGGGATCATCGCTTCCCTCGCCTCGCGTGGGATGGACACGCTGGCAGAGCTCCACGCCGCCCGTCCCGACGGTCACGACGCCACCTCCCACCTGGCAGCTACCCTCGGCCTTGACCCGGCGCGCCTCCGGCTTTTGCTCCGTGTGGCCGCCCACTATCTACAGCCTGCTGACACCGAGGAAAACACCAAAGCCCGCGAAGATGCCACCGCTCTGGCCCGCCAACTCGGGCTTAGCCTGGACACCTGCGTGCTTATCGACAAGCGCAGCCGCCAAGCCAACAACGCAGAACTCCACGACAACCTGCGGCTCACATTCGTCGCTGCCGCCGAGCGCCTCGGCTTCGAAGAACTCGATCTCTACATGAGGGAAACCCTCACTGAACTCAACACCGAAGATGAACCACCCCAGCACCTGCGCGCCCGGTTTTCCCGGAAGGTAGACATCCGGGGAATGAAGCACTTCCACATCTCCGGCCCCTCCGACATGCTCGACAATCTCCTGTCGCCGCTTACCATCCGCGCCGCAGAAATCCGGAAGTCCCATCCGGAGTTTTCCCACGACCGCTGCGTCGGCCAAGCGCTTGCCGAGCGTCTCGAGTATGCCGGTGCCGCAACACCCGTCGACAAGCTCGATGAAATGCGCTACCAACCCGCCATCATCATCACCGCACAAGACCTCATCGACTACAGCCCGCGCTTCGCCGCCACCACCAACGGCTCCGCGCTCGCCCCCGACGTCTTCCTCAACGCCCTACTCGCCGACACCGGATGGGCCGTGCTTTACGACGAACACAGCGCCATTACGGACTTATTTCCCATCGGCAACCCTCGTCTGGCGACCGAGACTCAGCGCATCGCGATGCTCATCGACAACCCCGTCTGCGCCTGGCCAGGCTGTGAACGCCCCGCCTATAGCGGACAAGCGCACCACCTAGTCGCCCATAAACACGGCGGCACAACCACGCTGGACAACCTCACCATGGTCTGCAGGGAACACAACGGGCTCAACGACGACGACCGGGAAGGACGCAACGGCCACCTTGAACGCATCCCCACATCCGGACATATTCGATGGCGCCCGCCAGACAAAACACGACCACCGCTGTTCAGCAACTCATTTGTGACATCGATGTCCGGGAGGTCCTACGCCGGATACCGGGCGGGCACGACGAAACAGCTTGGGCCGGAGCCACCACCTCCGGACTAAAACCCGGATGTACGGGAAAACCCGTCCTAGCGCACTGCTAGAACGGGTACTTGCGCTGCAAAAACACAGAATTAGATGAGGTTCCAGTCCTCGATGCCGTCGTAAAGCGGGAATTCCTGAGCGACCTTGGAAACACGAGCACGCAGGGAGTCAACATCCGCATTCTTGCCGGCGGCGAGAGCAGTACCGATGACATCGGCGACCTCGGTGAACGCCTTCTCGTCGAGACCACGGGTGGCCAGCGCCGGAGTACCAATACGAAGTCCGGATGTAACCATCGGAGGACGCGGGTCAAACGGAACGGCATTACGGTTGACGGTGATGCCAACAGCGTGGAGCAAATCCTCGGCTTCCTGGCCGTTCATCTCAGAATTGCGCAGATCCGCCAGAACCAGGTGGACATCGGTGCCGCCAGTGAGAACATCGACACCAGCCTCGGCGCAGTCGGAAGCGGTGAGACGCTCAGCCAGAATGCGGGCACCGGCGAGAGTGCGCTGCTGGCGCTCCTTGAACTCCTCGGTACCAGCAATCTTCAGCGCCACGGCCTTGCCGGCGATAGCGTGCATCAGCGGACCACCCTGCTGCCCCGGGAAAACAGCGGAGTTCAGCTTCTTGGCGTACTCCTGCTTGGCCAAAATCATGCCCGAACGTGGACCACCAAGGGTCTTGTGGACGGTGGTCGACACAACGTCAGAATGCGGAACCGGCGACGGGTGCAGACCGGCGGCAACCAGACCTGCGAAGTGCGCCATGTCCGTCCACAGCTTCGCGCCGACCTCATCGGCGATGGAGCGGAATGCTTCGAAGTCGAGGTGGCGCGGGTACGCCGACCAACCTGCGATGAGAACATCCGGCTTTTCTGCGAGCGCCTGCTCACGCACCTTGTCCATATCGATCCGCATGGTGTCCTTATCCACACCGTACGCGGCGACGTGGTAGAGCTTGCCTGAGAAGTTCAGCTTCATGCCGTGGGTCAGGTGACCGCCGTGTGCCAGGTCGAGACCCATAATCTTGTCGCCGGCGTTGATCAGCGCATGCAGAACGGCAGCGTTGGCCTGCGCGCCTGCGTGCGGCTGAACGTTAGCGAACTCAGCGCCGAAGAGCTCCTTGGCGCGGTTGCGTGCCATGTCCTCGACGACGTCGACGTATTCGCAGCCGCCGTAGTAACGACGACCCGGGTAGCCTTCGGCGTACTTGTTGGTCAGAACCGAGCCCTGAGCTTGCAGCACTGCACGTGGAACAAAGTTCTCACTAGCAATCATTTCGAGCATGTCACGCTGACGAGAGAGCTCCCCTGCCATTGCCTCTGCGAGGTCGGGATCGAGTTCACGCAGCGATTGGTAGCGGACATCGTTATTGTTAGACCCGGTCATGAGTAGGTTTTCGACCTTTCAATGAAACTTCAATGCCACAGGCCATGCTAGCCCTTTATGGGGCAAACCACGAAAGCAACACCATTCAGGTATGCCCCCTTTGTTGTTCCGTTTTCCGGTTTTAGGCCCCCCTTGGCACAATTGGAAGTATGACGCGCGCAACATCCCCCAGCCCGTACGTCGAGTTCAAACGCGAGCAGTGGCGCGAAATGCGCAAGAATATGCCTCTGGTGCTGACGGAAGAGGAAGCTGAACGACTTTCCGGTATCGGTGAAAACATCGACCTGGACGAAGTCGCCGAGGTCTATCTTCCGCTTTCTCGTCTGATTCACATGCGTGTGGCGGCGCATCGGGAGCTGAACGCCGTAACGTCGAACTTCCTTGGGGAAAATCCTTCGAAGGGGGCGTCGGTGCCGTTTATTATCGGCGTCGCGGGTTCGGTGGCGGTCGGCAAGTCAACGACGGCGCGTTTGCTGCAGGTGCTGCTCGAGCGCTGGGAGACTAATCCGCGGGTGGACTTGGTTACTACTGATGGCTTCCTCTACCCTTCTGAGGAATTGAATCGCCGTGGGATTATGCAGCGCAAGGGGTATCCGGAGTCGTATGATCAGCGTGCGTTGATGCGGTTTGTCACCGCGGTGAAGTCGGGGGCGCGGCATGTGAAGGCGCCGGTGTATTCGCACACGCTCTATGACCGGGTGCCGGATGAGTTCGTCGATGTTGACCGTCCGGACATTCTCATTCTCGAGGGGCTCAACGTTTTGCAGACGGGCCCGACGCTGATGATTTCCGATCTTTTCGATTTCAGTGTCTACGTCGATGCCCCGCGCGCGGACATCGAGCGTTGGTACATCAGCCGTTTCCTCCGTCTCCGCCAGACAGCGTTTCGCGCTCCGGGCGCGCACTTCGCGGATTACGCCACGCTTGACGACGAAGCTGCGGCCGAGGTGGCCCGACGCATTTGGCAGCAGGTGAACTTGCCTAACCTTACGGAAAATATTCTGCCCACTCGAGTGCGGGCCTCGTTGGTTCTGACGAAGTCTCGGGACCACAAAGTTTCGAGGGTCCGGATGCGCAAACTCTAACATCCGGAAATTTTTCCGGATGTAGGGAGGTTATTTGCCGAAGCGGCGTGAGCGCTGCGAAAAGTCTCGAAGTGCGCGGAGGAAGTCGATGCGGCGGAATTCGGGCCAGTAGGTATCGGTGAACCAAATCTCGGAGTAGGCGGTTTGCCAGAGTAGGAAGCCGCTGAGCCGCTGTTCTCCGGAAGTGCGGATGACTAGATCGGGGTCCGGTTGTCCGGATGTGTAGAGGCGGCGAGAAATAGCGTCGGTGGTGATGCGCTCCTCAAGCTCGGAAGCATCGATTCCCTCGGCAACTGATTCCCGGATGATTCTGCGTACTGCATCGACGATTTCCTGCCGGCCGCCGTAGCCAACGGCGATGTTGACCTGGATGCCGGTGTTGTTCGCGGTGACTTCTTCGTCGTGGCGCAGCCGGGCGGTCATTCTTTCCGGAAGGAGCTCGAGGTGGCCGACCATGCGCAGGCGCACGTCATTAGGCGATTGTGCCAATTCGTCGACGACGTCAGCGATGATGTCGAACAGTAACTCCAGCTCTTCGGGGTCTCGCCCGAGGTTTTCGGTGGAGAGCAGGTAGATGGTGACCAGCTCGATTTCCTGCTCGGCACACCAGCCGACGAATTCTGCGATTTTGCGGGAGCCGACGCGGTGGCCGTGGCTGACGTCGGTGAATCCAGCCTCCCTCGCCCAGCGGCGATTGCCATCGGCCATGATGGCAACGTGCTTGGGGCGAGGTTTTCCTTCTAGCTCTTGGGCTAGTTTGCGCTCGTAGAGCGGATAGGCAATGCGCCGGAGTGAGGACGGCTGGTTTTCTTTCACATATGTAACCCTACCCAATGGGCACGGCCACTTTGTGCTTAGTCGCGTGCCTGCCGACGCTTCCGGACTTCTGCCGCAAGCGTACGCAGCAGCCGGTCGGTGGTTTCCCAATCCATGCACGCATCGGTGACGGACTTGCCGTAAACGAGGCCCTTACGACCATCGGTAATTTTTTGCGCACCGGCTTCGAGGAAGGACTCCATCATGATGCCGGTGATGCGCTCGTCGCCACCCCCGATGAGCTTGCCGAGCTCCTCAACGACCTCGGCCTGGCGCACCTCGGATTTTCCGGAATTGGCGTGGGAGGCATCCACCATAATGCTGACGGTTTGCTCGGCCTTTTTCAGGCGGGCTTCGGCGTCGTTAAGCGATGCCTCGTCCCAGTTCGGGCCGGAGGTGCCACCGCGGAGGATGAGGTGACAGTTGTGGTTGCCGGCGGTTTCGACGACGGCGGCGCGGCCCTGGTCGTTCATGCCGAAGAAGAAGTGCGGGTTTGCTGCGGAGACCAGCGAGTCCACGGCGACCTGGACGTTGCCGTCGGTGCCGTTTTTGAAGCCGATGGGCATGGAAAGTCCGGAAGCGAGCTGGCGGTGGACCTGCGATTCCGTGGTGCGCGCACCAATTGCACCCCAGGAGACGGCGTCGGCGATGTACTGCGGGCTGTTGGGTTCGAGGAATTCGGCGCCGGCGGGCAGTCCGGTGCGCAGGACTTCAATCAACACCTCGCGGGCCATGTGCAGGCCCTTGTTGATTTTGAAGGAGCTATCCAGGTCGGGGTCGTTGATGAGTCCCTTCCACCCGACGGTGGTGCGAGGCTTTTCGAAGTAGACACGCATGACGACCAGCAGGTCCTCGTCGAGCTCATCGGCGGTGGCCTTCAGGCGGCGGGCGTAGTCGATGGCGGCCTCGGGGTCGTGGATGGAGCACGGGCCGACAACGACCAGCAGGCGATCGTCCTCACGGGCGATGACGCGGGCGATGTCGAGTCGCGACTGCTCCACTTCGTTAACCAGGTTCGGGGTCAAAGGCTGTTTGGCCATGACCTCTTCTGGGGAGGGCAGGTCGTGGAAGGCTACGACGCGGCGGTTCGCGGTCGAGGCGGGGGCTTCGAGGGAAGTTGGAGGGGTCATCTGAGGTCTCTTTTCTCTGGGGGATTAGTTGCGCATTTTGGCTGTAGATACGACAAAAGGCAGCGCCCCTATTGGTGGGGCTGCTGCCTTTGGCTCCGGTTGGTGGCGACGTGACGATTAGCCGCCGGCTGTGACTATGTCGTCACTGCCTCCGGAGCCTTCGAAAAATAAAATCGCCACATACGCATGTGCTTGACTGTAGCGCACTGCTTAGAATCCCGCAATTCGAACTCCAAATCCCGCCACATGGGACACAATCGAGGGGCGCGCGCAACTACCCGTCGTCAAGCGGCGCGCACATGCCTTGACGCTAACTACTCCGCTTCACGACGCTGCTCTGCTGCAGCCATCGCTTTATCCACGGCCTCGGAATCGAAGGGATCCATACCGTGCGCCTCGGCGAACTTCCGGCGAGCGGCCATGCGCTTCGCGCGGCGCGAGAGGTCCCAGCCGAGAGCCAGGATGACGATGAGCAAAACGACAATGATGAGCAGGCCAATAGGAGAGGCCTTACCGAAGTCAGCACCCCGCGGACCAGTGGGGTTCTGCGCCAGGAAAATTGTCGTGCGAGCCGCCAAGGCATCGAAGCTTTCAATCATGAGTTCCAGCTTAGCGTTAATTCCGGACTATTCCGCGTCGGGGTCGATACCGGCGAAGAGATCGGTCTCTGGCAGCTCGGTCTGCACGCGAGTGCGGGCGAGTTCAAACTCTTCGGTCGGCCAAACGCGCTGCTGAATGTCTACCGGCACGGCGAAGAATGGCCCGTTCGGATCGATCTGCGTGGCGTGCGCCAGCAGCGCCTGATCCCGCTGCTGGAAGTAATCGCCGCACTCGACCTGCGTGGTCACGCGGGTCATGATGTCGCCGGGAGTCTTAGTCCAACGACGGAAGGACTCGGCCAGCGGGCTTTCCAAGCCGTTGTCACGGTAGTAGTTATCCAGCGCGATGAGGCGCGCCTTGATGAAACCGTGGGTGTAGTAGAGCTTGGAAATCTCCCATGGTTCACCGAGCTCGGGGTACTTATCCGTTCCGGACTCCAACCAGGCGCGCATGGACACGATATGGGTCATGATGTGGTCCGGGTGCGGGTAGCCACCGTTTTCGTCGTAAGTAATGACGACGTGCGGACGGAACTCGCGGATTGCCCGGATGAGAGGCTTGGTCGCATCCTCGACCGATTGGCGAGCAAACACACCATGCGACAGCACCGGCACCGGGTTGCCCGCAGGCAGACCGGAGTCGGTAAAGCCGAGCCACTCATGTTCAACACCGAGAATCTCAGCGGCTGCAGCCATTTCGTGGACGCGCACCGCGGCGATATTCTCCCGCACCTCCGGCCGATCCATCGCCGGGTTGAGAATGCTACCGGCCTCACCGCCGGTGCAGGTCACCACTTTGACGCGATGCCCTTCCGCCGCATATCGGGCCATTGTTGCGGCGCCCTTGCTCGATTCGTCATCAGGATGAGCGTGAATTGCCATCAGACGAAGTGCCAATTGAAGTCACTCCCGCTACTATCTCAGTCCGTTTTTCTGGCCGAGGCCGGAGCCCTTCGACCGCAACGACGCTACTACAGCACCGTTTCAATACCGCCCCACTATAGCGCTGCAGCATCACATGACCACGCAACATCGCTACTCGGTGGAACGACATAGCAGCAGGACACCGCGCCACACCAGAAAGATTGTTTAACTGTCAACATTTTACCACGTCGGCCAAGAACTCCGATAGGCTAAAAAGCATGGCTGAAAGTTCGGAGCGAAACACCCGAAATACCGCGGCGCCGAAGCGAGAGCGCGAGCGCTATGGGGATAATAATCGCACTCTCCCCGCGAAATTGGTTGTTATCGCTATTGTTGGCATGCTCGTCATCGCCGGCGCATACATCTTCGTTCAGATGAACCGCGTCTCCGCCCCGGATGTCTCTGCAACGCAAGCGGGCTGGAGCCGCACTCCAGGTAAGGAAGATGAGCAGTTCATCTTCACGCTGGACGTCACCCGCGAAAAGCCGGAGCTGGATAGCTACTGCATCATCTACGCGCTGAACTATGACGTGGCAGAGGTCGGTCGTCGCGACGTATTCATCCCGGGCGGCGGCCCCGCTACGGTGCGTATGGACGTCCCCATTGCCACCCGCGAGTTGGCCGTCGCAGGCGATGTCTACGGCTGCTCCACCGACATTCCAGAGTTCCTCGCACCTGCTAAGTAACCTCCTTTCGCAACCGAGGATTATGCGCTTCCACGGCACGTCGTAAAGCGTTCGCGACAACACTCCGACGCGCCTGTTATTGCCATGTGGCGTGACAGTGCTATCCTGTGACGCAGCCGACGGCCCCACGCGGGGCCGCTTTTGTATTAAATAGCCAAAAACACAGGAGGAACCATGACTGAGGCAAAGAACAATAGCCCATGGCTCACCCAGGAGTCCTACGACAAGCTCAAGGCCGAGCTTGAGGCGCTATATGAAAACCGCCCGGTCATCGCCGCCGAGATTAACGAGCGCCGCGAAGAGGGCGATTTGAAGGAAAACGCCGGCTACGATGCCGCCCGCGAGCAGCAGGGACAGGAAGAGGCACGCATCCGCTACCTCGAAGATCTGCTCCAGCGCGCCACTGTTGGCGAGATTCCGCAGGAGTCCGGTGTGGCTCTGGTCGGCACCGTGGTCCACGTCTACTACGACGGCGACGAGGACGACACCGAGACCTTCCTCATCGGTACCCGTGGCGCTGACTCTTCCAACCCGAACCTGGAGACCTACTCCACCGATTCCCCGCTGGGTAAGGCTCTGGTCGGCGCTAAGGAGGGCGAGACCCGCACTTACGCTTCCCCGAGCGGCGACGAAGTGTCCGTCACCGTAGTCAAGGCCGAGCCGTACAACCCGGAGATGGATGCCTAAGCGCTGAGGTTACTTACCTCCGGCGTTAGACCGCCTCAACCCAGGCGGCAACTTCGGGCCACAGTGCCCGATTCTTGGACCGATAAAAGCCCATATGGCCTATCGGTCCATTTTTTGTGCCCTCTCCCGCTTCAATATCGCGCTTTACGACGTCATACTGAACAGCCCGATCGGTCAATACGTCGACTGCTCGCCGGTTGGCCCAGAGATCGTCGGTGAATACGACCGACAGCAGCGGACCGGTGGCCTTACCGAAACGCTCGGCGAGATTGAACTCCGGATCATCGAAGAAGTACTGCTTCTTCCTGGACCACTTGCTCCACTGAGTCATCACACCAAGCGGAATTATCTTGCCTATCCCCAACGAATCGATAGGCACGTAGCCCATGAGTCGCGAACAAACCGGGGTGACGATATTGAAGATTGTCCAGACCTTCGCGCGCTCAGCTGCCGTCTTGACTGTCCGGGTGATGCCCGCGTGGCTGGCAATCATGGCCATGGCATCGACGGGCTCCTCCGCTTGCGTGGCCAGCATGCCATGAGCACCAACAGAGTGACCGATCGCGACATGTTTGGCGTTCGGAAACCTCTCCTTCAGCGCAGCAGTCGCCGCCGGCACATCGTAGAGAATCCAGTCGCTCATACGGATCGTGCGATCGCGCTTGGCGTTGGTGGCCGCCGACTCACCCGTTCCGCGGAAGTCGTAGATGAGGGCTGGCCAACCGTGTTCCGCGAGATAGATGGCAAACTTGCGGTAGAGATTCATATCCACACCGGTTGCCGGATGAAGAGCTATGGCTTTGGTGACCGAGGATTCGTCGGTAAACGGCAGTACCCACTGCCCCGCCAGGGTGACCCCGTCGGAACAGGTGATGCTTGCAGGCTCGATGCGATGCTTTGTATCAGGCATGGTTCAAAGATATGTCACCGCATGCCGGGTTTAATGCGAATCGAGAAATCAGTGCTTCAGATAAGAGCAAAGCGCCGGCAGCCCAATGACGGGCTGACCGGCGCTTGTGCGTTAGTTAGTTTTTCTAGCGCCTAGTCCCTGAAATAGGACAGCAGACGCAGAATCTCGGTGTAGAGCCAGACCAGGGTCACAGCCAGGCCGAGGGCGACACCCCAGGCGTACTGAGCCGGAGCGCCAGCGCGAACCAGGCGATCAGCCTGATCGAAGTCAATCAGGAAGCTGAAGGCTGCCAGGCCGATGCAGACCAGCGAGAAGATGATCGACAGCATGCCGCCGTCACGCAGCGGGAAGCCCAGGCCGAACAGGGAGAGCACCAGGTTGCCCAGCATGAGGACCAGGACACCGATCAGAGCCGCACTCATAAAACGAGTGAACTTCGGGGTCACGCGGATAGCGCCCGACTTGTAGACGAAGAGCATACCGATGAAGACACCCAGGGTGGCCAGCACGGCCTGCATAATCAGCGCACCAGCGGCAACGCCCTGAATTGGAGCGGTGAACATGAAGCTGATGCCACCGACGAAGAGGCCCTCGAAGGCCGCGTAAGTGAGGGTAACCGGCGCGGAGCCGTACTTCTTGCCGAAGGTGGAAACCAAAACAGTAATCAGACCACCGATGGCGCCGACAATGGTCAGAATCATGGCCAGGCTGGTGGAGACACTGACGGCAATGAAGAAGTTGACTGCAGCCAGAACGATGATGGTTGCCAGCGTGATGCCGGTCTTGGAAACGACATCGTCGACCGTCATCGGACGGTAGTCGGCGGCAACCTGCGACTGGTACGGGTTATCCCCGTAGCCAGCGCCCATCTGACCTTGGCCGTAGTGATGTGCGCCCGCCTGTCCGCGGGCGACGGTCTTAGTAAGTGAACTGAATGCAGGATTGCTGCTTTCGCGCACGTCGTCCTTCTTTCTTTTCTCAGTTTTTCTTACGTTTTGTATTCAGGCACACGCGCGTACGTTTGCCTACACTTTCTACAACGGGCGACGTAAAGGTATTGTTCCAAACCCTGAAAAACAGTTAGTATCAAGGTAATTCCTCGCCTGCTGGCGGTGATTTTGTAATCGCGGAAACACTCACAGTCGCCAGGCGTGGGCACCACTTGAGTGATTACGAAACAGGAGGTTGGTCAAGATGTCTGATGGCCTTGACTACGATCCGGATACCACTGGTGATTTCGACGAGACCACGCTCGATGGCTCAGAGGGACTCGATGGCGACTTCCTCACCGGTGACGGCGAGAATTATGTGATGGATCCACCGGACCGCTGGCGGGGCGCTTCTCCGCATGACACTCTCGGCAAGCGGTTGGCAGAGGAAAAGCCGGACATCGACGTCGACGACGATCTGGATGATGACCCAGAGATGCGCTACGGCGATGTCGACGGCCACGAACCGTTCGAGTTCGGCAACGATGGCCCGCGCGAACCGGACCGCAACCGTCGGATGGGCTGGACTACTTACTAAAGTTTTCTAAATTCTAGTAGTTTTGCCAAAATTACTATCTCGGAGCGTCGCTCAACAGTAGTATCTGTGCCATGACAGCATCTACTGCTACGACAAACCGAACTACCATCCGCAATCCGCTTAACGACGAGCTCGTTGCCCGCCTTCTTCAGCGCGTCACGGTAGCTGATAAGTCGAAGACCGCCACTATCTCGGCACCGTTTACCGGCCAGGAGCTGGCGCAGATTCCTGTCGGTACCCAGGCCGATGTCGACGAGGCCTTCAAGCGTGCCCGTGCGGCGCAGAAGAAGTGGGCCCGCATGGCACCGGAAAAGCGCGGCGAAGTGCTGCACCACTTCCACGACCTGCTCTTTACCCACTGCGACCAGGTGCTGGACCTGCTGCAGGCCGAGACCGGTAAAAACCGCGCCAGTGCCCACGAGGAGCTCGTTCACACCGCTATCACCGCCCGCTATTACGGCAATCAGGGCCCGAAACTGCTTGAGCCGAAGCGAGCACACGGCGCGGTCCCGGTACTTTCCAAGACCACCGTCTACCACCATCCAAAGGGCGTCGTCGGTGTTATTGCTCCGTGGAATTACCCACTGACCCTCGCGGTTTCCGACGCGCTGGCCGCACTGATGGCCGGTAACGCCATCGTGCTCAAGCCGGACAGCTCCACTCCGTTTACCGCTCTCTTCGCTGTCGATTTGCTCTACCGCGCTGGCCTTCCGGAGGATCTCTTCCAGGTCATTCCAGGTCCCGGTCGCGTTGTCGGCCAGGGCATTGTCGGTCAGTGTGACTTCCTGATGTTCACCGGCTCTTCCGAGACCGGCCGCTCGCTGGCGCAGCAGTGCGGCGAGCGCCTGATTAGCTTCTCCGCGGAGCTCGGCGGCAAGAACCCGCTGATTGTCGCTGAAGATGCCAACATCAACCGCGCGGTCGAGGGCGCGCGCATCGGCTGCTTCACCAACTCCGGTCACCTGTGTGTATCCATTGAGCGAATCTATGTCGTGGACTCCGTCTGGGACGAGTTCGTCCCGGCATTCACCGACCGCGTGAAGGCAATGTCCATCGGCGCTGGCTACGAGTGGGAAACCGAGATGGGCTGCCTGCAGTCGCAGGGCCAGTTCGACATCGTCAAGTCCATGGTCGACGAGGCCATCGAGGCCGGCGCCACCGTGCTGGCCGGTGGTCGTCCTCGCCCGGATCTGGGACCGCTGTTCTACGAGCCGACCGTGCTTACCGACGTCCCGGAGGGCGTCGCCCTGCTGACCGAAGAGGTATTCGGCCCGGTGGTAGTCCTCCAGCGCGTCTCGGATGTTCACGAGGCTATCGCCAAGTCCAACGATTCCCGTTATGGCCTCAACGCTTCGCTGTGGACCTCCCCGCGTCGCGCAAAGGAGCTGGCTCCACAGCTTGAGGCCGGTACCGTCAATGTCAACGATGGTTTTGCTGCGGCCTTCGCGTCTGTCGATGCCCCGATGGGCGGTTTCAAGGATTCGGGTGTGGGCCGTCGTCAAGCAGCGGGCGGCCTGCTGAAGTACACCGATGAGCAGACAGTGACCGTGCAGCGCCTTTCCCCGGTGTCGATGCCACAGATGCCGCGTGAGCTGTACTCGAAGGTGTTCAACACGGCACTTGTCCTCGGCAAGAAGTTCAACGTCCTGCCGTAATACGTGTGCAGCGCGCACAGATAGCAAAAGGCCAGGTCAGAAAACTCTCTGACCTGGCCTTTTGGTGCCCCCAGTGGGACTCGAACCCACACTGAAAGGATTTTAAGTCCTCTGCCTCTGCCAATTGGGCTATAGGGGCCCTTAAGAAAGATTAATGGGCGATATGGGTGTCTACCAAACTCGCCACAATTCCATCGAGGATATCCTTCTCGCTGATGTAGAAAAAGCGCTGCTCTTCCTGCGCTGCCTCGGAAAGCGGCAGCGCCTCAAACATGTCCATCAGACCGTCAACAATGATGGAACCGCCGGCGAAGACATCCGCGCGCTTCGGGTGCATGACCGGATTGGCAGCGAGCGATTCCACATCGGTCTCGACGACGGATGCTGTCAGCGCACGCAACGCCGCAAAGCGCAGCTGCGACAGGTGGATTGCCTCCGGGTCGTAGGTTTCTAGCCCCTGTGCCAGCGCCGACAGCGTGGTGAAGGTCCCGGCGCAGCCGACGATGGTGCGAGCCTTGTCGACAGGCACCTTCGCGACAATCTCGTCGGCCAGCTCCGCAACATACGAACGCGCCTCCTGGACCTGTTCCGCCGTCGGTGGCGAGGCCTGCAGGAACCGTTCGGTCAAGCGCACACTGCCCATAGCCACGGAATCAGAACCGGCTACCGTACCATCGTGGTCACCGACAATAACCTCGGTGGAGCCACCGCCGACGTCAATGACGCAATACGGACCGAGCTCGGGCTCCAAGTCATCTACCGCCCCGCGGAAGGACAGCGCGGCTTCCTCGTCGCCGGAAATGACCTCGGCCTCTGCACCCCACGGAGCGAGAATCTCGCGGGTCATGGCGAAGAAATCGTCGCGGTTGCTTGCGTCGCGTGTCGCCGATGTCGCCACCATTCGGACTGCTTGCACTTTTTCGACCTGCATAAGCTCCGCATACTTCGTCAGAGCCTCCCGCACGCGCTCCAGCGCCTCTGGAGCCAGCATGCCAGTGGCATCCACGCCCTGGCCAAGGCGGACGATTTCCATCAGTCGGTGCAGTTCTGTGATTTCGAGAACTCCATCGACAACCTCGACCCGGCTGATAAGCAGGCGAAGCGAATTAGTGCCGCAGTCGACGGCAGCGAGCGTCGTCATTTATCCCTCCACCCCCGGATACGCAATACCGAGCTCGGCAATCGTGGGCCAATCTGCGGGAATCGCGGTGCCGCGCAGTTTCTCGTTCTCCGCCGCCAGCGCCACCGACTCAGTACCCAGTCGGAAGTGATCCGGCCCCTTGGCCAGCGCGTAGGCAATAAGAACGTGGAGGCACTTCACGCGCGTCGGCATTCCGCCACCGGAGAAGTCCGTGCCTAGGTCTTCCATCTCATTGCGCTCTGCCAGAAACGCCTCGTGCGCGCGCTGGTAATCGGCGGCGAGCTCTTCGTCGCTTTCCAGACGCGCGGTCATTTCCTTCATCACGCCAGTCGTCTCCAACCGGGAGGCCTCCGCGGTGAGTCGCGGATCAGTTAGGTAAAAGAGCGTGGGAAACGGAGTGCCATCGTCCAAGCGCGGCTTCGTCTTGACCACACCAGGAGTGCCGTCGGGGCTGCGGTAAGAGATGTCCACTACCCCCCGCGGTTCACGTCCGAGCTGTTCCGCTATCACTTCCAAATCTGCGGTATCCACAGACATCGGTCACACTCCTTTTGCTTCCGTTTTTACTGACACATAATCTCACAGTCGCCTTACAAGCGCGTTGCTTCGCTTTACGACGGCACACTCCGCCGCGCATGCAACCTCACCGAGAGGCCCCAGGTAGCCCTACGGAGGTTTAGGACTCCGGTACCGTCGGCAAGCTCTCTGGCCTCGTTGCCTGGTCGCGCCCCGGATTAGGGCGAGTCTCTTCGGGTTCGGGCGGGATGGAAATGGAATCCCACAGCGTCTCGTACCACTTCTTGGCCTGGTGCTGCGGAATTTCCTCCGGCTGCGTCACAGGCTGTTCGCCCACGGCCGGATCGAGGATACGGAATGGGGTCTCCCCCGGCTCTACCAGCCCCAGGCGCAGACGTGCCTGCTCCTTAACATAGGCAGGGTTGGAGTACAGCTCCTTTTCATCCTCTAACTGCTTAATTCGCTGTTCCATGCGAGCAATATTGTCCTGCGTTGCGGCGACATCCGCCTGCTGTTGTGCAAAAGTCCGCAGCGGAATTGCGAGAACAGATACTAAGAAAAGCACCAGCAGACCAATGCCGATCTTCTGTGCTGTGCTCAGCGAGCGCATTCCCGATGCGATTGCCGCTGCCGAACGCTGCCCCGCCCCTGCAGGGCGCGACTGTGTTCCGCGGCGAGATCGGTCCGATGCACTCATGCTCCACACTCTACCCGACCGCCAGCCGATGAAATAACAAAAACCCGCCCACAACCACGTGCGTGGTGCGGACGGGCAGTGCTAGACGCAGCTTTCGCAGCGCGTCAACTCTTTACTTAAAACGCGGGAAAGCGCTGCGGCCAGCGTAGACAGCAGCGTCACCCAGATACTCCTCGATGCGCAGCAGCTGGTTGTACTTAGCAACGCGCTCGGAGCGAGCCGGAGCACCGGTCTTGATCTGGCCACAGTTCAGGCCGACGGCCAGGTCAGCGATGGTGGTGTCCTCAGTCTCACCGGAGCGGTGGGACATCATGGACTTGTAGCCGGCGTTGTGAGCCATTGCGACGGCCTCGAAGGTCTCGGACAGGGTACCAATCTGGTTGACCTTGACCAGCAGAGCATTAGCGGCCTTCTTCTCAATGCCCTCTGCCAGACGCTTCGGGTTGGTGACGAAGAAGTCGTCGCCGACGATCTGGACCTTGTCACCAAGCTGAGCGGTCAGGGTGGTGTAGCCCTCCCAGTCATCTTCCTGCAGCGGATCCTCGATGGAGACGATGGCGTAGTTCTCAACCAGGTCAGCGTAGACAGCTGCCATCTCCTCAGCGGTGTGCTCGCCGCCCTCGAAGTGGTACTTGCCGTCCTTGAAGAACTCGGAAGAAGCAACGTCGAGAGCCAGAGCGACATCGTCGCCCAGCTTGTAGCCTGCAGCCTCAATTGCCTCAACAATCAGGTCAAGAGCAGCCTTAGTGGACTCAACCGACGGAGCGAAGCCGCCCTCATCGCCGAGGCCAGTGGACAGACCCTTGTCCTTAATGACCTTCTTGAGTGCGTGGTAGACCTCAGCGCCGACGCGCAGTGCTTCCTTGAAGGTCGGGGCGCCAATCGGAGCAATCATGAACTCCTGGACGTCAACGCCGGAGTCAGCGTGTGCGCCACCGTTGAGGATGTTCATCATCGGAACCGGCAGAACGTGACCGTTCGGGCCGCCGACGTAGCGGAACAAATCCAGGCCAGCGGACTCAGCAGCAGCCTTGGCAACAGCCATGGACACACCGAGAATGGCGTTAGCACCCAGGCGGGACTTGTTGTCGGTGCCGTCCAGCTCAATCATGGTCTTGTCAACCAGACGCTGGTCCTCAGCCTCGAGGCCAATAATTGCGTCCTCAATCTCCTCGAGCACAGCGCGGACAGCCTTCTCGACACCCTTGCCCAGGTAACGGTCTCCGCCATCGCGGAGCTCGTGTGCCTCATGAACGCCGGTGGAGGCACCGGACGGAACCGCAGCGCGGCCCACAGCGCCGTCTTCCAACAGCACCTCAACCTCAACGGTCGGGTTACCACGGGAGTCCAGAATTTCGCGTGCGTTCAACTCGATGATTGCAGCCATAGGTCACCTTTCCGCCGGAACCGTTCCGGCACATGACTCCAATTGTGGCACGGTTTGCCAACCTTCGCCTTAAATCCTTTTCACCCTATGCGGGCTGATTCAGCGCATAGTTCGCCGCAGCGTCCCGAACATCGCGAAGATACTGCTCAGACTGGTTATACGAGCGAATTGCAGATGCCCACCCTTCCGGGGTGGCGAGGTCGCGTTCCCCACTGCAGAGCATCCGTGCCGTGGTCGCAGTTGCGTCGTCGATGTTGTTGGGGTCGGCGACACCATCACCAGAGGCATCCATCGCAAAGCGATGCCAGGTCTCAGGAATAAACTGCATCGGCCCCACAGCGCGGTCATACTCTGTGTCACCGTCGAGTTCGCCGTTGTCAGTATCAAGAACCTCAGCAAACCCGCTCGTACCGTCCAGCGGCGGACCGATAATCGTCGGACTCACTACCCCATCGGCGCCGATATGCGCCGGCTTGAGCCAATTGCCCGAGTACGTGCCGTGATTAGTCTCCACCTTGCCCAGTCCCGCAAGCGTGTTCCACTCCAGGTGGCAGTTCGGGAACTGTTCGGCTGCAATCACATATGCGTTGCCGTAGGCGCGGAGAGCGTCCTCAGAAATACCAGTCTTCGGAGAGATCTGCTGTGCCCACTGTCGAAGCTGTTCCGAGGTGCGCCCGGGCGCGTTGACATCAATCATCGGCGGTGGCTCAGCCGCGGCAGGCGGCACACTGTCCGGAATCGGCTTCTTGGTCAACGACGGGATAACGGGTCCAGTGAACATCGCCAACGCCCCAACCGTGCCAATGATAATCAGCACCGCCAGGGAGGTTAGACCGAGGCAGCCACATCCTCGCGAGGACTTCTTTTTCCCCTTACTGCGGCCACGCGACTTCGCCCCGCGGGGTGCGGGGTGCGCGTATTCATCAAAGGGAGAATTAGAAGGCATGGGGAATTACTCTACGGGGTAAACCGTAAAAATCACTCAAACTCGAGGACAGAAATCACTTTTGCTGGAAACTAGCTGTCGCTTTCCGACGGGCCGAGGTCCTCAGCCTCTTCGTTATCTTCGCTGCCCGCTGCCCACTGCTCAGCACTGCCGGCCTGCTGATTCTCCATCTGAGCCAGCACAGCCAGGAATGCGCGTGAAGCCTGTCGGGTCCGCTCTTCAGCACCGGACTCAGTCTCCAGCCCCGGGGTCGGGACCAGAATCTCCACTGGAATGTCTGCATCGGACAGTCCCAGCGCACGTGCGCGGCGGATGGCTTCCTCAGCCAAAGTCAGAGCTGGCAGCTGTGTGGCCGGGTTCGAGCGCGGACGTCCGCGGCCGTAAGCCCACAGTCGCTCCTGTTCTTCCTCCGACACCATCTCTCCCTCGGTCACACTGCCGTCGAAAAGATACGGCTGGCGAGCACGCATCTTCAAAATGAAGTCGGTCGCCACATCATCGAAGTCGAAGTCCTCGGCGATTTCGGCGTGGAAGAGAACCTGCAGCAGCAGATCCGACAGCTCGCTAGGAATGTCACCGCCCTCGTTGACTGCGTCGACAAACTCGTAGGTCTCTTCAATGAGATACGGCAGCAGGCTCTTGTGCGTCTGGCGAGCTTCCCACTGCCCCGTGCGCCGTGCTGCCGCCATGATGTCCACGGCCTCGACGACGTGGGGCAGACGAGCTGCGGCAAGCTGTTCCTGCGGAGTCAGCGGTTCTGCAACAGGCTCTGCCCCTGGCTCTGCAACCGGTTCTGGCTCAGGTTCTTTCACCGAGTCCTGCTGGGGAGCCGCCGCAACCTGAGCTGCCGGAGCTGCTGGGTCCGGCGCATCATCCAGCTCGACCGAGTAGACCTTCTCGCCCGCATCGAGGCGATCGAGTACCTCGTCGTTTTCCATATCGGTGGTGACCAGAATCTCCGCCTGGGACACCGAGTGCCCACCGGCGTCGGCGATTGCCCAGCGCACACGGATCGGGACTTCTTCGGTGTAGCTGACTTCACCGGTCAGCAGGCTAGCGGCTTCCAGCGGAATCGCTGTTGGAAAGCGGCTATCGAGCTTGATGATAGTCATACGGTTTCTAGTCCTTTCCCATGTGCGAGATATCCATACGTGGAATTCCCGCCATCGATGTCAAGAAGTCTGCTACCCACTGCACCAATGCAATATCGCGGACAGGTTTTGCCCGCAACCCTCGCCCTTCCTTCGGCATTCCGACGGAAACCGTGCGCGTTGCCGCACGATAGGTCGCCTGTGGATACAGGCGCTTGAGACGCACCTGCTTGGAGTCAGCAAGCTCCATAGGGGTTATTCTAATGTGCGCACCCATGGCTTGAACTTCATGCACGCCGAATTCCCGGCAAATAATTCGAAGTCGTGAAATAACCGCCAGTCTCTCCACCTCAATGGGTGGGGTTCCGTAACGGTCAACGAGCTCTTCGAGCACTACGTCGATATCGTCCAGCGCACTGGCAGCAGCAAATTTGCGGTACGCCTCTAGACGCAGACGTTCCGACGACACATATTCGGCCGGAATATTCGCATCGACCGGCAAATCGATCCGAACCTCCTTCGGTTCGTTATCGGAAGCATCCGGAGTTTCACCATCGGCCACTGCCTTCAGTGCGGCCACGGCCTCGCCAACCAGTCGGACGTACATGTCGAAGCCGACGCCGGCAATGTGACCGGACTGCTCCGCACCGAGGATATTTCCGGCGCCACGCATTTCCAGGTCCTTCATGGCCACAGCCATGCCGGCACCCAAGTCATTGTTCTGCGCGATCGTGGACAGACGGTCGTAGGAAGTCTCCGTCAGCGTCTGATTTTCCGGGTAGAGGAAGTAGGCATAGGCGCGCTCACGGGAACGGCCCACGCGACCACGCAGCTGGTGCAGCTGGGAAAGACCCATATGGTGGGCGTTTTCCACAATCAACGTATTGGCGTTGGCAATATCCAGGCCGGTTTCCACGATGGTGGTACACACCAGCACGTCGTACTCGCGCTGCCAGAAGCCATCGACTGTTCGCTCCAGCTGCTCCTCCCCCATCTGACCGTGGGCCACTACCACGCGGGCCTCTGGCACCAAATTGCGGATATTCTGCGCGACCTTGTCAATGGTTTCCACCTTATTATGCAGGTAGAACACCTGGCCGTCGCGAAGCAGCTCTCGCCTGATAGCAGCGGCGACCTGCTTGTCGGACTGCGCGCCGACGTATGTCAGCACCGGGTGGCGGTCCTGCGGCGGGGTGAGAATCTGACTCATCTCGCGGATGCCGGCAATTGACATTTCGAGCGTTCGCGGAATTGGCGTTGCGGACATGGTGAGCACGTCGACGTGGTGCCGTAGCGCCTTAATGTGTTCCTTATGTTCGACACCGAAACGCTGCTCCTCGTCAACGATGACCAGGCCGAGCTCTTTCCACTGCACGCCGGTCTGCAGGAGACGGTGCGTGCCGATAACAATGTCGACCGTCCCGTTCTTCAGCCCTTCGAGGACCCCCTTGGAGTCCTTCGGCGAAGTGAAGCGGGACAGTCCGCGGATGGTGACTGGGAAGCCCTCCATACGCTGGGTGAAAGTGGTCAAGTGCTGCTGTGCCAGAAGCGTGGTCGGCACCAACACTGCCACCTGACGGCCATCTTGAACTGCCTTAAAGGCAGCACGCAGTGCCACCTCGGTCTTGCCGTAGCCGACATCGCCGATGAGCACGCGATCCATCGGCACCGGCTTTTCCATGTCGGACTTGATTTCGTCGATGGCCTGCAGCTGGTCCTCAGTCTCGGTGAAGGGGAAGTTATCCTCCATCTCCTGCTGCCATGGCGTATCCGGCGCGAACGCGTGGCCCGGCGCGGCTTGGCGCTCGGCGTAGAGCTTGACCAGCTCTTCCGCAATCTCGCGGACAGCGCCACGGGCCTTGCGCTTGGTGGACTTCCAGTCCGAGCCGCCCATCTTCGACAGCGCGGGCTTTTCGCCGCCGACATAGCGCGACAGCAAATCCAGGCTCTCCATCGGCACGTAGAGCTGGTCCGAGGGACCTCCGCGCTTGCTCGGTGCGTACTCGAGCACCACGTACTCGCGGCGTGCCTGATCCTCGCCCGTGCCGATGGTGCGCTCAGTGAGCTTCACAAACCGACCGATGCCATGCGTGTCGTGCACGACATAGTCGCCGGCCTTCAGCGCCAGCGGATCCACGCGACCACGGCGCTTCGCCGGCTTGCGGCGCCCACCAAGCGCGCCTTCCGCGATGCGGTTACCTGTGATGTCCTGCTCGGTAATCAGAGTCAGCGCGCCACCGGGGATCCGCGGGAACACCAGGCCACCGTGCAAAACACCCTGGTAGACGGTAATTCTTCCGGACTCGGGATATTCCGGGCCCGCCGCCATGCGCGTCGCAATTCCGGCTTCCCTAAACTTTTCCGCTTGCCGACGCGCCCCCGCGGGCGTCGCCGCCACGTACGCCACACGCTCCCCCGCGACCGTGGCATCGCGCAGCTGCTTCATCAGGTGACCAATTTCCTTTAAGTCGCCGCGTGGCGCGGGCCCAGGCTCAAAGGTCAGTGGCAGCACATCATCTTCGGTGACTCCCGCCTCCAACATGCCGGGCGGGGAAATATGCCACGAAGTGGGCATCGGGATAGAGGCCAAGCTGCGGTACGCGCTGGGCTCCAACCCATCGGTGGCAATTGGCGCCGAGCCGCCCATCGCAGCAGTTTCCCACGCTGCGGCCATAAACTCCTCGCCTGCACTGATAAGGTCCTGTGCGCGAGAGCGAATGCGCTCCGGCCCGCACATGAGCACATGAGTTTTCTCCGGCATGACCTCAGTGAGCATCTTCATCGGATGCTGACTAATCAGTGGGATCAGCGATTCCATGCCCTCCACCCACTGGCCATCGCCGATGCGGGTGAGCATTTCTTGGACCTGGCCAGAGCGCGTGGTGGCGAGTTTCTCCGCGGCGGCCTTCACGTCGTCGTCGATAAGCAGTGCACGACACGGGAAGATATCCAGCTGGTCGACCTCTACCTCAGAGATCGTGCGCTGGTCGGCGACGGAAAAGGCGCGCAGGTCGGTGACCTCGTCACCCCAGAGCTCGATACGTACCGGCAGCTCTTCGGTCGCAGGGAAAACATCGACGATGCCGCCACGCACGGCAAATTGGCCACGCCTGCCGACCATGTCCACATGCGAATAGCCGTGATGCACCAACCGCTCAACTAGGTTCTCGCAGTCCTGGTCCAGCTGAACGTGAATGGGGGCACCGGTTTCAGCCTCGAGGTCGTCCACAATCGGCTGCACCAACGAGCGCACCGCCGCAATCAGAACGTCGACTTTGCCCCGGCGAACGTCGTAAAGCGCCTTACGACGCTGCGCCACAGTATCCACGGCCGGCGAAAGCTTCTCATGCGGGAGCGTCTCCCACGAGGGGAACATAGCTACACGGTCGCCGATCATAGACTTGACCTCGGCAGTCAGGTCCTCCGCCTCACGGCCGGTAGCCGTGACGACCAGCACCGGAACCTTCGTAGACATGGCGTAAATAAGGTGCGAACGCACCGCGTCAGCACCCGTGAGCGCCAGCTCGTCTTCGCCGATGCGCCCGAGCACGCCGACAAATTGAGGATCCGTGACAACGAGGCTTTCCAGCCCCGACAGCGGGTTCGGCAGCATGCTGGGTGTGGCTTTCGCCGAGGAAGACGCAGAAGTTGGCATAGCCCCAATATAACCATGCACCCCGGATCCACCCTGCGCGCTGGTTAGCCGTTCTCCGCCACCTGCATCGGGTCTGCTGCAGCACCTGCGCCGAACTTCGCGCCCTCCGCGGCCGCTGGCACATCAGCGGAGCCATGCAGAGTCGGAGAACCCTCCATGCCGGCCAGCCCGTTCCAACACAGGTTCACGATGTGCGCCGCCACTGTCTCCTTATCCGGACTGCGCTTCTCCATCCACCAGCGAGCGGTCTGCGAAACCATACCGACCATGCAGTTTCCGTAGAGCACCGACATGGCCGGGTCGAAGCCGGCGCGTTTGAAAGCCTCGGCAAGGATAGGCGTAATCGACTCAGTGGCATTATTCAGCAGCGTCTCATAGCCACCCGCCACGCCGGGGTCGCGAGAAATAATGGAGAATCCCTCCGGGTTTTCCTCCACATAAGTCAGCAGTGCCAACACCGCCTGTTCGATGCGGTAACGCGAGCGTCCCAGGGACAACGCTTCCCTAATCGTGGCCTCCAGGGTCTTCATCTCCTGGTCGACGACTGCCTGGTAGAGCCGCTCTTTGGTACCGAAATGCTCGTAGACAACCGGCTTTGATACCCCAGCTGCGGCAGCGATCTCCTCCATTGAGGCGGCATCAAGCCCCTTGGCGGCAAAGATTCCACGGCTGACTTCTGTCAGCTGAGCTTTGCGCTGTGGACCGGTCATACGTCGTCTCGGAGAATTGGAGGCCATGCTTTTAGATTAGTGGCTAAAGTCTTGCTATCGTATATCGCAGGCGCAAGCGAGTTGGCTGAGTCGAATCAGCCATGCAATTTTTCGCATTTGCCCCATTCTCCCATGGTGTAATGGCAACACTCCGGTTTTTGGTACCGGCATTCTAGGTTCGAGTCCTGGTGGGAGAGCAAGCGGGGGGCCGGCCCCTTAATTAAGAAGTGACTTTTCGCCCCGCCGTGACCGTGATGCACCCTGACCGAGGAGTAGCAAGTTTCATGTCGAACGGTTCGGCCACCGCTGTGGTCATTCTCGCCGCGGGTCAAGGCACCCGAATGAAATCCGATACGCCGAAAATGCTGCACGCTATCGGCGGTCGTACCATGTTGGAGCACGCGCTCTATGCCGCCAAGGGCATTAATCCGGATGAGATTGCTGTTGTCGTTGGCCACCAGCGCGAAAAGGTAATCGACGCCATCGGGACTTGGGCCTCGGACACCGAGCACTCCAACGGTGTCGTCATTGCCCACCAGGACGAGCAAAACGGTACCGGCCACGCTGTTCAGTGCGCACTGGAGCACCCCGAGCTGCAGAACTTCGATGGCACCATCCTGGTGACCACTTCCGATGTTCCGCTGCTGGATTCCGAAGCGCTCCAGGCGCTGCTCGAAGAGCACAACCGCAAGCCACGCGCTGCCGTGACTGTGCTGACCTCCACTGCTGACAACCCGCACGGCTACGGCCGCATCGTTCGCAACGCCGACGGCGAAGTTCTGCGCATCGTGGAGGAAAAGGACGCCTCCGACGAGGAACGCGAGATCACCGAGGTCAACTCCGGTGTCTACGCATTCGACGCCGAGACCCTGGCAAACGCTCTCAAGCAGCTGGACACCAACAATGCCCAGGGCGAGCTCTACCTCACCGATGTCATCGGCATCGCCCGTGAGGCCGACCGCTCAGTACGCGGTCACCGCCTCGCCGACGCCACCGTCGTCGCCGGTGTCAATGACCGCGTCCAGCTGGCTACCCTTGGCCGCGAGCTCAACCGTCGCACCTGCGAGGCAGCTATGCGCGGGGGCGCCACTATCGTCGACCCGGACACCACGTGGATTGACGTTGAGGTGGAAATCGGCCGCGACGTCACGATTCTGCCGGGCACGCAGCTGCACGGCAAGACCGTGATTGGCGACGGGGCCACCGTGGGACCGGACACGACACTGACCAACATGGTCGTCGGCAAGCGCGCCAGCGTCGTACGTACACACGGTTCCGATTCGGAGATCGGCGAGGATGCGACGGTCGGACCGTTCACCTACATTCGCCCGAACACCAAACTCGGTGTCGGCGCGAAGCTCGGCGGCTTCGTAGAAGCGAAGAACGCGCAGATTGGAAACGGTTCGAAGGTTCCGCACCTGACCTACGTCGGCGATGCGGAGATTGGCGAGCACTCCAACATTGGTGCCTCCAGCGTGTTCGTGAACTACGACGGCGTCAACAAGCACCGCACCGTTATCGGCTCGCATGTTCGCACCGGCTCCGACACCATGTTCATCGCTCCGGTGACCGTGGGTGATGGTGCGTACTCAGGTGCAGGTACTGTTATTAAGGACGACGTTCCTCCGGGAGCATTGGCGGTCAGTGGTGGCCGTCAGCGCAACATCGAGGGATGGGTCGAGCGGAAGCGTCCAGGTACCGCTGCTGCTGAGGCAGCGCAGGCGGCGCAGGTAGCTGACAACGCTGACAACAACAAGGAAGACCAGGAAGGCTAGACGGCAGATGACCGGCCAGTGGATCGATAACCAAAAGAACCTCATGCTCTTCTCCGGAAGGGCACACCCGGAATTGGGCGAGGCAGTTGCCAAGGAGCTCGGCACAGAGCTGACTCCGATGACCGCTCGTGATTTTGCCAACGGTGAAATCTTCGTGCGCTACGAGGAATCCGTCCGCGGTTCCGATGCCTTCGTACTGCAGGCGCACCCGGCACCGCTGAACAAGTGGCTCATCGAGCAGCTGATTATGATTGACGCGCTCAAGCGCGGTTCGGCCAAGCGCATCACCGCTATCCTGCCGTTCTTCCCATACGCCCGCCAGGACAAGAAGCACCGTGGCCGTGAGCCGATTTCCGCTCGCCTGGTCGCTGACCTGCTCAAGACCGCAGGCGCTGACCGCATCGTCTCCGTGGACCTCCACACCGACCAGATTCAGGGCTTCTTCGACGGCCCGGTCGATCACATGCATGCCATGCCGATTCTGTCGGAGTACATCAAGAAGAACTACTCCCTGGACAACCTGGTCGTGGTCTCCCCTGACGCCGGCCGTGTGAAGGTTTCCGAGAAGTGGGCGAACACCCTGGGCGACGCCCCGCTGGCCTTCATTCACAAGACCCGTTCCGTCGATGTCGCGAACCAGGTTGTCGCCAACCGCGTGGTCGGCGAGGTCTCCGGTAAGACCTGTCTGCTCATCGACGACATGATTGACACCGGCGGCACCATCGCCGGCGCTGTCAAGGTGCTGCGTGAGGCAGGCGCTGAGGATGTCATCATCGCTACCACGCACGGCGTCTTCTCCGACCCAGCTCGCGAGCGCCTGTCGAAGTGCGGTGCCCGCGAGGTCATCACCACGGATACCCTGCCGCAGTCCACCGAGGGCTGGGACAACCTGACCGTCCTGCCAATCGCACCGCTGCTGGCTAAGACGATCCACGAGATCTTTGAAAACGGTTCCGTCACCACTCTCTTCGAGGGCCAGGCATAAGCTCTTTCCGCTTGCCGACGGACACCCCGCCGCGACCAGCAACCTAGTTTTGCTGGTGGTGGCGGGGTTTGCTGTTTGACCTGTTAGTCCACTACAATTTCTCCGGTAAGTCTCGGCGAGGGCGGCCACAGTAGGTGGTTGCCGTTATCGACGCGACGCTCGCAGCCCAACTTTTGCGCCCACGGTGGCATGGATGCGGCACGTGCTCGACTCGACGACTCAATATCGAATCGTTTAGGAGTCCATTTTCATGGCAAAGCCCAACATCATCAAGATTGATGCTCGTAACCGCACCGAGTTCGGCAAGGGTGCCGCTCGCCGTGCCCGCGTTGCTGGCGACATCCCTGTTGTCATCTACGGCGCTGACCTGGATGCCCCGAAGCACATCCTCGTTGACACTCTGGATTTCCACGCTGTCATCCGTAACCACGGTGTCAACGCTGTTCTGGACGTCAACATCGAGGGCGAGTCCCAGCTGTCCATGGTCAAGGCTGTTGACCAGAACCCGCTGACCCTCGACATCGACCACGCTGACCTGCTCGCCATTCACCGTGACGAGAAGGTTGAGGTTGAGGTTCCGGTCGTTCCGACTGGCGAGCTCGCTCCGGGCGCCCTGCTCATGCAGGATGCCGAGACCATTCTGGTCAACGCACCGGTTCTGGCCATTCCGGAAGAGATCGAGGTCTCCGTCGAAGGTGCAGAGGTCGGCACCATGGTTCACGCCGGCGACGTTACCCTGCCAGAGGGCCTGGTCCTCACCGACGACGCTGACCTGCTCATCTTCAACATTGTCGAGCCGGAGGAAGAGCCGGCTGGTGACGTCGATGCCGACATCGAGGGCATGGGCGAGGCTGAGACCCCGGATGAGCCAGCTGAGGAATCCGCTGAGTAATTATGAACTCGCAGGCCTAGCTACCACAGCTAAGTAAAAAGGGACGGACACTCTTGTCCGTCCCTTTTTTGCACTCCCCATAATCAAGAGACCGCGCACCGTGTGCCAAGATTGGACTCATGAACGCCTCCACCACACCTTTTCTTGTCGTGGGGCTCGGCAACCCTGGGCCCAAATATGAACTCACTCGCCATAACGTCGGGCATCTGGTGCTAGATGAACTAGCCAGCCGCACTTCTCCGATGCCGTCGTCGTTTAGCGTGCACAAGAAGTCCAACGCTGAGATAGTCCAGACTCGGTTTAAGACCTCCGATGGTGGCGAGCGGCAGGTGATTCTGGCTAAGCCCCGGACGTACATGAATCTGTCGGGTGGGCCGATTGCAGCGCTGGCCAAGTTCTTCAACGTCGCACCTACCGACGTCGTGGTAGTCCACGATGAGCTGGACCTGGACCCGGGCGTGGTGCGCCTCAAGCGCGGCGGGGGCGAAAATGGCCACAATGGCCTGCGCTCGACCACGAAGTCGTTGGGCACGAAGGACTACATGCGGGTGCGTATTGGTATTGGCCGTCCTCCGGGCCGCCAAGATCCGGCGGATTACGTGCTGCGTAACTTCAATGCTAAGGAACGCGAGGAGCTCGCTTTCACTCTGCCCACTGCTGCGGAGGCGGTGGAGCTAATCGCCAGCCACGGGCTGGAGATTGCGCAGAACCAAATCCACGGGCGGTAGCAGCAGCGGCAGAGGCAGCTTCAGGCTTACAGCTCGTCGATGTGCTTGCGCTTCGGGTAGACCCGCGGACGAGCGCCTGCGATCTCCTCAGCAATGCGGATGACCTGGTTGGAGTAACCGAACTCGTTGTCGTACCAGACGTAGAGCACCAGGTGCTTACCGTTGGCGATGGTAGCCAGACCATCGACGATGCCAGCATGGGTGGAGCCGACGAAGTCGGTGGAAACCACTTCTGGGGAGTGGATGTAGTCAATCTGCTGGCGCAGGACGGACTTGAGGGAAACCTCACGCAGGTAGTTGTTGACTTCGTCGCGGTCGACCTCAGTGTCCAGGGTCAGGTTCAGCACCGCCATGGAAACGTCCGGGGTGGGAACGCGGATGGCGTTACCGGTCAGCTTGCCCTCGAACTCCGGCAGAGCCTTGGCGACGGCCTTTGCGGCACCGGTCTCAGTGAGAACCATGTTCAGGGTGGCTGCGCGGCCACGGCGAGAACCCTTGTGGAAGTTGTCGATCAAGTTCTGGTCATTAGTGAAGGAGTGAACAGTCTCGACGTGCCCGAACTCGACGCCCCACTTGTCATTGACGACCTTCAGCACCGGGGTGATGCCGTTGGTAGTACAGGAAGCTGCCGACAAAATGTTGTCAGAGTCCTCGATGATGTTGTGGTTGATTCCGTAGACGATGTTCTTCACATCGCCCTTGCCCGGCGCGGTGAGCAGAACCTTGGAAACACCCTTGGACTGAAGGTGCTGTGACAGTCCCTCGCGGTCGCGCCAACGACCGGTGTTGTCAATGACAATCGCATCGTTAATGTCGTAGGCGGTGTAGTCGACAGTTGCCGGGTCATTGGAGTAAATAACCTGAATCGGGGTGCCGTTTGCCCAGATAATGTTGTTTTCGCGGTCGACCGAGATGGTGCCGTCGAATGCACCGTGGACGGAGTCACGACGCAGCAGCGAAGCACGCTTGACGATGTCGTCCTCACCATTCTGGCGAACCACAATTGCGCGCAGGCGCGGGCCGTTGAACAGTGCCTCGCGGGCCAGCAGAATGCGAGCCAGCAGGCGGCCGATGCGGCCGAAACCGTAGAGGACAATGTCGGTTTTCGGGGTTTGTGTCCCGGCACCGATGACGTCGGCAAGCTCACGCTCGAGGAATGCGCGCAAGTCGCCGCCTTCCTCTTCGAAGCTGGTAGCCAGGGCGCCCAGGTCGATGGAGGCGGTGCCGAGATCCATCTTCACCAGTTCCTGCAGAATCGGCAGGGTCTGGCTCAGGGGCAGCTCCTGCGAGGTGATGCGACGGGCGTAGCGGTGCGACTTAATGATGCCGGTCTCGGTAACGTTTTCCAGTCGGCGGCCGAAGATTGAAGTCACGACATCATTGTTGCGGCGCAGTTGCCCCAGGAGGGGGATCATCTGCTCTGCAAGGCTGATGCGCTCATTCCAGTCATTGCGCTTGATGGGGGCCGAATCCGACATAAATCCTCCTGGCTTAAATGAATATGAGTTCCCCCTCAAAATACCCCGCACATGCTATTCACCGGCTATCGCCCTCAACTGGGTACCCCGTATTGTGGTCCAGCTTTCACCCAATCGGGGGAGACACTGGGAGACACCCCAAGGAAGAAAATTGAACCCTACTTACCCGTTAGAATAAGAGCCATGACGGAACCCCTGGATATCCAGCAGCAATCTCCCGCCCAGCCGCCATACCGCCTTGTAGTCACGGATATGGACGGGACTCTATTAAATGAAGACAAGGAAATCCCGGATTCCTTTTGGCCGGTAGTCACCGAGCTGCTCGACCGCGGTGTCCACTTCGCTCCCGCGTCGGGCCGCCAGTACGCAACTCTGGCCGACCAGTTCGCCCCCATTGCACACCGCATCCCAATCATTGCGGAAAACGGCAACTACGTCGCGGATGCGGGCGAGGTGGTCTCGGTTACCAGTATCGACCACGACATCGTCACCCAGTTGGTGCACGCAATCCGCCAGTTCAACGACAACCGCGTGGCGGCGGGCCGCACACCCCTGTCGGTTATTATCTGTGGCGCTGCCAGCGCATACGTGGAGTTTTTCCCGCCGCATTTCAATATTCCGGAGGAAGTGCAGCAGCTGCAGTTCAACGAGGCCGCCAAGTACTACTTGAAGCTGCAGAAGGTCGATGATGTCATCGCCGCTGCCGCCGAGGACGGCATCGTCAAAATTGCCGCCTTTGATCCTTACTCCGTCGAGGAGGGGTCGGCCGATTACTTGCGTTCCCAGAGCTCGCACCTACGCGCGGTGGTCTCCGGTGCGCATTGGGTCGATCTCATCGATGCCAATACCAACAAGGGCACGGCACTCGCCGCCCTGCAGGAGGCCATCGGTATCTCTCCTGCCGAAACTGTCTGCTTCGTTGACTACCTGAATGATCTCGAGCTCATCGACCACGCAGGCCGTTCGTTTGCCATGTCCAACGGTCACCCGGCAATCAAACGCCGCGCCACCGACATCGCACCGTCGAACGCGGAGGAAGGCGTCATCACGACGCTGCGCGAGCTGTTCAACCTCTAACTGCAATTGACCCCTTACCCCACTGGAGCGGTAAGTTAGAAAGGTTGAACCCGATTCCCTTATTCCGATTTTCTTTTTAAGGAAAGCGTAGTTTCCCTGTGACCACTCTCGCCGAAGAAGCCGCACGCCGCCGCACATTCGCCGTCATCGCACACCCGGATGCCGGTAAGTCCACGCTCACCGAGGCGCTGGCGCTGCATGCTCATGTCATTAACGAGGCCGGTGCTGTCCACGGCAAGGCCGGCCGTAAGTCGACTGTGTCCGACTGGATGGACATGGAGAAGGATCGCGGCATCTCGATTGCCTCTTCCGCGCTGCAGTTCGAGTACCAGCCAGAGGGGCACGACGGCGAGCCGTACATGATCAATCTCGTCGATACGCCTGGTCACGCTGATTTCTCCGAGGACACCTACCGTGTGCTCACCGCTGTCGACGCCGCTGTCATGCTTGTCGACGGTGCCAAGGGTCTCGAGCCTCAGACGTTGAAGCTGTTCCGGGTTTGTAAGTCCAACGGAATTCCCATCGTCACCGTCATCAACAAGTGGGACCGCCCGGGTAAGGCTCCCCTGGAATTGATGGATGAGATTGTCGCGGAGATTGGCCTGCAGCCGACTCCGCTGTACTGGCCAGTCGGTGAGGCCGGCGACTTCCGCGGTCTGCTGGAGCGTGGTGAGGACGGCGAAGCCAAGCAGTTCATCGGCTTCGAGCGCACTGCCGGTGGCGCCACTATTGCCGCTGAGCGTCACCTCACCCCAAATGAGGCCGCCGCAGAGCAGGGCGACGCCTGGGAGACGGCAGCCGAGGAGTCCGAACTGCTCTCCGCCGATAGCGCTGACCACGACCAGGAGATGTACCTCGCTGGCGACACCTCTCCGGTGATTTTCGCCTCCGCCATGCTGAACTGGGGTGTCCACCAGATCCTGGACACTCTCTGCGAGCTGGCTCCGGCACCTGGTGCCCGCGAGTCCGACCCGGCTGCCGTTGCCGCTGCAGCGGCTGGCGGCCAGGGGGCTATCGTCGAAAAGCGCGAACCGACGGATGATTTTTCGGGCGTCGTGTTCAAGGTGCAGGCGGGTATGGATACGCACCACCGCGACAAGCTGGCGTTCATGCGCGTTGTCTCTGGCGAGTTTGACCGCGGCATGCAGGTCACGCATGCGCAGTCGGGACGTAGTTTCTCCACAAAGTATGCTTTGACCGTTTTCGGCCGGACACGTTCGACTGTGGAGACGGCTTACCCGGGCGATATTGTCGGCCTGGTCAATGCGGGTTCACTGGCGCCGGGTGACACGATCTACGAGGGCCGCAAGGTTCAATTCAAGCCGATGCCGCAGTTCGCACCCGAGCACTTCCGCACCCTGCGCGCCAAGAGCCTGGGCAAGTACAAGCAGTTCCGCAAGGCTGTCGATCAGCTCGATGCCGAGGGCGTGGTGCAGATTCTGCGCAACGATGCCCGCGGCGATGCCGCCCCGGTGATGGCCGCGGTCGGCCCGATGCAGTTCGAGGTCATGATGGCACGCATGGAAAACGAGTACAACGTCGAGACCATTGCCGAGCCCATCCCCTACTCCGTCGCCCGCCGCACGAACGAAGAGACCGCGCCTGAGCTGGCAAAGCAGCGCGGCGTGGAGATCTTCACGCGTTCCGACGGCGCCCTCATCGCGCTCTTCGGGGACAAGTGGAAGCTGTCCTTCATTGAGAAGGAGCACCCGGAGTTCACGCTCGAGACGCTGGTCGCGGACTAGAGTTTTAAGGAGATTTCACCAACATTGAGCCAACCGGTTGAGCTTCCTCCACAACCAAGTGCATGGCAGCTTTTTACTGCCTTCCACTCCCGTGCACAGAGATGGCCAGGCGCCCTCCGCGCAGCACTCGCGCTATTCCTGCCGGGTGCCGTGGCACTTCTCACCGGACATGGCTCGGAAATGCTCCTTATCGCCGCTGGTGGTTGCGTGGTCATCTATGGCGAAGGCCACCCCTACCGCAGTCGTCTGCGCGTGATGGCTATCGCCGGGCTATGCCTAATCGCCGGCGTTATGTCCGGCAGTTTTGTCGGCTCGGTGGTCCACAGTGAGATCGCTTCCGGCGGCAGTAATCTATGGCTGCTGCTCATTGCGCTTTTTACGACGATACTGGCCACCATCGGCGCTTTTATTCAAAACGCACTGCGCCTGCCACCGCCGGGTTCATTTTTTATTGTGATGGTCTCCGGCGGCACAACAATGGTCGCCCGCCTTGGCTTCAACCCGGCGGAAACCGCCATGTGGGCTACCGTTGGTGTGCTTTCCGCGATAGTCATCGGTATGGCACCGCGGTTGTGGAATCCGCACGGCCCCGAAATGGCGGCTGTCGAATCCCTTGAATCGGCCATCGATGCGATGGAAAAGTCAGACTCGACATCTTTCGCCGTTCATCATCAGGCGCAAACTGCACTCACCGACGCATGGGAATCGCTTGCCGACGCAGGCATCATCCGTGGCAGCAAGATCGTCAAGCCCTCCCACACGGAACTGGTCAACCGTGTCATTGCTGCTCATCAGCGTCTGATTGCTATCCGCACACGCTTGGGCGTGCACGGCAGCGCTGTGGACATCGTGGACACGCCTAACCTCTTCGACGAGACGCAGACAACCATTCCACTCGCGCGACCAAGCGTGAGTTACCGAATCTTCCGCTCTTTCGATCGCTATTCCCATGCGTCGATGACTGCGGCAAAGGTTGCTATTACCGGTGGCTTAGCTGGTCTCATTAGCGTGCTTGTCGGTCTTGACCGGCCTGACTGGGCGGTGGTCAGCGCATTGATGACTCTGCAGTGGGGTCCCGACCGCACCGCTGGTTCGATCCGAGGGATTCACCGCATGGTGGGCTCGATTATCGGCATTTTCCTCTATGCGCTGCTCTTTTCCTTTGGCCTGGACAGCTGGACGCTACTTATCGCGCTTGCAGCCTGCCAATTCGGCGCGGAGGTTCTCGTGGTGAAGAACTATGCGCTGACGACAATCGTCACCACTCCATTGGCGCTGCTGCTGGGCGGAAACGTCGCTGGCGAACTCGCACCGATTGTGACCGATCGTGTCTTGGAAGTCGGTATCGCCTGCGCGCTGGCTCTCGCTGTCCTGCACTTCTGGCCCACTGAAAGCATTGAAAAGCACTACCTGCGTCACATTCCGCGCTGCTACCGACAGATGGGCGCTCTTCTCGGCGCGCTGCTTACCGGCACTCCGAATCAGGCGCTCGATATTCGTCGAGATCTCCAGTACGAGCTGCTCAGTGAGCGCCAGGCCATCTCGTCTTTGGCCACCAACGACCCCGAAATCGCCGCTCCACACTGGGATGGGCATCGTCGCATTCGCACAGCTGGCTACTTGCTGTTGGACTACTGCCGTACGCATCCGGATATCCGCCCCTCTCACGAGGAGATTTCCAAGCTCGCCGAGGTAGTCCAGGCAGCTAAATCCGAGGAGCGCTAGTCCTCCGGCAGCGGGGGCTCCTTGCGCAGGTCGCGGGCGGTTGCCCGCCGTACCTCGCGCGGTTCCTCCTCCGAGCCCCGCGAACGGAACTTAGCCGCGATGTCCTTCAACGAAGACGACAGCGGCGGCAGCTTCTCCAGCGCGTCACGGCCCGCGTCCCACGCGTCGGTAGCAATATTTTCCGCTTTCCGACGGAACTTGCGGACCTTCTCCTCACGCTGCCGCTTAGTCTCTGCCGCGTCATTCTGCCGCTCGCGCTCACGCTCAAAGGCCGCGACATCGCGGGCCTCCGCGTCGGAAAGCCTCTTCGAGGCGTGTGCCGCGGCGTCCCACGACTCCTCCAGCGATTCCGCGAGGTGCAACATGGCATCGATGCGCTTTTCAACTTCGCGCAACTTCTCGCGGTAGCCCCGCTGAATGTCATAGCGGCGCATGATGCGGCGGGCACGAGTGGCCTCATTGCGCCAGGTGATGATTGCGCCCTCAGAAATCGACTCATCGACGACGAAACGCATCGTCCACGGGTCAACATCAGCGCTGGCCAGATTGTTGCGTACCCGCTCCTCGCGGTCGAGGACGTCCTGCACGAGACTGCGGGCACGCTCTTCGGCTTGATGGGCGCGGTTGGTACGGGAGTTATCTGGTCGGAAGCTCACCTGGACTATCCTACCGCTCGACTGCTGCCAAAGCCGGTACTTGGTCGGCCGCGGAGCTCTTCTGCTGGTCATTGTCGCTCTGGTGCTCGAGGCGAACCCAGGAGACAAAGCCCCAAATAACGAAGCATCCGTAGAAGAGGTACAGCGCCGCCGACGGGTAGTAGCCACCCTTGAGCAGCAACGGCACTCCCACGGCATCAACGGCAATCCAAATCAGCCAGAATTCGTTCCAACCGCGGGCCATACCCCAGGTCGCCAACATCGAACCGACGAAAATCCAGGCATCGGCCCACGGCCCCCACGAGCCCAGCATCCCAAAGACATTGGCACAGATCACAGTGGCGAAGATAGCAACGGTAATCATCCCAATGCGTTCCGATGCCGTCGCCCACCGCGGCTCAATTGCGACCTCGTCACCGCTCTGATTGCGGCTCTTGACCCAGCTGAACCACCCGTAGAGACTGACGACGATAAACATGACCTGACGCCCCGCCTGGCCATAGAGATCAAGATTTTGCGGCGTGTGGAAAACTCCGCCGAGGAAGACGGTAAACAGCAAGGCATTTCCGATAATGCCGACCGGCCAAGCCCATACCTTGCGTTTCATACCCAGGAAGGCACACGCGAGGCCAAAGAGGTTACCAACAATTTCACGAATCAAGATTGGTGCGCCCGCCACACTGAGCTGTGCAGTGAGGAAACCCACCAAAAAATCCGACACGTATTCCACGAATTATTCAACTCCTTCTCTTTCATCCGGACTATGACCGTCGGTTTCGGATTCCAACCGAAATCTGCTTGTCCCCTACCTGATGACCCTTCTGGCCACAGGTAGGGCGCTCGTGGACTTGTCTGCGTCAGCCGCAGCTTCACCACCGGTGAGGAATTTCACCTCGCCCTGAGAATGCGAGTTCAACGTTAGCACTGTCGCCTTGCGCGCATGTGCATTTTATTCAATGAGGTTTCAATATGAGGTTCCAATACAGCCCCGACATAATTACGCATCTATAATGCGTAGTATGAGCCAAAAGCCCAGCCAGCCACGTCCTTCCCGCCCCGCCCGCCGCTCCCACCACAAGCGCTCCGCTGGCTGGGTTCCGGACCAGCACGGTGCCTGGTTCATGGTCACCATTCCCCCACTGACCGCTCTCGCCCTCAACCCCACATGGACAGGCCTTGCCGTCACCGCAACCTGGCTGCTCGGCTACTTCGCTTTCTTCGCCGTGAGCGTCTGGCTCCGCTCTCGTCGCCAGCGCCGCCACCTCGCACCCGCCGCCACATACACCGCGCTCACCGCCGTCGCCGGCTGCATCACGCTGCTTGCCGACGTTTCCCTCCTCATCTGGGTCGCCCTCATCGCTCCTCTTGCCGCTATCGCTATTTGGGAGACCTACCGCCGCCGACCGCGCTCACTCCTCTCTGGTGTCTCCACCGTTCTGGCCGCCAGCCTCATGGTGCCCATCATCGCCGGGCCAACCCCGAAAGCTTGGGCAATTGCGGCTATCTACGCTGGATATTTCGTCGGCACCGTGCCCTATGTAAAAACTATGATTCGCAAGCGCGGCAACCGGCAGTGGCTCATCGGCTCGGTCACGTATCACGTTCTCATTACCGCCGCGGCCATCATCGGGTGGCTCCTCCTCCACGACCGGAACCTCATCAGCTTCGGTGTGCCCATCGTCGCAATTGGGCTTCTCATCAGGTCTTTTGCCATGCCCATCTCCGGCGCTCGCCGCGCTCGGGCGTGGACTCCGAAACAGGTCGGAATTCTCGATGCCTTCTTTGGAGTCGCCGTCGTTCTGGCTGCGTGGTAAAAACGACGGCGGGGACATACTTTGGGGATTTTTGGGGAGGGGATGAAGTCTATGACTTCCACCAAACACGCAGTCAATCACGCAGTTTCCGTCTCAGACTTGGCCGCTAGCCTGCACTCGCGGCAGGCACCACAGTCGGGCTGGCGCAGCTGGGTTCATAAGGCCACCTGGGGCGCAATTTCACCGCGGGAATCATCGTCGGCACGCAAGCAACGCGAGCTGATAGAGCGGGTGCGACAGCCTATCTACGGTGACTACAACATCGCTGTTATCAGCGTGAAGGGCGGCGTTGGCAAGACGTCGACAACCATGTGCCTGGGCGCCACGCTTGCAAGCCTGCGCAGTGACCGAATCGTCGCGATCGACGCGAATCCGGACTTTGGCACCCTCGGCGCACGCGTCACCGCAGCCAATCCCGCATCTATTCGCGATCTGCTCCGAGCCCCGGATACGGACAAATACGCGCAGGTCCGCGCATATACATCACACACGCCGTCAAGGCTGGAGGTTGTCGGCAGCGACCAAAATCCGACATCGACGATCGCGCTTTCCGACGGCGAATACTGCGCGGCCCTTGACATCCTTCGGCGTCATTACAATGTGAGCCTGACTGACTGCGGCACCGGCCTGACGCAGCCCATCTCCGCTTCGATTCTGTCTGCAGCCAATTGTCTGGTGCTGGTCACCACGCCTGCACTGGACGGCGTGAAAAGCGCCTGGACGACATTGGATTGGCTTTCAGCGCACGGCTTCGAACGGCTGGTCTCTACCACTGTCGTGGTGGTCAACGAGCTAAATAAACAGGGACTGTCCACAGAGACCGTGCACGAGTTATTTGCCCAGCGCTGCCGCGCAGTGCAGGTCATCCCCTACGATCCACATATCGCGAATGGTGCCAATATCGAGCTGGACAATCTCCAGCCCGCCACCACCCAGAGCTATCTCGAATTGGCGGCCATGATTGCCGATGATTTCGCGCCGACGACTGGCCGCCACAGCTTTGTCTAACGCATAGCCAGCTAACGAAGGTGCTGTCGAATCTCTTCGACGTCGACTTCCTGCACGGTAGCGGGTTTAAAGGCGGCGTCGCGGTCCTTATCCACCAACACTGCCCTCACACCCTCGGCAAAATTGGGGTGCTGACGCATGTAAGCGCCAAGCTTCATCTCCCGGTCTAGCGCCTCCTGCAGGGTGACCTCGTGGGCGGAGTTAGCCGCATAAAGTTCCACAGCCGCCACGAGACTCTCCGGGTTGGCGTGTGCCAGCAGATCACGGAAGGTCTCCACTGTTGACGATGCACAGGAGCCCGCCTCAGCGGCTTCGTTGAGGGCTCGCTCAATCTCCGCCCAGGTATCAGCCCCAAAGCAAGCCTCAATGCAGTCGCTCCACTCGGCCAACTGCGGATCCCCGAGCAGATCACGAGCCTCAGCTGAGTCCACATCGAGCGCGTACTCCGCGAGCGCCGAATCAATTCCATCGCGGTCCAGAGCCGCAACAAACTCGTCCAGCTGCGCGGATGGGACCGCATGCGTCGCCCATCCAGCCCACAGCATGTCCGCCGCAGTTAGGCGGTAACCGGTCAGCCCCGTAAACCGCGCGATTGCCGACGAGGGCCCTCCCAACCGCGTGTTCACATGCTGCGAAAAGTGGGTAATGCCAACGTCGGGAATAAAGCCGATTGCCATTTCTGGCATGGAAGCGCTGGCACGCTCGGTCACGATTCGGTGGGAGCCGTGCATGGAAACGCCCAGGCCACCACCCATAGCGATGCCGTCAATAATCGCGATGTATGGCTTGGACTGAGCGAATTCCGCAATCATCGCGTTCATCTCGTACTCATCCCGGAAAAACTCCTCCCCCTGCTCCGGAACGCCATCGAGCACAGCCTGCCGAACTGCGCGCACGTCACCACCGGCACAAAACGCCTTGGGGTGACCGGATGAAACAACAATGTGGTCCACCGAGTCGTCGTCACGCCATGCGCGGAGCCCCTCGACGACCTCGGTGACCATATCCAAATCGAGCGAATTAAGTGCCTTCGGCCTATTCAGCCGAAGGTGACCAGATCGCCCGTGGACTTTTCGCAGCACCTTCGGCTCATCGACCTCGGTGCGTGCAGTGCCAGAACCATTATCAGTAGCAGTCATGCCACCCAGTGTGACACAGATAACTAACCAGGAAAAGGTTCTGCTGCGAAGGTCCTGACGACCAGAACCTCACTGAGACTAAAAAGCTACTTCTTCTTGCTCTTCTTGTCCTTTTTGTCCTTCTTGTGCTTCTTGCCCTTCTTATCGGACTTGCCTGCGCCCTTCACGCGGTCAGCCTCGAGATTGGCAGCAACGTCCGGCACATAGCGGAACTCCGTGCGCGGCGGACGCTCGTAGCTTCCCTCCGACTCCGGACGCTCCGGGATTTCCGGAACATCGCGCTGAATGCGCTCGTACGGAATGGTCGTCAACAGGTGGTTGATGACATTGATACGCGAACGCTTCTTGTCCTCAGACTCAACCGTGAACCACGGTGCGGACGGGATATCGGTGTGGATGAACATCTCATCCTTTGCACGGGAGTAATCCTCCCAGCGGGTGATGGACTCCAGATCCATCGGCGAGAGCTTCCAGCGGCGCAGTGGATCCTCACGACGGGACTTGAAGCGGGCAACCTGCTCCTCGTCCGACACAGAGAACCAGTACTTACGCAGGATAATGCCGTCTTCGACCAGCAGACGCTCAAAAATCGGCGCTTGATGCAGGAAGCGACGGTACTCCTGGGAGGTGCAGAAGCCCATGACCCGCTCAACGCCGGCACGGTTGTACCAGGAGCGGTCGAAAATCACGATCTCACCAGCAGTCGGCAGCTTTTCGACGTACCGCTGGAAGTACCACTGACCCTGCTCACGGCTAGTTGGGGCCGGCAGAGCCTCAACACGGCAGGTACGGGGGTTCAGGTACTGCGTGATGCGCTTAATGGCCGACCCCTTGCCAGCAGCGTCACGCCCCTCCATCACGATGACAATTCGGGCACCGGTTTCTACCACCCACTGCTGCATTTCGACGAGCTCCGCCTGGAGCTTTTTGAGCTCGGCCTCATAAGCCTTCTTGTCGAGCTTCGGTGGGCGCTGGACGTCGTCATTATTCATAGTCCACAGTTTACCCGGCAGGGCGCGACGACCCTATTCGCCGGGTTTAACCGCGGGGCCTAATCGCTAACCTTTTTGCAACCCTAGTCACGTGAGTAAAGACGCAGCGTGACCTGCGCAACAAGCCCGGCAAAGACCATGCCGATAACCACCACAATCGGCGCCACCACACCAATATCGCCGTTGGTCAGCGGCGCCAGGAGCTGTGCCTTGTACAGGTTGCTCAGCGCCGGATCGATAACCGTCGCCTTGCCCAGGAACAGCGCACCGATGGCCAGCACGCCACCAATCAGCGACGCAATCACAGCCTCGAGGACGAACGGCGCCTGCGTGAACCAACGGCTAGCACCGACCATGCGCATAATCTCAACTTCCTTACGACGCGAGAACGCCGCAATCTGCACCATGTTCGCAATCAGGAACACAGCGGCAACGGCCTGCACCGCCGCCAGCAGGAAGGTCGCATTTCGCACCGAGTCCAGGTTCTGAGCTGCAGTACCGATCTCTTCATGCTGGTCAGTAACGTGGTCGACCTGTGGCAGCTCCCGAATCGGATCGAGCGGGCTGACATCGGTCGGGTCGCTCAGACGCACCATCACGACAGCCGGCAGCGACTCCGGCGTCGCATTTTCCACGAGCACGGGGTCACTGTCCTTGAACATCTCCACGAAGTGGTCAAAGTTTTGCTGACGGTTTCGGAAGGTCACCGAATCAATGCCGTCAGCCTCTTCAAGCTTGCCGACGACCTCAGCACACTCCGGCGATGAGCAAGTTTGATCTTCGGCGGAGATTTGTTCATTCAGCTCAACCTGCACTTCTACGCGATCGAGATAGAGATCCTTCGTGCGGCTGGTCTGCTCAGTAACCAGGATGCCCGTCGCAAGCAGCGCCAACGACACCGCAGTCGTAATAATCATCGCGATGGTCATCGTGATGTTTCGGCCCAAGGAGGAGAAAGCCTCACCGAGGACAAAGCGAGTCTTCATAGGTCAGTAATACCTTTCGAATGAGTTCTTCTACCGATGGACTGTCTGCTAATTGTTCAGGCCGTAAACACCCGTGGCGTCGTCACGCACGAGACGCCCCAGCTCCAGCTCCAGCACGCGGCGACGCATGGAGTCCACGGCATCGTTGTCGTGAGTCGACACAATAACGGTCGTGCCCATGCGATTGATGCGGTCAAGCAAGAGCATGATGTCACCGGAGGTGCTTGGGTCGAGGTTGCCGGTGGGCTCGTCGGCAAGCAAGATGAGCGGGCGGTTGACGAAGGCGCGAGCGATGGCGACGCGCTGCTGCTCACCACCAGACAGCTCGTGCGGGTAGCGGTTTTCCTTACCCGAGAGCCCGACCATTTCGAGCGTTTCCGGAACTGCCTTGTCGATTTTCGCCTTCGGCTTGCCAATTACCTGCAACGCGAACGCGACATTTTCGTACACCGTCTTCTTTGGCAGCAGGCGGAAGTCCTGGAAGACATACCCCACCTTTTGACGCAATTTAGGGATGTTGCGACGAGAAATCTTGGTCAGATCCTGGTCTGCAACCGTCAGTTTTCCTGAATCCACTTTCTCTTCACGCACCATAAGGCGCAGGAAGGTCGACTTACCAGAGCCCGACGGTCCAATGAGAAAGACAAACTCACCTTTATCTATGTGGACTGAAACGTCGTCGAGAGCTGGTCGGCTAGAAGTCGAGTAGGACTTGGTAACCCCGTCGAAAGTGATCATAAGTAGACACTCTAATCACTTAAGCCACTCAAGTCACTCTGGAATGCGTGGAATTGGTCGCCGTGACGGGATTGCGGGGACGAGCAGCGGCTAACACTAACCCCCAGAGCGTGCGACCGCACGAAAGCTCTCGCCGGAGCAATGTTCGAAACTATTTTCCCCAAAAATCTTTAAATGCCCCTTTACTTCGCTTACCTGTTCGATTAAAATGAGCCATGAAAGATTAAAAGCGAGGATTGAAAACACCAAATAACGTCGCCGAGCTGCTTCAAGCTTGGAAAATTGACACTCAGAGTTAGTCGAAAATACTTTCCCTACCTCTTCCTTATTTCAACATTTCAACGTCCAGGCCTTATCTTTCAGGGGGGATTCACCAATGGCCAGCGGGGAACATATACCACGCAAACGCACTTACGCTGCGGCAATGGAAGCGACGGCACCACGCTTTCACCATGAGATTTCTCAAACAGCACCAGCACGTCTTGGAATTGACCGCAATCGAGCTGACTTGAAGCTTGCCCTTGCTTGTGTTCCCTCTTCTTCAACAAAAGATGTCGAAGATTACATCGCCAAAATCGCTCCAGCTCTTGGCATGTCACGTGGGAGAACACTCCAGTACATCGATGTCGGGATGCAACTAGCGCGACTCCCGCGGTTAAAAGAGCTTCTGCTCAAACGCGCACAGCTACCGCTTCCCCACATGCGGGTCATTGCCACGGCCGTCCTCCCCTTGGATGACGCCTCGGCTGTGAGATATTTCGAAGACCATCTCCTTGAGCTGATCACGCCGAGAGTCAATGGTGAAGTTCTTCGCGGAGTTCGGAGCCTTCAACAGAATATTCAGCGACTTATTGATGAAGTCAGCCCCCTATTGCGCCCGAAGAATGAGTACGACCCGCCGATCACTTCGTTTCAAAAAGGCATCGAGCAAAAAGCTGGCGAATCTATAACGTTCGAGTTAAAGGACAACCTCACTGAAGTCACCATGGAACTGATGCCTGAGCGGGCAATTGAGTTTCAGAAGGTCTTGGAAGAAATCACCGCTGATCAGGACTGCGACTTTGTCGAGGCCTTTTCACATCTTCTGCACGGGACTGCCCAGGTCACCGCCACACTGAATCTGTACTGCCCACTAACCCAAGACAAGCCCCAGGAAGCCTGGATCGGTGGCCTGGGGTGGATCAACAAAATCGCCACTGAATCCTGGCTCGATCGGGTCACTAGCATCCGGCTACTAGCAGACGAGAAAACGGAAAAGTACTCGCCAACAGAGCGACAGCGTACTTACATCCAAGGTAGAGACGGCACCTGTCGCTTTCCCGGATGCGATGTCGATGCGACGAAGTGCGACATCGACCACATTCAGCCGTATAACCACGAGAATCCCGACGAAGGTGGCCAAACCGAGACGCCCAACCTCCATTGCCTATGCCGTCGCCACCACAATCTAAAAACGGCCGGTCTTTGGAATGTCGTGCGCGATATCGACGGCGTGGAGTACTGGACCTCCGCCACTGATCAGAGCGCTGAAAAAGCTGCCCTAATCAGCACAGAATCAGGGCCGCTTTCCGGCCACGGTCGCTACTCCTTCGACCTGCGCAAGGCAAAGAAAGCACAGACACTCAAGGAGTACAACGAGCAGAGGTTGGAAAACCTCCGCGAATCACAGGAGCTGACAAATCAGGCTCGCGAAGAACTGGGAATGAACAAAAACGAGAGAAACGCAGAAGCCGACGAGCCCACCACACCGGAAGCACCCGAAGACGAACCGCCCTTCTAGCGCTACTCCCCTTCGGACTGCTGAGCCATGCGCCAGCGAATACCGGCCTCAATGAAACCGTCGAGGTCACCGTCGAGGACCGACTGCGGGTTGTTGATTTCGTATTCGGTACGCAGATCCTTCACCATCTGGTACGGGTGCAGCACATAGGAGCGCATCTGGTTACCCCACGAGGCATTGCCGCCTGCGCCGAGAGCGTCCAGCTCCGCGCGCTCTTCCTGGCGCTTCTTCTCCAGCAACTTCGCCTGCAGAACACGCATGGCAGATGCCTTGTTCTGGTGCTGCGACTTCTCGTTCTGACAGGTCACTACGATGCCGGTTGGCACGTGCGTAAGTCGGACCGCGGAGTCCGTGGTGTTCACCGACTGCCCACCTGGGCCGGAGGAGCGGTAGACGTCGATACGCAAATCTGACTCGGGGATGTCGATGTGATCTGTTTCCTCTACAACTGGCAGCACCTCGACCTCAGCGAAGGAAGTCTGGCGGCGCCCCTGGTTATCGAAAGGACTAATACGAACCAGACGGTGCGCGCCCTGCTCGACCGAGAGGGTGCCGTACATGTACTCGCCATGGACGACGAAAGTAGCGGACTTAATGCCGGCCTCTTCAGCGTAGGACGTGTCGTAAACCTCGACCTTATGTCCGTGCTTGTCGGCCCAGCGCAGGTACATGCGCATGAGCATCTCGGCCCAGTCAGCGGCATCCACGCCACCGGCACCGGAGCGGATGTTGATGACCGCCTCGCGCTCGTCGTAAGGCCCCGAAAGCATCGTCGTGACCTCGAGGGATTCGATGTCGGCACGCAGCTCAGCGCGTTCGGCATCGGCCATCTCGACGGCGTCGGGGTCGCCCTCCTCTTCCGCGAGTTCGTACATCACGGAGAGATCGTCGAGGCGCCCGCGCAGCGAGTCGATCTTTTTCTTCTTCGCCTGCGCCTGCGACAGTGCGCTGGTGACCTGCTGCGCGTGGTCGGGGTCGTCCCACAGCGACGGGTCGGCGGCCTGGGCTTCCAACTCCCTGATCCGGTCGGAAAGCTCGTCGACATCGACCACCTTCTCAATGGTGGTCAGCGTCGCGTCGAGTTCTTTGAGGTCAGCATTCAGATCCGGGTTCACGGGTACTACCTTAGCTATACCGCCTGTTTCGGTGCACAATAGGACGTATGTCTGAATCCACCGCCAACCAAGATTCCAGCCAAGACCTAGAACTCTTTCTCTCCCAAGTATCCGAATCGATCGTGGCATCGGATACCAGTGTTGCGGTTGCCATCGTGAAGCGTGCCGCTGCCATTGCCGCGCGTATGCGCGACGAAGGCCTGGTCACGGAGTACAAGACATCGATTTCCGACGTCGTCACCGCGGCCGACCGCGCAGCGGAGAAGTTCGTCGTCGAGGCTTTGGCCGCGCTCCGCCCGGAGGACGGCATTCTTGGCGAGGAAGGGTCGGCGAAGGAGTCCCAGTCTGGTCGCACATGGGTGATTGACCCTGTCGATGGCACCTACAATTTCACCACTGGTTCGGACTACTGGTGCAGCGCATTGGCGCTGGTTATGGGCGATGCGAACAATCCGGATGAGGTCATCCTCGGCGCGGTACACCGACCTGCCACGGGCGGAAGCTGGATTGGGGGCCCCAATCTCCCGACCACTCGTATCAACATTGACGGAACTGTTGACGATCTCCGGGTCACTGACCACCCGCTTTCGGAAGTCTGCGCGGCGACCTACCTCCACACCACGGTGGTGAACTCGAGCGAGGAATCCGAGGTCACAGCCACAAAGTCCTGGTTGGATGCGGTGTCCCGCAGCGCTACCTGGCGCATGCTGGGCTCAGCGTCGGTGGATATGGCCGGCGTGGCCGACGGCCGCATCGGCGTGTGGTTCCAGCGGGACGTCGCCGCCTGGGACTGGCTGCCTGGATATGCGCTTATTACCGGTGCAGGCGGCGAATGCACGTCGGTGGGGCGCTGGAAGCTTGCGGGCTCGAGTGGCCAGGTCGCAGAGTTACGTGAGGTTCTGCGCTAGAATTTCGGCCATGACCACCTCTTACTCCGAAGATCTCGCCCTCGCACTCTCGCTTGCCGACGCAGCCGACGACCTCACGATGTCCCGCTTCGAGGCGGCCAATCTAATCGTCGAGTCCAAGCCCGACCTCACACCGGTCTCCGATGCCGATATCGCGTGCGAAAAGCTGCTCCGCGAGATTCTGTCGGACAAGCGTCCGAACGATGAAGTTCTCGGCGAAGAATTCGGTGGCGAAGCTGTGTTTGAGGGCCGTCAGTGGGTCATCGACCCAATCGACGGCACGAAGAACTTCGTGCGCAATGTCCCGGTCTGGGCAACTTTGATTGCCCTGTTGGAGGACGGCAAGCCAGTTGTCGGCGTGGTCTCCGCACCTGCGCTGGGACGTCGCTGGTGGGCGTCCAAGGGCGACGGCGCATTCAAGCGCGTGCAGGTCGGCGGCCGGGACGCCGCTGAGCGCCGCATTGAGGTCTCGAAGGTGGCGAACATCGCGGACTGCTCAATTTCCAACTCTTCGCTCACAGGTTGGGCCGAGCGCGATTTGCGCGACAACTTCATCGGTCTCACCGATGACGCGTGGCGTCTGCGCGGCTACGGTGACTTTTTCTCCTACTGCCTGGTAGCCGAGGGCGCGGTCGATGTCGCCGCTGAGCCGGAAGTTTCCCTGTGGGACCTGGCTCCGCTTGCAATTCTGGTAGAGGAAGCTGGCGGCCGCTTCACTTCCCTGGCGGGCGTCGACGGCCCGCACGGTGGGGACGCAGTTGCGACGAATAGGTTGCTTCACGACGCCGTCGTCAAGCGCCTGAACGCTTAAGCGCGTGGCCCATCGGCACGATTTCCGTGTCGATGATGCCGTAGCCCGCAAGCGAATCGACGAAGCGGACGATGTCAGAAGCGTTCGGCAAGACCACGTTCGCCATCATCTGATGCTGCCCGGAGGTGGCGGCAACGAACCGCGTTTCGGGAAGACTGCGCAGGTGGTGACCCAGTTTTTCGATATGCCCAGGGCTCACGCGCAGCCATAGATTGACGTCGCCGGTGGAGGTTAGGGCGTCCGGATGCACGTCGGCTTCGAAGTAGAGAATGCCGGAATCGACAAGTTTGCGGCGGTGCCGAGAAACCGTCGCAGCGTCAATGCCCAGCTCCGCGGCGAGATGCGAAGCGGTCGCGCGACCGTCCTTGGCGTAGGCGGCAAGCAGGAGGCGATCGATGTCATCAATGGTCTCCGCGCCGGACGTCACGCTGCCCGGCTGACCCCAGACCTCGAGCAGTTGATGGACCTGGATATCGCGCGCGGGCACGGTGGAATGCAGACGAAACAGCAGGTCATCATAGATAGACGGCACCGTGATGACACCGCAGATCAGCTCGCCGCGGTCGCGCGAAAGCCGCACCCAGCGCGTTGTCTCCAGCGCCGCCAGCTCCGCGGCAATCGGCCCGAGCCGACCCGGCGCGGCATAAATACGCGTCAACCAGGCAATTCGCCCGCCAAAACCCGGCAGCGTGCGGCCGTGGACACGCAGCACTTTGTGGCGCGTCAGCAGCTCGAACCGGCGCGCGACAGTGCGTGACGACGACTCCGTCTCCTCAGCCCACTGCGCATATGAGGCCTCTGGGTGGCGGATGATGGCTGCGACCAGCGCGCGGTCGAGCTCATCAAGTTTGTAGTCCAGTTTGCTGTCTACTTTGCCGGGTTCTTGCATTCTATTTTCACCATTTGACGTTTTTAGCGCTTTTTATTGCGATATTGCCATTTCCTTGCATCCTACTATTTTCGTGAAATGAGTCCCCTTAGTGTGACGACGTCAGATTGAGTCATCAGATTGAAACGAGAAAAGGGGCTTACTTCGTGAGTGACACCAAACAAGCCGCGACGCCGCTGATTGCCGTAGCGGCGTTTTCCTGCCTGGTGGTAACACTGCTGCAATCACTTGTGGTGCCAGCGGTGCCACAATTTCCGGCGATTTTGGACACCAGCGCGACGACGGTGTCCTGGCTGGTCACCTCTACCCTGCTGACTGGTGCGATTGCTACGCCGGTCATCGGTCGCCTCGGTGACCTGCTGCCGCGCCGCAGCATGATGATTTTCACTATGGCACTGGTGCTGGTGGGCTCGATTATTGCGCCCCTGGGCGGCATCACCACGGTGATTATCGGCCGTGCACTGCAGGGCATGGGCACTGCACTCATTCCGGTCGCCATGGCGGAAATGCGCTACAGCCTGCCGCCAAAGCGCATTGGTGGCGCATTGGCCCTGCTCAGCGCCATGCTGGGTATCGGCGGCGGCTTGGGTATTCCGCTGGGTGGCGTGATTCTGTCGGCATTCGGCTGGCAGGCAATGTTCTGGTTCGCCGCACTCATGGCGGCAATTTCCATCGTGCTGATTTTCATGTTCGTACCAGCGGATACCTCTCACAATGAGGGCAGCTTCGACTACGTCGGCGCCATCCTGATGTCGCTGGGACTAACCGCTGTACTGACCGCGCTGTCGCAGGGCGGCGCCTGGGGTTGGGGCAGCATGCTGACCATCGGCCTGTTCATTGTCGGCATTGTCATCTTCATCGCCTGGGGCTACTACGAGCTGCGCCTGGACTCCCCGCTGGTCAACCTGCGTACCACCGCGGATCGACCAATCCTGCTGACCAACATCGCCTCCATCCTGCTGGGTATTTTGATGTTCACCAACCTGCTGCTGACCACGCTTGAGCTGCAGAACCCGGTTGCAGAGGGTGGCTTTGCCTGGGACGCCAGCTCCGCGGGTCTGGCTATGCTGCCGTCGGCGGCATCGATGTTTGCCGTCGCACCGATTAGTGCTCGACTGGCGGCGCGCTTCGGTGCTCGCCTGGTGGTTACTATTGGTTCGGCAATTACCGCGCTCGGCTACGTCGGCCGTCTGTTGCTGGATCCCAATGGTGCAATGGTCATCGTGTGGGCAACGATTGTGTCCATCGGTGTCGGTATCGGCTACGCCGGCCTGCCGATGATGATTGTCAAGTACGCACCGGCTGAAGAAACCGGTTCGGCCAACGCCGTCAACGCCCTGATGCGCTCGATTGGTATGGCAATTTCTTCTGCCATGGTGGCTGCCGTTACCGCCACTATGGCTGTGATGAATGAGGGTGTCGCGGTGCCGTCGGCAAGCGGACTTAATACGCTGGCAACTATCGGCATTGTGATGGGCGTGGCGGCCACTGCCCTATCGCTTGCCGCGCGCCACAAGAACGAAAACCAAATCGACGCCAACCACACTGTTTTGGAATGATTATGAGTTACGGTCACGAGAACGCCATCGACACGCATGCACACGTTTTTCCTGCGCGCTACCTGAACTTTTTGGAAAAGCATGGACGCCCGGAAAGCGAAATTGCAATCGCCCGCGGCATGAACGCGGACTCCAGCGATGCGGAGATGTCCGCGCGTATTGAGTGGATGGATCGCGCCGGCGTGAAAACGCAGATTATTGCCGTCACGCCGCAGGTGCCATCGCTTCCCGACGCACAGGATTCGCTCGACGCTGCCCGCCTGGTCAATGATCAGTACGCCGAAATTGTGCGCGATTACCCCGGCCGCTTCTTTGCATACGGCGCGCTGCCGCTGCCGCATATCGACGAAACGCTTGCGGAAATTCCCCACATCTTCGACGAGTTACAGTTCGTGGGCGTATCCATCCCCACCGTGACAATGGGCGATTTCTTCCTCAATGATCCATCGCTGGATCCGGTGTGGGAAGCGCTCAATGAGCGCCACGCGATTGTGAATATCCACCCCACCGGCTCGGGCGCGTGCTCGAAGATGCTGCTGGGTGACCAGTTGGAGTGGGTCAACGGCGCACCGGTGGAGGACGCCACTGCGGCACTGCAGCTGATGAAGGCCGATGTGCCACGGCGATTCCCCAACATCACCTTCCACATCGCGCATCTGGGCGGTGACCTGCCATTTCTCGCCCGCCGCATCGAGGATAACTACGAGGACTGGGATGCCTTCCCCGTTTCCCCGATGCAGCAGTTGCGCGAAATGTACTTCGACGCGGCCAACTTCCACGAGCCCTCACTGCGGCTAGCTGCGGAGACTTTTGGCATTCGCCAGATTCTGGGCGGCTCGGATTTCCCGTACTTCCAAAAGGAAAAGTACGTCCGCGCGTTCACATACATTCGCGAGACCAATCTCACTCAAGACGAGATTGATGCTGCGCTATTTGGCAATGCGCAGCGCCTGTACGGGATTTAGTCCTGCAGCGCGTCCACTGGGTGTGCAATCACGTCATAGTTGCGGTCTTTGAAACTGAAGGTCGCAACTGATTGCCACCCAGTTTTTTCATGCGCAATCATCGACGGCTGGTTGGCGTGCTCGACAAAGCCCACTGCCCAGCGGTATTTGCCAGTCTCCGCCGCCCTGCGAATTGACTCGTCCTTCAACGCCCGCAAAATGCCCTGACCACGGTATTCTTTGGCCACAACGCCGGGACCATACAGGTAGAAATCGCTGAGGCCAGCCTCCTTCGCAGCCGCAACCGCAAGCGCCGGCGGGCCCTGCGTGTACTCGTCGGCCGACGCTGTCAGGATGGCGCCGACGCCACGACCGTCGATAAGCGTGACGACGGACGCAGGGCCGTCGATGCGCCCTGCAATCATGTCGGTGTCGAGTTTGCCCTGGACGAATCCTCCGGTGCGGCGTTGCTCTTCGGTCAGGTTATCGCGGGCGTTGGCCTGGAAAAGTGCGCTTACCCAGGCGATATCCTCATGCGTGAGGGGACGAAGCTTGCGAGTCATGCGGAAATTAGCCCTCCTTGGTCATCAGTTTGCGGATTGCGAGAGTAAGCCACACCACCGCGCCAATGCCGGCGATGAGACCGAGAAGCAGGAAGATGAGGCCCACTCCCCACAGTCCTGTGGTGTCATCGGTGCCGGCAATGATGCTCCAGGCCAGCGAGTAGCCAGCGACGGCCGCCCACCAGATTGGAAGCAGGTTGGGATACGGTGCGCGCACGCGCATCATGGCGATGATGGCGAGAATGACCATGACAAAGCCGCTGAGAAAAACTTGCCACGGCGTGTAGTTGTATTCGCCGGTGGGCATCCACGACAGAGTCGCAAAGCAGATTGCGAAAGCCAGCACGAATACGACGCTGACCTGGCCATAGGCAATTCGTTCACCGTATTTCTTGGCCAACCATGCGGCACCCACCCACGCGAGCGCGGTGGGAATCGCAATGATGAGCAAATATACGAGTAGAACGTTTGGCACCTCAGACCAGGTGAAACTGGTCAGCAATAATCTCATGGCACCAGGTTACGCGCTCTAGCTGAGAGTCCCGATGGGATCTTGCCAGAGCTGATAGGTCGCGACCACCCTCGCGGCATCCTGCACGATTGATTTGCCCGCACGCTGTATTCGCAAGTCACTGAGGCCATGTGAATCCTGGCGCAGCTGCTTCGCGATGAGTTGCACGCCAGCTGGGTCAGCGGTGAATGCGTCACCGGCAAACACAACTGTCTTTGGATCAACCACATCGATTGCCAATTGGATAATGCGACCCAAAAGTTCAGCGCGCTCGTCCAGGAGGCGACGTGCAGTGCGGTTGCACTGCGCAATCTCGACCAGATGAGAAAGATTTTTCGCCGGGATGCGGCGCTGTCTCGCAGCACCTACTACTGCGGCATTGCCCAAGGGATGAACCCCTTCTTGCGCTGTGAAAGTGCCCGATTGCGCGATGCGAGCAAATGCCTGTGGTGGCACTCCTCTGTGTGGCCGGTGAACTGCCCCATGAAATATCCAGGCGTGTGCAATAACTTCGCGGGCATAAAAGTAGAGGGTTGACTCGTTTTCCTGTGGGTTTATTCTCAAGGGACCGTCGTCAAGCGGTGCATATGCGAGTTCTGCCCCGGCCATAGCGCTCACACCGGAGGCGATCCACACTGACCTTCCCAAAATGTCGGCGATGATGTCGCCAGCTGCGACGTTGTCCCAGCCGTAGACGGAGGAAGTTATCGTTCCGGCGCTGGCGACATGTTCGGAAAACGCGACTCCAATGGTCACGGGCCCGCTCAAACCACGGGCGAGCTTGTGTATTTCCTGGCACATTCTTCCTAGCGCGTCGGAGGCGCTGTGCTCGACGATGTGGAGGTCGATCGACTGGGAGCGCACCACTCGTCCCCCACCGTCAGTGATGACCAGCTCCGTTGTCCGCGCGCCGATGTGGATTCCCCACGCCACAAGGTTTTGTCCGTCTATGACAAGTTGCTCTGCCGGCCGCCCGGCGCGAATGTCGCGACAGTGCTCGAGCTGTGTCCGAACAAGCCCGGCGTCAATCAATGTGTTCACGTAGCGCGTGACGCTGGGCTGCGAGTATCCCAGTGTCTTCACCAGTTCAGCGCGGCTGATCGGCTGCATGACTCGAATCTGCTGCATGACCCGGGCTATCGGCTGATTGGGCAGGGAAAACTGAATGCCGTGCGCTTGCGTGCGTGGGGCTGCGATTCGAGTAGTGATTACCATGCCAATGAATTATAGACAGTGTTGTCTACGTTTTATTCACTCTGTAAGAAAGACTCGACCATCAAATAGACCATGTGGTCTACTTTTGGCATGTCAGAAAACAACACCGTAACTCTTCATTGGTTCCTTCCCACCTACGGCGACTCGCGTGCCATCATGGCTGGCGGTCACGGCACCGACCCGCACGTCGGGGAACGAAAAGCAGACCTTCACTACCTAACTCAACTCGCTCTCGCGACAGAAGCCAACGGCTTTGAATCCGTCTTAACTCCCACCGGACAATGGTGCGAAGACGCTTGGCTGACCACCGCGGCGCTTATCGGCCACACCTCAAAGCTGAAATTCTTGGTCGCGCTGCGCCCTGGGCTAGTCAGCCCGACGATCATTGCGCAGCAAGCCCAAACTTTCCAGGACCTCTCAAACAATCGCCTGCTGGTCAACGTTGTCGTCGGCGGCGAGGACCACGAGCAGCGAGCTTTTGGGACCACTTGAACAAGCAGCAGCGCTATGAGCGTGCCGACGAAGTTCTCACAATCACCAACCATCTCCTTACAAAGCCAGACCCCATTGACTTCAACGGCCAGTACGTAACCGTCGAGGGAGCACAGCTGAAATCCCGGCCACAAACCGCACCCCCGATTTTCTTCGGAGGCTCTTCCAAGCCCGGCATTGACGTTGCTGCCAAACATGCCAATGTGTACTTGACCTGGGGCGAGCCGCCACAGAAAGTCTCGGAAAAGATCACCCGCGTTCAAGCGCAGGCCGACCAAGAAGGCCGGGAACTCGACTATGGCATTCGGCTGCATGTGATAGCCCGCGAAACTAGCAAGGAAGCGTGGGCTGTTGCCGAACGACTACTCGCGGAGCTCAATCCCGATACTGTCGAACGCATTCAGGCAGGTCTAGGCTGTTCCCAGTCGGAGGGGCAGCGTCGGATGACCGAGCTGCACAATCAGGGCGGCAACTTCACCAACAGCACTAATGCCCGTGACCTGGAGATTGCACCGAACCTGTGGACCGGCGTAGGCCTCCTTCGTGGCGGAGCTGGCACCGCATTGGTCGGCTCCTATGACGAGGTCGCAGCTCGGATAGCTGAATATCGCAGCATTGGCCTTGAGCACTTCATCTTATCTGGCTATCCGCATCTCGAAGAAGCCTACCACGTCGGCGAAGGCGTCGTTCCCGCATTACAGCGCTTGGGCCTCGAGGTCACTAACCACGACTGCAACACCACTCCCCAGCACAACGCCGTGCCTTTTGTCCCCGTGACCCGATAGGAAAACATGACTTCTCCCGCACTCACCGGAACACATCTCCGCACCGTTCTCGCCCACGCACCGACATCAATTGTCGCATTGGGGTCGCTTGTCGACGGTCAACCGGATGGCATGATCGCAGGTTCTTTTGTCGGCATTAGCCTGGATCCTCCCCTCGTCGGGGTGGCTATCCAAGACACCTCATCGACTTGGCCTCGGCTTCGTTCGGCCAACGCCGTAGGCATCAGTGTGCTGACCGAAAACCACGCTCACCTAGTTCGCCAACTCGCCGGCCCCAAGGAACACCGATTTGACCGAGTTGGCTGGTTTACGGACGGCGATGCCGTGCACCTCGACCACTGCTGCGCACAGCTGACCACTTACGTGGTTGATGAGATTCCTCTCGGGGACCACATTCTCGCCGTGTTGAAGGTCGACGGTGCCACTGAATTCAGCACTACTCGCCCGCTGGTCTTCCACGGTTCCCAGGTAACAACAGTTGCCTCAACTTCTCCCTAACAGCTGGCCCTTAAAAAAGGACACAACAACCATGTCTGAGCGACAAACAAAACGGCAGATCCTCCTCAACGCATTCGATATGAACTGCGTAGCGCACCAATCACCCGGGCTATGGCGACATCCCGATGACCATGCTCGCGATTACAACACCATCGACTACTGGGTTGATTTAGCAAAGACGTTAGAAAAAGGACTATTTGACGGCCTTTTTATCGCTGACGTACTTGGCACCTACGACGTCTACGGCGCTAACAACGAAGCCACTTTGCGTGCTGGCACGCAGGTTCCCGTCAATGATCCGATCTTGCTCGTCTCCGCAATGGCACAAGCGACCGAGCACCTTGGCTTTGGAATTACTGCCGGAACCGCTTATGAGCACCCCTATCCCTTTGCCCTTCGTCTAGCGACTATCGACCATCTCACGAATGGTCGTGTTGGTTGGAACGTCGTCACCGGCTATCTGCCCTCAGCTGCACAAAACCTAGGCGATACTGACCAGCTTCCTCACGATGAGCGCTATGACCGCGCGGATGAATATCTCGAGGTCGTCTACAAACTCCTCGAGGGGTCGTGGGAAGACGATGCTGTTCAGTACGACAAAGCCAGCGGTGTCTTCACCGATTCTGACAAGGTGCACCCCATCAACCACCATGGCAAGTACTTCGACGTTCCCGGCATTGCCATCGCTGAGCCGAGCACTCAGCGCACTCCAGTGATTTACCAGGCGGGCTCGTCGCCGAGGGGCCTGCGCTTTGCCGGAGAAAATGCTGAGGCTGTGTTTATTAACAGCAATACGCCTGCGGCGATGAAGAAGACGGTTGCCAAGATTCGCAGCGCAGCCAAGGCCGCCGGGCGTGATCCGCACTCGATTAAGGTATTCGCAATGCAGACCATCATCACTGCAGCTACCGAGGACGAGGCCGTCGCAAGGCTCAAAGAGTACCAGACCTATACCGATGCTGTCGGCGGTTTGACGCTCATGTCAGGGTGGTCCGGCGTGGATCTTTCGAAGTATGACCTTGATGCCCCGATTACCAACATCGAATCCAACGCGATTCAGTCAACTGCGGCAACAATTTCCTCAGGTACGGGCGCTGACGACGGCGCGTGGACGGTCCGGAAGCTTGGCGAGTGGACTGGAATCGGCGGATTCGGCCCAATTCTGGTGGGGTCGGGCAAACAGGTTGGTGCTGTTGCAAAGTTGGGGCAGTAGGAAGAGCGACGTGAAATAATCACAGCCATGGGTATCTTCTCCGGTCGTCATTTCCCCCGTGACATCATTCTGTGGGCAGTGCGGTGGTACTGCCGCTACGGGGTGAGCTACCGCGATCTGGAGGAAATGATGACCGAGCGGGGCGTGCCGGTCGATCACACCACAATCTACCGCTGGGTCCAGAAATACGCCCCTGAGCTGGACAAGCAAACACGGTGGTACCGGCAAGTACCTGACTGGCAGGCCAGTTCCCGGCGGGTGGATGAGACCTATATCCGGGTCGGCGGCAGGTGGTGCTATCTCTATCGGGCGATCACCGCCGGTGGCCAGACCCTGGACTTTTACCTCTCTCCGAAGCGGAACGTGGCCGCAGCGAAGCGTTTCCTGGCCAAGGCCCTCAGATCCAATGCATCAGCCGGGTATCCCAGAGTGATCAACACCGATAAAGCACCCTCCCTGGCCAGGGCAATCGCCGAGTTGAAGTCAGAGGGAATCTGCCCGCAGACCGTGGAACACCGGCAGGTGAAATACCTCAATAACGTCATTGAAGGAGATCATGGGCGGCTGAAGCGGATCCTCGGGCCGAAAGGGGGCGTTCAAAAACCGGACCTCGGCGTACCGGACGTTGAAAGGGATGGAGGCGATGCACTCATTGCGGAAAGGGCAAGGCACGATGTTTGCCTACGGGCAACCGAACCCGGACGCGGTGATCGTCAACCGGGTCTTCCAGAATATCTAAGCAGGCTGGGCCATAATGCTGGCCAGGCGACGAAGAAAGGAGTGTTCGCGGTTCTCCACCCAACTTTGCAACAGCACCCGAAAGATCCTAGGCCAAGTTGGCTGGAGTATTGCCGACCTTTTTGCAGTAGCGGACTACTTTAATGTTGAGATAACTGACCTTCTCCCCCGTCGCGTTCCCCAAACGCAAGAAACCCCCGATTCGCTTTCGCGAACCGAGGGTTCCACCTTAGTGGCGGGGGCAGGATTCGAACCTACGACCTCTGGGTTATGAGCCCAGCGAGCTACCGAGCTGCTCCACCCCGCGTCAACTGTCCTGGCTTTTACAAGCACTCACAGCGGGCGCTGGTCTCTCTGACCAACGAGAAGTAACTGTAGCACGACCCTCCCAACAAAGACCAATCCCCAGGTCATAGCCGATTTCGCTACAACCTGGGGAGTCTGCGGACCATAGAAACCTATGATTCTCGGTTAACTACTCGTTGCACGTCTTACTGGCCGTTGGCCTTCTGGTAGTCAGCGGCAGCGCGGTCGAGCTCGGCAAGTGCCTGGCCCTGTGCCGCGTAGTCACCGTTCTTCTGTGCGTCGTTAAGCTTTTGCAGTGCGTCGGAGATACGGCGAGCGGCGTCGTCACGCGCGGCGACATCAACCTTGCGCTCTTCCTTCGGTGCCTCGTCGTCGGACTCAGCGTCAGCGGCATCCTTGTCCTTATCCGCCGACTGCTCCTCAGTCTCTTCCTCACCGCGGACCTTGGTCGCGGCGGAAGCATCGATACCGACCTGACTCAGAGCCTCAGTGACCGTGGCGCCGTAGCCCACCTGACCGCGGTAAGCGACGAGAATACGCAGCAGCTTCGGGAATGCGGTCTCCTGGCCCTTGCGCTGGGTGTAGACCGGTTCGACGTAGAGAATCTCGCCATCGCCGACCGGCAGCGTCAGCAGGTTACCGTTGGTGACCACGTTCGTGCCCTCGAGCAGAGTACGGTCCTGGGCGACCTCATCTGCGGACATCATCGTGTCCTGCGCCTGCCGTGGACCCATGGTCTGGGTGTTGGTCGGCAGGGCACGGATGGTGATCTGACCGTACGTCTCCGGATCGGAGGAAGCGCTCATCTGGGCGGCGAGGAACTCGCGCTCCAGACCGCGGAATGCGGAAATCAGCTGGAAGCTCGGCTTTCCGGTCTTCGGATCGGAAGCGACAACGTAGTACGGCGGCTGGGAGAGGTTCTGCTCTTCCGGCGCGGTCGGATCGGACGGGACGGACCAGAAGGAGTCATTGGCGAAGAAAACGCCCGGATCGCTGACGTGGTACTTGGCCATCAGCTCACGCTGAACCTTAAACAAGTCCTCCGGGTAGCGCAGGTGCTCCTGCAGCTCCTCGGAAATCTCCGACTTTGGCTTCACCACACCCGGGAAGACACCCTCCCAGGCCTTGAGGACCGGATCCTTCTCATCAAACTCGTAGAGCTCAACGGTGCCATCGTAGGCATCGACGGTCGCCTTGACCGAGTTACGGATGTAGCTGACCTCGCTGTTCGGCAGCGGGCGTGGAGTGCCATCCGGGTTAATGGAGTCCTGTGTGGTTTCCTGGAGGCTCATGCGCTGGGAGTACGGCATCTTGGCCAGCGTGGTGTAGCCGTCGACGATCCACTTCATACGGCCATCGACTACAGCCGGATAGGTCTTGGTGTCAGTGGTCAGCCACGGGGCGACCTTCTGAACACGGTCACGCGGATCGCGGTTGTAGATGATCTTGGAGTCCGGCCCAATGCGGTCGGACAGCAGGATGTTGAGTTCCTGGTAGCGGGTGGCGAAAATCATGCGGCTGGCAAGCCCGCCTACGCCAACTCCACCCTCACCGTCGTAGGTGAAGTTACGACCGTCAGCATCGTACTCATAGTCCTTGCCATCACCGTTACCGCCAACAATCGCATAGTCGGCATCGCTGTTGGCGATAACCGGTCCGTAGTAGATACGCGGCTGCTTCAAGTTCAGGTTCATGCCGTTCGGATCCTCGGACTCGAACAGGTCAGCCACGGTGTACAGCGGGTAACCGCCGCGGGCAGAACCGGACTCGGAGGCAACCTCGTCGACCTTATTGGCCGGCGCAGCGACGAAACCATTGCCGTGGGTGTAGACCGTGTGACGGTTGATCCAGTCAGTCTGGTTACCCTGCAGCGTCTGCGGGTTCAGTTCACGAGCAGCGACGATGAAGTCACGGGACTCGCCATCAATCTGGTAGCGGTCAATGGCAAGCGGATCGGAGAAACCATAAAAGTTCTTCAGCTGGCGCTGCTGCGTGAAGGTACGTGGCAGCACTTCCGGATCCAGGATTCGGATATTGGCCAGAGTAGCGGCATCGCGGGAAATCGAGTCCGCACCTTCCTTCGCAGCTTCCTTATCGCCTTCCTTTTCAGCCGGAACGCCCCAGTCGCGCTCGACCTTCACCTTTTCGTCAGTAAGCCCGTAGTGGTAGCGCGTCGATTCAATATTGCGCGCAATGTATTCGCGTTCCTTGGAAGCGCGGTTCGGGTTCACCGAGAACTGCTCAACTGCCATCGGCCAAGCCACGCCAATCAGACCGGCGGAAACCAACATCAGCACGGTGGCAAACGCCGGGATGGAAAGATTGCGCAAGAAAATGGCCGCGAAGAACGCAGCGGCCACGACAATTGCGATGACCAGCAGCGTAATCTTCGCCGGCAGCAGCGCGTTGATATCGGTGTAGGAACCACCGGTGAAAGTCTTCTGCTTGTTATTCAGCAGCTCATAGCGGTCCAGCCAGTAAGACACAGCCTTGAGCAGCATGAAAACACCGGCCCAGCACGCCAACTGCGCACGAGCCGCATTGGAAACGCGGGTCTTCTCCCCTGTAGTCGGGTTACCTGGGCGGATGCCACCAAGGAAGTAATGTGTCACCAGCGACAGCAGGAACGCAATAACTACCAGGACAACCAGCGTCGAAACGATGTACGACCACAGCGGCAACTGGAATGCATAGAAGCCCAAGTCCTTGCCGTACTGCGGATCAGTCTCACCGAAGGACTGCCGATTTAAGAACAGCTGCACCGTCTGCCAATTACCCTGCCCCACAAGGCCACCGAGTACGCCGAATACAACGGGCAGCGTGGTGAACATCGACTTCGAACCGGATTCAGCCATCCGTCGGTACACTGCCTGCGGGCTGCGTGGATCCGTCAGTCCGAGGTCGACGGGCCGCGAGCGCCACGCCAGCCACATAGATAGAAATGTCAGTGCGCCCGTTATCAGGCCTACAGTGATAAACAGGACGATACGAGTGAGCCACGTGGTGGCGAATACCCCTCGATAGCCCACTTCACCGAACCACTGAAAGTCCGTATAAAAATTGACGGCGATTGGAATAACAAAGGTCAGCGCGGCAATCACCAACACGGTAATTGCCAGCCACCCCGGGCGGCCACCCGCCGATCGTCTCGGTCGAGTCTGGTTTAGAGACAACGTCTCTCCTGTTCGAGTTGAGCTTGACTTGCCAGCGAGCTGGTAAGTCGGTCGTACGCTTATCTGTCATCTACTCTAAATAAAGTTCCTAACATTTGACTAAGGATGCTGTTAATACAGCGTTGCCAGGAAAGGGGCGTCGTCAAGCGTCATGAGCGAAAACAACGGCACTCAGACTCATCTCAGCCAGCAGGCACTCAATCGCGCCGTGCGCGAAGCTGTCGAATACGTCCATGCCGAAGGTTGGGACCGCGCTCCGAGCCTCTTCGCCCTCGTCCCCACCGCCGCGCTTGCCGACGTGCTTGCCGACGAGCTGATTGACAGCGCCCCATTGACTGTCGTTGCGCAGGAACCTCTCCCCGAGGGAATTGAAGGTGGTAGCCCTGAGTTGGCGGACTTTATCGCTCGGACATCATGGCCGGCAGGTGTCGTCGGTGCAGTGTTGGCGCAGGAGATTATGGTCATCGCCCCGGAGCAGGCGGACAGTTTTGAGGGTGCATCCCTGGACGAGGTGCGGGCTCAGGCGGATGGTGAGGCGGCTCGCCAGGCACGGCTTTTCAGTGGCGTTATCAGTGAAGGTCCGCACCTAACGCTGATTCAGCCTCGCCCCACAGAAGCAGAACTGGATGAGCGTGGTCCCTTTGCTGAAGATGAGATTGAGCTAAAAGATGGTTCTGGGGTGGCCGATGGTGTCATCGCTGCGCTGTATTCCACGTTCGGAAGCGCCTCATAAATCCACCTACCAGCGATAAGAGACAAAAAGAGGCATTGAAAGCGCCGAATATCCATATAACTAGCTTATTCCGGTTGACATCGGGCTTAGAACCTAGTTGTATAACAAAGTGATAAAGGCGCGTCTCTAAGTATCCGCTCAGGGTTCTGTCGGACTTGGTTCTGTCGGACTGGGTTCTTACAGGGACGGTCTGTGGCGAAGAAATCGCGAGTGTAGCGCGAGTTTTTCCTTCTATAGGTTTTCAACTAAGAGGTTTTTAATTATGAAGAACAACGTTGTTCGCCGTGCAGCAGCCTCGGCAGCTGCAGCTTCTGCGCTGGCAGCCTCCCTCCTGACTGGCGGTGTTGCCAACGCTCTCCCTACTGGTAACTACGTTGCCTTCGGCGATTCCTTCGCTGCTAACCCGGGTCAGTCCGATCCAGCCGTACCGGGCCGTGGTGGCTGCCCGATTTCGGTCTCCAACATCGGCTCTCACGTTGCTCGTGAGACTGGTCTTGAACTGCACGACTACTCCTGCAACGGCACTACCGCTTTCATGCCGACTCAGCCGCAGAAGTCCCTGATGGGCCAGGTTGACAACGCCATCGCTCAGGGCTCCCTCGGCGAGGCTACCCAGCTGGTGACCATTTACGTTGGCGCCAATGACGCGATGCAGGGCGCTGTGCTGCCAATGCCGGTTCAGGATGACCTGTACACCACCAACGTTGTGGCCGCTGTGGAGAAGATCCGGGCCGCTAACCCAACCGCTCGCGTCATGCTGATTGGTTACCCGGCTTTCACCTCTAATGACCCGACTCACTACGCTTGCCCGGTTAACGCCGCAGGTTTTGCACCGCACATTCCGGCTGCCGGTATGCACCACTTTGAGATGGCTCTGCAGAACCGCCAGATGCGCGCTGCCGCTGAATCCGGTATCGGTTTCGTCAACATGAAGGAAGTCACCAACATCGACGTCGCAATGTGTGGTCCGGACGGTGAGCGTCAGGTCTCCGCAATCCTGGATACCGATGTTGCTTCCTACAACATGACCAACCACCCGACCTTCCACGGTTCGGCAGTTGCTGGCACCACTATCGCCAACGTCTACAAGAGCACTTTCTAAGACTTCTCAACGTCGCTCCGGCGTTATAGAGCGCAAAAACCCTCGACCCCGCTTTGAAAAGTGAGGTCGAGGGTTTTGCTATCTATTGCCGCAGCGGGCCCAGTTTTTACACTTTCGCTTCCGCCACGTCCGCCTCTGCAGTGACCTTAATGCGTTCTCTTCCCTTCAGCGCGCGGAGGGCGTAGAGAATTGTTGCTAGGTCGATAACCTCCTGCAGTAGCGCACCAACCACTGCTGGGATGTAGCCGAATGCTGCAACAAGCATCAACACAACGGAAAGCACGATACCAATCCAAATGGCTGTCTTGGCTACGGTCAGCGTCCAGCGTCCAATATCAATAGCTCTTGCCACTCGAGAGATATCGTCGCGAGTGATAACCACATCTGCGGCCTCGGAGGCTTCCGTGTCACCGCGCGCGCCCATGGCAATACCGACGCCAGCAGCTGCGAGCACCGGGGCATCATTGATACCGTCGCCCACCATGATGACCGGGTGCGGTTCCATTTCCTTCAGCAGGCGTACCTTGTCCTGCGGAAACAGTGAGGCATGGTATTCGGAAATACCCACCTGACCTGCAATTGCATGCGCGGTATTGGCATTGTCACCGGTAAGCACCACAGTCCGTTCAAAGCCGTGATGTTTGAGTGCGCTTACGAGCTCCGCCGCATTTGCGCGTGGCTGGTCATCCAGGATTAGCGCGCCAGCGTACTTATTGTCGATGGTGACGTACGCCGCCGTCTGCCCGTGACGGAAGGCAATTTCCCTGACTTCCGGCGCTACCCGACGAATGAAGTCCAGCGTGCCGACGCGCACCTTCACCTCAGCTACCGTGGCCTCCACACCTTCGGCATCTACCTCCGTACCATCTTCGGCCACTGGGAGCTCCAGCCCATCGGCCGCCTGAATAATGCTGTCAGCCAGGACGTGCGTGGAGAACTGCTCGGCTGCCGCAGCGTAAGCGAGCATCTGGTCACGATCGATGCCTTCCGTGTGGACCTCAGCGACTGTTGGGCGTCCATAGGTCAGCGTGCCGGTCTTATCGAAGGCGATTGACTTAGCAGCAGCAAGGCTCTCTAGAACGGCACCGCCCTTAACAATCACACCAGCATTGGATGCACGACTCATGCCGCCGAGGAACGCCACCGGAGCGCCAATCAGCAACGGGCACGGGGTAGCTAGAACGAGCACCTCAGCAAATCGCACAGGATCACCACTGATAGCCCAGGCGACGGCCGCGATGAGGAGTGAAACCACTGTAAACGGCACCGCGTAACGATCCGCCACACGCACAATAGGCGCCTGCTGATCCTCCGCCTGCCGCACCAGCGCAATAATCTTCTGGTACTGAGAATCTGCCGCTGATTTGGAGGCTTGGATTCGAATTGCCTGTGTTCCGTTGACGGAACCTGACAGAATCGTGTCCCCGACATTCTTATGCACAGCCCCTGCCTCACCCGTCAGCGAGGACTCATCAACCGAAGCTTTATCAAAAGTCACGCCGTCAACCGGAACGACCTCCGAAGGACGTACCAGCAGATAGTCGCCCTTTGCGACATCCTCAATAAGGATTTCCTCCGCATCATCCGGCGCCGCCTCCAGCGAAGGCAGACGACGTGCCATATTCGGTGCGCGATCTAGAAGGCTACGCAAATCCCGCTTTGCGCGATATGCCGCATAGTTTTCTAGTGCCTCACCACCTGTGAGCATTAAGACAATAATCGAGGCCGCGATGTATTCCCCCACCGCAAGGGTCGCAATCATTGCAATAACAGCGAGAATATCTAGCCCAAATTCCCGGCGTATTATCTGCTTTACCATGTCGAATGCTGTCAAAATAATGACGAATCCGACAAAAACTGTTGCAACAATTTGGGCTGAAGCCATCAAACCTGTGAAATGCAGAATAAGCACAACAATAAGCTCGATTACTACAGCAACCAAAAGACGGTATTCCTTTAAAATGTTGCGCATTTTCCCCATAGTCCTATAATGCCAGGTTATTGAGCGTTTTGCGAGTTCAACGGGCTCAATTCGGATTGTTCAATGAGCATTACCTAATGTCTTTTACTTCGCAGTGCCTGACAAATTAGAAACACAATTGCGCAACATAAAAAACATACAACGAAAAATCCCCGGTCGTAATGACCGGGGATTTCCATTTGTGGAGCTGCCGAGAATTGAACTCGGGTCCACCGCCAACTCGCCAGGGCTTCTCCGTGCGCAGTTCGCACGATCGCCTCTACTCGACCCTTCGGCTCAGGCAAACATGTCCGAATGACGGGCCCAGCCGCAAGTAAGAAGATCCCCGATGAGCCTTACGGCACACCCATCGGGCGAGCCCTTTTAAGTCGATGCCAGGGTCCGGACCAAAGGGCAAGCCCGGTCTGACAGACACGCTAGTCGCTTAATTAGGCAGCGAGAGCGTAGTCGCGCTGAGTGTTCTCGGCGCTTAATCAGTTGCTACGACGCTTAACGGTGGTCTCTAGCCTGCACCGGCACGCTTCCCCTGGCTCACTGTACGGTGTCGAAACCATGTCAGCCCCATACAATGCCTTCGAGCACGGGAAAGTGCGTAGCACTCAAAGGATGCCCAAGAATAACGCTTTACGACGAGAAAAGTCAACAGACCTCGTCGTAAAGCCCACTACCCCTTGATGCCCTTCACACGGCGGCCCAGCGCACGAGTAGCTTCGCGCTCCTCCGTGCGGCGTTTGATGTCCTGGCGCTTGTCATAGTCCTGCTTACCGCGGGCGAGTGCGAGCTCGACCTTCAAGCGACCGTTGGTGAAATACAGCTTCAGGGGTACAAGCGTGTTGTTGCCATCGCGGACCTTGCCCCACAGGGTGTCAATCTCCTTGCGGTGCAACAACAGCTTGCGCGAACGACGCGGCGAGTGATTAGTCCACGAACCGTAGGAGTACTCCGGGATATGCAGCCCGCGCAGCCACACTTCTCCGTCATCGATGGTCGCGAAGGCGTCGTTAAGCGATGCTTTGCCCTCGCGCAGCGCCTTGACCTCAGTGCCAACGAGAACGACACCGCATTCGTAGGTGTCAAGAATGTTGTAGTCATGGCGGGCACGACGATTGGTGGCCACCACCGCGTTGTTGGCGCTGACCTTTTCTTTCTTCGACTTCTTCTTGCCCATAACCTGCTTAACTCTAGTCGAAGAAGGTGCACTACAGCTATTCCCTAGCTATTCCCTTAACTTTCCCTTGTGCGCCTCCTTGCAGCCAACATATATATGCCTCTGGCCTTTTACGTTGTGACGCAACTTACTTTCCCCTAACCTTTTACCAACGTCTAACACAGAGGGATTTAAATATGGGACAGTCAAAAACGTTGGAACCGGACAAAGCGCCCCCGAAGCCAAAGGGGTTCCTAGCAACACTGGAACGCATCGGCAACGCACTGCCAAATCCGTTTTGGCTGTTTGTAATTCTTGCCGGTGTAGTCATCGTTTCTTCGTGGCTCGGTGAGGCTGCGGGGATGCAGGCCAAGGATCCCGCGTCGGGTGACATCATCGAGGTGGAAAGTCTCGCTACCGCTGAGTATCTGCAAAAGATGGTTTCTGAGGCGGTAACGAACTTCACGGACTTCGCACCAGTTGGCCTGATTCTGGTGTGCATGCTCGGTGTCGCCATTGCGGAGTACTCCGGTTACATCGGCTCGGCAATTCGCGCGGCAATTTCCAAGGTGCACTCCCCTGTCCTGCTGACATTCATCGTTGCACTGGCCGGCGTGACTGGTTCGATCGCTTCTGATGCCGTCTACGTGATTCTCATTCCGCTGGGCGCCGCCTCATTTGCCGCCGTTGGTCGTAACCCTATTGTCGGTGCGATGGTCGCCTTTGCCGCCTCGTCGGCCGGGTTCAATTCGTCACTGGTGCTCAACATTACCGATGTGCTGCTGGCAGGCATCTCCACGCATGCGGCGCACTTCGTAGATCCGGAATACGTAGTTTCGCCGCTGGCCAACTACTTCTTCACCATGGCCTCGTCGATTGTGCTGGCTCTGATTATTACGGCTGTTACTGAGCTGTTCATCACCAAGCACGTGGAGAAGACCATCCACGAAGATCATGTTGACCACGAAGCTGCCGAGTTCACCAAGCCGGGCGCTTCGGAGGAGGCTGCTGAGGAAAACGCTAAGAAAAAGGAGCAGGACACCGCGTCGAGCAGCTCCAACAGCGGCCGCGAAAAGCTCGTTCTAAATGCCTCCGAACGCCATGGCCTGCGCTACGGCAACATCGCCGCCGTCATCTTCCTGGCGCTGTGGTTCGCTGCCCTATTCATCCCGGGTTCGCCTCTGCGCGGCGAAGGCGACGGCATCTTGAATTCCGTGCTGCTTACCGACGTCGTGGTGTCCATTGCCCTCTTCTTCGCCGTGGTCGGTATTGCGTACGGCATTGGCGCCAAGACCATCACCTCCTCTGCAGATGTGCCCGCCTTCATGGAACGTGGCCTGGGCACACTGACCACAATGATGGTGCTCTTCTTCGCTGTTTCGCAGTTCACGGCCTACTTCAAGTGGTCCAATATCGGCCAGTGGACCGCCATCAAGGGCTCCGAATTCCTGACCAAGGCGGATCTGCCGCCGCTGTTGCTCTTTGCTGCCTTCGTCCTGATGGTGGCTGTTCTCAACCTGCTGATTACCTCGGGCTCTGCACAGTGGGCACTGATGGCGCCGGTCGTGGTGCCGATGCTGATGTACGTCAACGTCTCCCCGGAGGTCTCTCAGCAGCTATTCCGTATTGGTGACTCCCCGACCAACATCATTACACCGATGTCGCCGTACTTTGCGCTGGCCTTGACCTTCCTGCAGAAGTACTACAAGCCGGCGGGTGTCGGCACACTGATGTCACTGGCCATCCCGTACTCGTTGTGCATGCTGGTGGGCTGGTTCCTATTCTTTGTCGTGTGGTATCTCGCGGGTATTCCACTGGGGCCAGGAGTTCCGGTGCGTTAACTCACAACTTCTGGGCAACTGAGGGATTGGTCGAATTTTTCGGCCAATCCCTCAACTATTTGCGGTACTCGGGTTTAGTATTGCGTACGGTCGCCACCACAACGGGCGTCGTTAAGCGAAAACGTACACACTTTGAGCACACACTGAGACGCGGATATAACCTATGCCAACAAAGCACCTAAAATTTACGGGATCGACAGGCGAGACTCTGGCTGCATCGATTGATTTGCCGGACGGTAAGCCACGCGCGTGGGCACTATTTGGTCATTGCTTCACGTGTAATCGGATGGTGCCCGGCGCATCACGCACCTGTAAGGCGCTGGCGAAGAAGGGCATTGCGGCGTTCCGGTTCGACTTCACTGGCCTTGGGCAGTCCACTGGCGATTTCGGTGAGACGACGTTCCAGACCAACATTGATGATCTCAAGGCTGCCTACAAGTTCATGGAGGCAGAGTTCGAGGCACCGTCACTGCTAATTGGGCACTCGCTCGGTGGCGCAGCGGCACTGAACGCCGGCCACGATATGCCGAAGGTCAAGGCGGTAGCGACAATCGGTGCGCCCTTCGATCCAGCTCACTCGATTGTGCGCATCGCCGGTGATATTTCGACGGTCGATGAGCATGGCACGCAGGTTCTGCAGATTGAAGGTCGTGGCATTCCGATCTCCCGTGAGTTCCTGGAAGTGTTGGCGGACTACAACCCGGAGGTCTATCTCAGCCAGCTGCGCAAGCCGCTTCTGATTCTGCACTCTCCGACCGACCAGACCGTCGGTATCGACAGTGCGCAGAAGATTTTCCAGGTATCTCGCTATCCAAAGTCTCTGATGAGCTTGGATCGCGCGGACCACTTGCTCACTCGCGCTAAGTCCGCTGCGCGTGCCGCTGACCTGATTTATGCGTGGGCTGACAGCTATCTTCCGGAGGCTGAATAGCCCCGTTATCATTAGGGGTTATGGACACGACTGAACACTCTGGCCATTCACACGGCCACGGTCACTCACACGGTCATTCACACGGCCACGGTCACGGCCATGACCACTCTCATTTTGACCCTGCGAATACTCCTGCCCGTCGCCTGCTCGCGGCTGCGGGGCTGACTCTTGTCGTTTTTCTCGCCGAGCTCATCGGGGGCTTGGTTTCGGGTTCACTGGCGCTGCTGGCAGATGCCGGCCATATGGTGACGGACTCCGCGGGCCTGCTGATGGCAGTTGCCGGTTTGGCTATCGCCCAGCGCGGAGCCAATCACCGCGCGACGTACGGGTACCGTCGTGTTGAAGTTCTGACTGCTCTCGTCAACGGTCTGACCGTTTTCATCATTGCCGCTGTGATTCTCTGGGGCGCAATCCGGCGATTCGGGTCAGTGGAGCAATCTGAAATCCAGACCACGTCGATGCTCATCATCGCGGTCATCGGCCTGCTGACCAACGTTATTGCGGCGTTTCTGCTCGCAGGTGCTGCCAAGGAGAGCGTCAACGTCCGCGGCGCATATCTCCATGTGCTTGTCGACGCCGCTGGTTCGGTCGCCGTCATTATTTCCGCTATCGCTATTGCATACACCGGTTGGACCGCCATCGACTCGGTGGTCTCCATCGTGATTGCGGTCTTCATTGTCCCGCGCGCTGCCATTCTGGTGCGCGACTGCCTTCACGTGCTGCTGGAGTACACCCCGGAGGGCGTAGACACCGAGAAAATTACTGCTGACCTGTCTGACCTGGACGGAGTGGTCGATGTCCACGACCTCCACGTCTGGTCCCTCAATGGCAATGACCTGCTGGCGTCTGTCCACCTCGTGCGCTGCGATACGCTCCCTGACGGCGATGAGCACGTATTACTCGACCGTGCGCAGGCACTGCTTCACGACGTCCACGGGATTGAACACGCCACGGTGCAGATTGAAAGAACCGGGCACGCTGACCACGAGTACCCGGCTCATACCTAGATTGTTCGGCTAGTAGCTGAAATAAGGTGCTAGCCCTCGAGCTGCTCCCCTAGCTCCAGCCATTCCATCTCCAGCTCTGCCTTCTGCTCAGCCACCTCCGCAGCACGGCGATCGAGGTCCGCCAGCTTTTGTGTGTCCAAGTTGGCTACATCCGCACTCGCTTCCGCCATCTGCGCATGCAGTTCACTTTCCTGCTGGCTGAGCTTCGCCATCTTCCGCTCCAGGGCACTCATCTTCTTTTGAACAGCATGAGCTTCCGCGGCCGAGAGCTTCGAGGCATCCTCCTCTGAACCTGCGCCACGAGTCTGCGGACTACCGGCATTTGCTTGAGAGGCCCCGCTACTTGCGGCCGAGTCAGCCAGCTGTGCGCGGCGCTGGAGGTATTGACCAATCCCACCTGGCAGGTTCGTCAGCTCACCATCGCCGAAAAGGGCCCAGGTCGAGTCGGCAATACGCTCAATCAGGTAGCGGTCGTGCGAGATGACCACCAGCGTGCCCGGCCAATTGTCCAGCAGGTCTTCCAATTCCTGCAGCGTGTCAATGTCCAGGTCATTCGTCGGCTCGTCGAGCAGCAGGAAGTTCGGCTCACTCATCAACACACGCGTGAGTTGCAAGCGACGGCGCTCACCACCGGAAAGGTCTGCGATTGGAGTGCGTTGCCGTTTCGGGGAAAATCCCAATCGCTCGGCCAGTTGCGAGGCGCTAATCTGCTTCTTGCCCAGGTCAATATAGGTCGCGACGTCCTCCACAGCGTCGAGCACACGCATATCCAGCGGCAGATCATCGAGCTCCTGTCGCAGCCAGCCCAGGCGCACCGTCTTGCCCTCAATTCGCTTGCCATCGCTTAAGGGGTAGTCTCCCGCCAACGCACGCAACAAAGTCGTCTTACCCGAGCCGTTGACACCGACCAGGCCGATGCGCTCGCCGGGGGCCAGGCGCCACGTGACGTCGTTAAGCAATTCCCTACCGTCGGGCGTTTCCAGGGACGCATGCTCCAACTCCACGACCACCTTGCCCTGACGACGCTGCGAAAACGCCATCAGCTCCACGGAATCACGCGGTGCCGGGACATCGGCGATGAGCGCCTCAGCTGCTTCGATGCGGTAGCGAGGCTTCGAGGTGCGGGCCGGTGCACCCCGGCGCAACCACGCGAGTTCCTTACGCGCAAGGTTCTGGCGACGCTGCTCGGCGGCATCCGCCTGTCGCGCACGCTCGGCACGCGCGAACGTCCAGTCGTTGTAACCGCCATCGTAAAAATCGACGGTACCGTCGTGGACTTCCCACGTCTTCGTGGCAACGGTATCCAGGAACCAACGATCGTGCGTGACGACGACCAGGGCTGCCCGGCGCGAAAGAACATGATCGGCCAACCACTGCACACCCTCAATATCGAGGTGGTTCGTTGGCTCATCGAGAATGAGCAGATCCAGATCGCGGACCAGTGCGGCCGCCAGGTTAACGCGACGGCGCTCACCACCGGAGAGATTGGCGACCTTGGTATCCATACCGAGGTCATTGATACCGATGCCATCGAGGACCTCGCGGATGGAAGCGTTACCCGCCCACTCGTGTTCAGCGAGGCCGAGCGGTGCGATGACGCATTCAAACACGGTGGAGTTCGGGTCGAGCTCCGCGCCCTGGGTAACATGCGCCATGGCCATGTCGTTGGCTCGCGAAATACGTCCGGAGTCCGCCGGCTCCACGCCTGCCAGAATCTTCAGCAGTGTGGACTTGCCGCCACCGTTCAAACCGACAACACCGATGCGGTCGCCCTCTTGAACGCCGAGGCTGACGCCGTCGAGCAGAGTCTTGAGCCCGAAGGACTTAGAAATATTCTCGCAATTAATCAGATTCGCCATGATGAGTATTTATTGTGCCCCATTCGACGTTGCCAAGCACACGCCGGACATACCAGGCCACCGGCAGCTCATCGAACTGATCTCGGGTTACCCATTTAAATTCCGGATGCTCGCCACTGAGCTGGACAGCCTGCGCGTCGTCAGCCTCGCGTACTAGAAAAGTCACCGTGTGGAAGCGGAAGTTCTCCCCGCCCATATCCGGATTGGAATAGTGGGCAAATTCGCTGACCTCCGCTGCGCGCAGGCCGGCCTCTTCACGCAGTTCGCGCACAGCGGCCTCCGCGGGCTCCTCCCCTGCGTCGAGCTTGCCACCGGGCAGATCCCACTGGCCCCCGAGGAAGCCCTCGTATTCACGCAGCAGAAGCAGCAAGCGGTCACCGCGGAAAACTATGCAGTTGCACACCCAGCCGTCGTCGTCAGGCCAGAACTTGGTCCAAGCCACGCCGCGCGGTTCGCGCCGGCCGATCTCGGCCCTGCTGGGGTTGTCATCACAGTGCATGAAGGGTGTGCCTACCTTTTTCAGTTCTGCTTTTTGGCTCGCTTCTAGGTGCCTCTTCCCACTTTAGCGGTGCGCTCACTACAAAAGGGTGTACTAGGCGGCTCCACCGATGAGACTTGGTGAATACCAGTAATTTATAATTCACGGATATTCTTTTGCCACTAAATTCTTCTGGCGCAGCGACGGCACTTCGTCACTGCGCTTTTAGTTATTGAAAGAACTTCCCTACCTCTATGCCTCGTCCAGTAAAACATCCCGAGCAGTACGTACCGGCTCTCGACGGAATCCGTACCATCGCGGTCACACTCGTAGTCCTCTACCACCTGGCAGTGCCTGGCTTCGGCGGCGGCCTACTCGGTGTCGCTGTCTTCTTCACCCTGTCGGGCTACTTGATCACCACAAATCTGGTCAATTCCAAGCTGCGCCATGACACCTTCCGTTTAAAGACCTTCTGGTTCCGACGTTTCCGGCGACTCCTGCCAGCCGTCATCACCACGCTGATTTCGGTCATGTTTCTCACCATCGCATTTCGCCCCGAGGACACCGCCAAGACCGGCTGGCAGGCACTATCTGCACTGTTTTACGTGAACAATTGGCATACCATCGCCGCCGGTGAATCCTACTTTGACAAGTTCGCCGGTCTCGGCCCGCTGGATCACATGTGGTCACTGTCCATCGAGGAGCAGTTCTACATCATCTGGCCGATCATCCTGGTCATGCTCTTTGCGGTACTGCGCGGTCGTCGTCGTATTGTCGCCGCCACCGTCGCGCTGACTATCGGCTCCTTCGCGCTGATGTGGGGGCTAGCGTCTGCCGGCGCCGATCACACGCGCATCTACGAAGGCACCGACACCCGCGCAGGTGGGCTGCTGCTCGGCGCGGCACTCGCTATCGCCCTTGCTTTCCGACGTCACGAGGGCATCACCGCAACCTTAAACCGCGGCCTGTCCGGGCTACTGGGCTTAATCGGCCTCGCCAGCATTCTTGCGCTGGCCACACAGACTTCGCAGCGGGGACTATTCCTCTACCAGGGCGGTCTCATCCTCGTGACCATTGCGAGCGTGCTGGTTATCATGGCCGGGCTGAATCGTGAGAGTCTCTTCAGCCGAGTGTTAGGAGCCGCCCCATTGCGTTGGCTGGGTGAGCGTTCCTACGGTATCTACCTCTGGCATATGCCCATCATCGCTTTCCTTCCCCGCCAGTGGCTGCCGGGAACTGCGGAGAACACCATCGTCGCATGGGGGACCGGTGCACTGGTATTCGGTGGCTCTATCCTGCTGGCCGCCATCAGCTGGGTGGTGCTGGAAGACCCGATTCGTCGTCACGGCATTGTCCAGCCGCTGCGTGAACGCCTGCAGGCGCGCCGTGCTGATAACGAAGACGCCAAGGAATACGTGCCTCACTACATGGGCGCCATTCCAGCGACCTCGACTATTACGATGCTGGCACTGATTGTCATCGGTGCACCAGTGCTTCTCAGCGGTGCTGACAACCGTGGCGGTAGCAATGGTGGAGCCGGCGTGGCCGGTGTAGCCATGGAACTGCCGAAAGACGCTTCGGAGAAGTCTAAGGCGGGAAATAAATCAGCTGGTGGTGCGAAGACTTCCGAGGATGTGCGGATGCGCTGTACAACAGTCGTGCATGTCGGAGATTCAACCTCCATTGGGCTGTTCGACCCGTACCAGGTTCCAGAGGGAGCCGACACCGGTTTCCAGACGTACCTCGATCGTGGCGCAAGCGAAGTAATCGACAGCGTATTTGGTGCCCGCGCGACCAACCGGGGCTACCAGGACTACCCCTCCGCCGTGCAGTCGGTCACCGAATTGCTGAGCGTGGGTCAGGATGAGGATACCTGCTGGGTCATTGCCACTGGCGTCAACGACGCGGCGAATTACGCTGCGTTGCCAGACTACGGCTACGAACAAAACCCTGAGGAAATCAAGGCAAATATCCGCACCATGCTGGACCTTCTCAAGGGCCAGATGGTCATGTGGAACACGGTCGGCACCTACCAGCCGGCAGACAGCTACTACGACAATGCCAACATGAAGCTGTTTAACAAGCTGCTGAAGGAAGTCGCCAAGGAATACCCGAATGTCGCGATTTGGGACTGGGCCTCGGAGGTCTCGGAGCACAACGACTGGTTCATCCCTGGCGATGGCACACACTTCCTGCCGAAGGGCAACGCCGAGCGCGCAAAGCGCTTCGCCAGCGCTTTGGTCCACGCCTTCCCAGAGGACGGCACAGGCCACAAGCCAGCTAAGAAGATTGTCAACAGCTAGTTCAGCTAGCTTTTAGCGCGAGACCTCCGCGAGACGAACGAAATCGGCAATTTCGAGCTTCTCTCCTCGCTGCTTGGGATCAATCCCCGCTGCCATAAGCGCCTCTTCGGCTGCGCCACCAGATCCGTAAATCCCCGATAGGGCCGCCCGGAGGGTCTTGCGGCGTTGCGCAAAAGCAGCGTCGATAAGCGGGAAGAGTCGCGCGCGGAACTGCGGCGAGATTTCCCAAGGGGCCTCGGGGGCATCGGCGGTCTTGGAGTTCTCTGGAGCGTCGGAGCGAGCGTAGCAGTCAATGCGAACGAGCCCGGAATCAACCTTGGGGACCGGCCAGAAGACGTGCGGACCAATGGCACCGGCGCGACGCACCGTACCGTAGTAGGCGGCCTTGACACTGGGGACACCGTAGATCTTGGAGCCCGGCTGAGCCGCCAGCCGGTCAGCGACCTCAGACTGCACCATCACGAGCACGCGACGGATGGTGGGAAGCTCGGCAAGCATGTGCAGCAGCACCGGTACAGAAACGTTGTAGGGCAGATTGGCCACCAGCGCATCTGGGGCAGTCTGAAAGTCCTCGCGGCTGACCTTCAGCGCGTCTTTCTCAATGAGCTCAAGTGCGCAGCCCTCGGCGCGCTCAGTGACCGTCTGGGGCAGACGCGCCGCCAGCCGCGGATCGATTTCAACAGCCGCGGCGCGGCCGCAGTGTTCGAGCAGCCCGAGGGTCAGCGAGCCCAAGCCGGGGCCAACCTCAACAGGGTAGGAATCCTCCGGCAAGTCCGCCGCAGCGACAATTCGACGCACGGTGTTGGCGTCGTGGACGAAGTTCTGCCCCAATTTCTTCGTCGGGACAATATCCAACTGTGCCGCCAAGTCGCGTACTTCGACCGGCCCCAAGAAAGAAACTTCTGCTTTAGTCACAGTTAGATACTACGGGGTCAACACAAAAATAGTTTTAGCGAAGCCCCATGGAAGCGGTACAAGCGGGCCATGCGCCCCAACCCTGGCCAGCCTGGACACGCTCAGCGACAGCAATCTGCTGCTCGCGGGAAGCCTGCGATGCACGCGGTGCATACTCAGTACCGCCGTAAGCTGCCCAAGTGGAATCGGTGAACTGCAGACCACCGGAGAAACCGTTACCGGTATCGATAGCCCAGTCGCCGCCGGACTCACACTGAGCCAGCTGATCCCACACGCCGTAGCCGGCAGCCGGAGCTGCAATGCGGGACTTAGTGCCCTGGCGGATAGTGGAGATACCCGGAGCCTTTAGCTCCTTTTCTTCCAGGACCTCGCGTCCGAGCTCTTCACCATCGCGAGAGGTGACCTTGACCTGACGCTCTACCTGGCCCGGCTCACCCTCCTGCTCAACGATGCGCTCATCTTCGAACATCGAATCATCTTCAATGATGTTCTCGTGAGCTGGAATCTCCTCAGTCTCGGTGATGGTCTTATCAATCAGACGAGACAGAGCGATGCGCATCCCCTCGGTGACCGGGGCATCCAGACCCGGCTCGACGGTGTCGTCTTCACGCAGTTCAATGCCACGCTGAGCCAGCACATCACCGACGGTCATAGCCGGGACAGCCAGGTCGATGTCCTTGGCATCGTCGTGAAGCACAATATTCTTGGCACGAACGACGTCGAGTTCGACCCCCTTAGCGGAAATCTCGCCCTTTTCGACCTCGACCTTGTCCTTATCGGAGATGAGCCCCTGCTTCTTCAGACCTTCAATCAGCTCATCGGTAGTGATGGCATTTGTCTTGTGCTCCTGCGGCTTGCCATCGACAATCATCGTGACCGGCTTGGCAGAGCGGTAGACCAGCTTGCCGCCGTCCGTGAGATCGCCCTGACGCTGAACCAGGTCGCCACCGGTGGTTTCGACACCAGCCTTTTGCAGAATGGCCTTGTCATCCTTGGACCAGGTTGCGATTTGCTCGACCTTGCCGTCGATTTCGACGGTGATGGTGTCATAGTTGGATGCTGCGACAGTGCCACCCAGAGCAACAGCAGCGACCAGACCGCCTGCGGCGATCTTGGACGAAGTGGAAACTCCGTCGTTAGCACGATTGAGATGACGCTTCTTCGCAGCACTCACGGGGTTCGTCACAGCCTTTCGGAGGATGGGCAGGTAGCAGATGAAAGAAATACAGTTTGTAACAGTACGGTAAAGATTCAGTGTTGTCTAAAATATATCGATAAAAGTGACGGGAAATACAACTAACCGCCCCGGCTGCATTTCCGCAGATCAGGGGCGACAATACGCCAGCACGTGCTTAAATGCCGTACACCCGACGTGCGTTATCCGTCAAAATCTGCGCCATCTCCTCCGCCCCGATTTCTCGGGCCGCAGCCATCGCACGTGCCTGATGACCGATAAAAGTGGACTCGTTACGCGCACCTCGGAAAGGCTCCGCGGTCATGTACGGGGCATCGGTTTCCACCAGCAGCTGCTCCGCCGGCGCCTCAGCCACAGCCTGCCGCAGGTAATCATTGCGTTTGAAGGTCACGTTGCCGGTAAAACTCAGCAGGTAACCGCGTGCAATGGCTTCGCGGGCAACCTCGATGGGCGAAGAGAAACAGTGCAAAATGACCGTATTGTCGTAGCCGTCCAACGCCGCCATCAGGTCTTCATCGGCGTCGCGGTTATGAATCATTAACGGCTTGCCGACGGTTGCTGCGAGCTCCATATGCCACTGCAACGCAGCCAGCTGTTCGCTCTTCGACGCGCAGCCGTCGAGGGAATCCAGCCAGTACCAATCCAATCCCGTCTCCCCCACGGCCACAACCCTGGGGTCGGCAGCCATTTCGGTTAAGCGGGCCTTGGCGTCGTCGTCAAGCTCGTGCGCGCGCGTCGGATGGATGGCGGCTGCGGCCCAGACGTTGGGGTGCGCGTGCGCGGCGGCAAAGGCCAGTTCGGTTTCCGGCATGCCATCGCCGACCGTGCAGACTCCGACGACGCCCGCTGCGGCGGCCCGGTCCATGAGAGCCGCAATCTCCTCCGGAGTTTGCGCCCCACAGGACGCGAGATGCGTGTGGGCGTCAAACAGCGGAGTGAGATACTCCGCGGGTTCTGCAATCTTGCGTTTGCGCTTTCCCATACCTCTACTGAGCCCCTACTTCACCTGTGCCCACTCAGGGCCATGCTCAGCCAACTCAGAGTCGAGCTTGGTGAAAATCGGCTTCGGCTTGGCCAGCGCCGTACCCGGCTCAATGTCGAAGCGACGCCAGGCGGCCTTCTGATTGACGTAGTCACCAGTGATGATTGGGTAGCTCCTGCCCTCTGCCGGCAGGTCAGCGCCGACCGGCTCGACCGGCATGTCGTCCTGGACTTCCTGCACTTCCGGCATTGCGGCCCAGATGCCCTCGCCGCCCAGGGTCTCGAAGACCTTCTGCGCGCTTTCCGGCAGGTACGGGGTCAGCAGCACATTGGCATCGCTGACTACCTGCAGTGCTGTCCACAACACGGTGGCCAGGCGCTCGCGCTGAGACTCATCCTTGGCTAGCTTCCACGGCTCCTGCGCGGCAATGTAGGCGTTGGCCTCTCCGACCAGGTGCATTGCGGCAGTGATACCAGCGCGGAAGCGGGACAGCGCAAGTGCGTCGCCGACCTCGGCGAAAGAGCGCTCAGCCAGGTCGAGCAGCTCACGATCAGCGTCGGTGAGTTCGCCCGGAGTTGGCACCTCTCCGAAGTTCTTGAAAGCCATGGACACGGTGCGGTTGACCAGGTTGCCCCAGGAGTTGGCCAGCTCGTTATTCACTCGGCGGACGAACTCATCCCAGGTGAAGTCGGTGTCCTGGTTTTCCGGGCCTGCCATCGCGATGAAGTAGCGCAGCGGATCCGGACCGAACTCCGCCAGGAAGTCCTTCACATAGATGACAACGCCCTTGGAAGAGGAGAACTTCGAGCCCGACATGGTCAGGTACTCCGAGGAGACGACCTCCGTCGGCAGGTTCAGCTCACCGAGCTCCCCTACCTCACCCCCGCGGGAGCCCTCGCCACGATAGCCCAGCAGCTCAGCCGGCCAAATCTGGGAGTGGAAGGTGATGTTGTCCTTGCCCATGAAGTAGTAGGACAGCGCCTCCGGGTCATTCCACCACTTGCGCCACGCTTCCGGGTCACCAATGCGCCAGGCCCACTCGATGGAAGCGGATAGGTAACCGACGACGGCGTCGAACCAAACGTAGAGCTTCTTCGTCCCGTTTTCCGACCAGCCCTCCAGCGGAATCGGCACACCCCAGTCAATGTCACGGCTCATTGCACGCGGGCGGATGTCCTTCAGGATGTTCAGGGAGAACTTCAGCACGTTTGGGCGCCAGTCTTTGCGCTCCTGCAGCCACTCGGTCAAGGCCTCTGCCAGAGCCGGCAGGTCGAGCAGGAAGTGCTCTGTTTCAACGAACTTCGGGGTCTCGCCGTTGATTTTCGACACCGGATCGATCAGATCAGCCGGGTCAAGCTGGTTACCGCAGTTGTCACACTGGTCACCGCGGGCACCGGAAGCGCCACAAATTGGGCAGGTACCTTCGATGTAACGGTCCGGCAGCGTGCGACCGGTCGACGGGGAAATCGCACCCATCGTGGTCTGCTTGACCATATAGCCGTTTTCGTAGAGCCCACGGAAGAGCTCCTGGACAACCGCGTAGTGGTTGCGCGTGGTGGTGCGCGTAAACAGGTCGTAGGAAAGCCCCAGACCCGCGAGGTCCTGCACAATCTGGCGGTTGTAACGGTCGGCCAATTCCTGGACAGAAACGCCTTCCTTCTCCGCCTGCACAAGCAGTGGCGTGCCATGCTCATCAGTACCGGAGACCATCAGCACGTCATTGCCAATCATTCGCTGGTAGCGAGCGAAAACGTCCGAAGGGACACCGAAACCTGCAACATGGCCGATATGTCGCGGACCGTTAGCGTACGGCCACGCAACTGCTGTGAAAATGCGAGACATATCTAACAGGGTAATAGATGACCTACCATCGCGATGAACTGTGCCCTCATGAAGTCTTCATGAACTTGTCCCCTAGCGTCATCGCGCGCTCGCGCAGTCACTACGCTTATGTCCTATGTCCACTCGGTCCACCTCCTCCGACTCGGCCGCTGACTTCACTTCGCGCGCGACCACTGCGCTAGCTCGTCTTATCGCCGCCGGTCATCGCCCCGCTGCACTCATCGGCTCCTGGTTCGGTTATCGCGCGGTTCTCGCCGCTAACGTCGAGCTCACCGCCTGCGATTCGACAGCGCTTTTCACCAGCCCCGACCCCGATGCGTGGATATTTGGGTTCCGCCCCTACTCCGGCACCAGCGCGCATGGGATCGCTGCCTGCGTCGCCTTGCTTGCCGACGACGGCACGTGGCATTTCGACGGCCCCGGCACCGGTGACCCCTTAAATCCGGATTTCCAAGCCATTCAGGAGGCCATCACTTACTCGCGCGAAAACACGCGTGACGACGCACTCCCCGCGGCCACACCACTGGAGTGGGATCAGGGCGACCGCGTCCGTCACCAGCGTGCAGTGGAGAACTGTAAGGAAGCAATTGCCGCGGGCGAGGTGTACCAAACCTGCATCTCTACACGCTTTCACGCGGAGCTGAATGCGGGATCGGGCACGAACGTCGATGTGGACAACGCTGCACTAGCCCACGCCGGCGCGTGGTTTTCCTCCCGCGTGGCGCAGTATCAGCCGGCTCGAGCGGCATTCTTGCCCGGCAACCTCGATGCTGGAATTCCAATTCTGGCCTCGCTGAGTCCTGAGGAGTTCCTCATTCGCGCGGGCACAAGCGTGACTGAAACTCCTATCAAAGGCACGATTCCCGCTGACCGGCCCCCGCATGAGCTGTTGCGCAGCGATAAGGATGTCGCCGAGAACATCATGATTGTCGACCTGGTGCGCCACGACCTCGGCCAGGTGGCCAAGACTGGCACTGTAAAGGTCACGGATCTGCTCAGTGTGCGTCCGGCACCGGGCGTGTGGCACCTGTTTTCCACAGTTTCCGCGGAACTTCCCGATCAGCTCAGCCACGCTGAGCTGATCGATGCCTGCTTCCCACCGGCCTCAGTCACCGGTACACCGAAGCTGCGAGCAATTGAGCTTCTGCGCGAGTGGGAACCCGAGCCCCGTGGTGCTCACTGCGGCGCGATTGGTGCGGCCCACGGGGATGCGCTTGAGCTCAATGTCGCCATTCGTACCGCTGAGTACGCAAAAGACCCGAACTCGGGGAGAGTTCGGGTCGAAGCTGGCATCGGCGGTGGCATCACCATCGGGTCTACGCCCGAGGGCGAATGGGCCGAGATTGAGGCCAAGGCCGCACCGCTGCTGTTGGAAAGCTAGTTGCGCAATTTACGAGCACGGCGGCGTTCGCGCTGTTCGGCCGCTTCCGCCAAGCGGCGCTCGCGAGCCATGCGCAGGGCAAACTGACGCTGTTCCTTGTCATCGAGGTACATCGGATCGTCGGAAAGCCCCTTAACCAGCGCCACCATCAGCGCCAAGATAACAATGACGAACGGGCTTGCCGCCAAAATGGTGATGTTCTGCAGGTTGGACAGGGCATCGCTGCCGCCGGTGACCAATAGGACAATCGCAATCAGAGCGGTGAAAATACCCCACATAGCAGTGACCGTGCGCGATGCTGTGAGTCGACCGAACTGGCTCATGGTGCCCATCACCGTGGAGGCGGAGTCCGCCGAGGTAATGAAGAAGGTAGCCAGCAGAACCATTGCGATGACGGAAGTAATCGCACCACCCGGCATGGAATCCAGCAGGTTAAACAGCTGACTCTCGGCCGAACCGTCACCGTAGATGGACACGCCCTCCTGCTCGCGGGTAATGGCGGTGCCACCAAAGATGGAGAACCATACCGCAGAGACAATCGACGGAACTGCGACGACGGTGAAGACGAACTCACGGATAGTACGGCCGCGCGAAATGCGCGCGATAAACATACCGACAAACGGCGACCATGAGATCCACCAGGCCCAGTAGAAGATTGTCCAGGACGAGAGCCATTCGCCGGCGGTACCGTCAGCGGAAGCGCTGGAGCGGGCGGCCATCTCAAAGAAGGAATTCAGGTAGCTGCCAATAGAGGTCGGAATCAGGTTCAGAATCACCACGGTAGGGCCGAGGACCAACACCAGCAGAGCCAACAGACCAGCGGCAATCATGTTGAAGTTCGAGATGTACTGAATGCCCTTACCCACACCTGACAGCGCAGAAGCCAAGAAGGCACAACCCAGAATGAGGATAAGACCAATCCACAAACTTGTGCCCTTGATGGCGGTGAAACCGTTGATCTCCAAACCAGCGGAAATCTGCAGCACACCAACACCGAGAGAGGCTGCCGTACCGAAGACGGTGGCAAAAATCGCAAGCGCGTCGATAAGCTTGCCCAACCATCCCTCAGCGCGACGTGCACCGATAAGCGGGATGAACGCCGCGGAAATCAACTGCTTGCGACCAAGACGGTAGGTCGAGTAAGCAATGGCGAGACCGACAATGGCGTAGAGTGACCACGGGTGCAGAGTCCAGTGGAACATCGTCGATGCCATGGCGGTACCGACTTCCTTTGGCTGGTGACCCGGTACACCTTCGCGGTAGAAGGTCAGTGGCTCAGCAACGCCGTAGAACATCAGACCGATGCCCATACCGGCGGCGAACATCATGGCAATCCAGCTAGGTGTGGAAAACTCTGGTTTCTCGGCGTCCTTGCCCAGGCGGATGTGACCGAACTTGGAAATCGCGATGGACACAATAAAGAAGACAAAGACGGTGCTAGCCAAGATAAACAGCCAGCCGGTGTTCTCCACAACCCAGTTCAGAGAACTAGATGCAAACGTGGAGAAACTATCTGGCCACACCAGGCCCCAGACGATAATTGCCAGAATTGCGACAATGGCGGGGACGGTAACCCCGAGGTTCACGGGAGCGTGAGAATCGTCGGCCCTGACTTCGCCAACGACCGACTCCCCTACTTCTTGTTGTATTTCATGTTCTGGTGGATTCGTCATTCCTCCACCATGTCCACCATTGACCTGGGATTTCAACTTAGAATGTGGGTTTTCTCAGGTTTTCTTCATTTTTCCCAGATTGCAAAAACTGCCAATAATGGCGTTTACCCTGTTCACTGCCGTGCGCTGGGCATTTCCTGGCACAAAGTAACAATCGCCTAACGATTTTCCTCGCGAGCAGCCAAAACCGCCTGATAGAGATCACGATGCTTTGTCATTCCAGCCTCTGCCGCAACCTGCTTCGCGGCATCCTTCAACCGCATACCATCAGCCACGAGGTCCTCAACGCGGTCAACTAGGTCCTCCGTGGATACCTCCGTCGCCTGCTGACCCGCGCCCTCAATCACCACCGTAATTTCTCCGCGGACGCCTTCTTCCGCCCACGCAGCCAGCTCTCCCAGCGTCGCGCGGCGAGTCTCTTCAAAGCGCTTGGTCAACTCACGGCTTACCGACGCGCGCCGCTCCTCACCTAAAATCTCCGCGGCATCCGCCAACGTGACAGCCAATCGATGCGGCGACTCAAAGAAACAACAGGCTCGCTTCTCTGTCTTCAGTGATTCCAACCAGGCCCGGCGCGCCCCCTGTTTACGAGGTGCAAAGCCATCGAAGCAGAAGTGGCCGACACCCAAGCCGCTGAGAGCCAATGCGGTAGTCACCGCGCTCGGTCCCGGTACGCAGGACACCGGCACACCCGCGTCGTGAGCAGCCGCCACCACAGCCAGGCCAGGGTCTGACACTACCGGCATCCCCGCATCGGTCACCACAATGACTTTCTGTCCCGACTTCGCCGCCTGAATCAGCGACTCAGTGCGGCTGTCTTCGTTGTGATCGAAGTTCGAAACAAACTTCCCCTTGGGGGAAATGCCCAGCGCTGTGGCTAGGTTGCGCGCCCGCCTGGTGTCTTCCGCGGCGATGATATCGGCGTCGATAAGCGCACCGCGCAAGCGGTCGGAGGCATCGGCGATATTGCCCAGCGGCGTTGCCACCAGAGTGATGCCGGGAGCCAGCGTCGTAGCCTCGCTGAGGGGCTCGTTCTCGTGCGGTTGGAAGTTCGATGCCGAATGCGTCATGATTCCATAGCTTAAACTGACATTCGTGACCGATGCCGCTTTAACCCCACCACCGGAAACCGAGCGCCGTGCGAAAAAGCGTTTTCTGCGCCCGATTCCCCCGGTTCCCCCGCTGCCGCCACTGCGGCGGTGGGATAAATGGGATACCGCCACTTTTGTGGTTCTCGGAATCGTCGCAGCGCTAACGCGTTTCATCGGGCTTGCTGCCAAGACCGACAATGGCACCCCGCTCTTCGATGAGAAGCACTATGTGCCGCAGGCATGGCAGATTCTGGAGTCCACGCGCGACCCCATCTCGTCTGGCATTGAGGACAATCCCGGCTACGGTCTGATTGTGCATCCGCCAGTGGCCAAGCAGGTCATCGCCTTGGGCGAGTGGATCTTCGGTTATTCACCAATGGGCTGGCGATTTATGTCGGCGGTGTGTGGCACGCTGGTTATCCTGCTGCTCATGGACATCGTCCGACGCATCTCTCGTGGCTCGCGGTTGGCGGTGGGTATTGCTGGTCTCTACGCGCTTGCCGACGGAGTGCTGTTTGTCTCCTCCAGGGTCGGCATGCTGGATATGATTCAGACCTTCTTCATCATCGCGGCCGCGTGGGCACTTCTCATTGACCAGGCCGATGCCCGCAAGCGCCTGGAATTTGCCACGGAGCTAGGTAGTTTCGGCCCCTATCTCAGTTATCGCTGGTGGCGACTGCTCGCCGGCATCATGCTGGGGCTTGCCACCGGGGTGAAGTGGTCCGGTCTGTACTACATGGCCGCATTCGGCCTGTGGTCCGTCTTCACGGATCTGGTGTCACGCAAGAATGCCGGTGCAGACAAGCCCGTGCTCGGCGCGCTCGCCCGCGATACCGCCCCGGCGTTGCGTGATCTGGTGGTGGTTCCGCTGGGCGTTTACTTCTTAAGTTGGCGTTCCTGGTTCGCCGAAGAAACGTCGGTTTATCGCCATGTCTCGCCCGAAGAGCGCGATACGGGACTCCCCGGCACCGACTGGCTTCCCGAGGCCGTGCAGAACTACCTGCACTACCAAAACAGCGTGCTGAAGTTCCACGCCGAGCTGACCACCTCTAATGGCCACAAACACCCTTGGGAGTCCAAGCCCTGGGAGTGGCTGGTCAGCTGGCGCCCAATGCTCTACTACTCCACCGAAACCACCTGCAGTGGCGGCCAAGAGTGCAAGGGCTGGATGATGCTCTTTGGCACCCCACCCATCTGGTGGTTGCTGGTCCCCGTGGTCTTGTGGGCCACATGGCGCTGGCTCGGCCGCCGGGACGGCCGCTACGCGCTGCCGGTCATCGGTTTCCTCGCCTCGTGGCTGCCGTGGGTCATCGGCTACGACCGTCAGATGTACTTCTTCTACGCCACCGCGCTGATTCCCTTCGTACTCATCGCCTTTGCTCTGCTTGCCGACGATCTCTCACACTGGCGGCCCCGCGATAAGCCGGTGGGGTTGGTAATCGTTGGCACGCACGCCGCACTAGTGGTGGCCGCGTTTGTGTTCTGGCTGCCGATTTTGACCGGCTACCCGCTGCCTCTCAACCACTTTGACTGGCGGTTCTGGTTGCCGTCCTGGAGCTAGTCCCGCTGTGGCGGCACGCCTGTGACCGGCAACCCGGAGGCGGCTCGCCATGCCTGTGCGATTGCCGTCGGCGTATAACCGCCCAGCCACACAACGGCCAGTGTCAAAGCGGAGACAAACATCAAGGCCAGGCCAGCAATCTCTGATGCTCCCTGGGCACCGATAAGGATGTCACGAATACCAAAACCGATGCTGAACGTGGCGACGGCACCGTAGACCGGCGCCATTCCCATGGCAGCGCGTGGCCGCCAAGCAGCCCAGAACAATCCCACTGCCAATGCAAGCCGAATTGCCGCAAGCTGGATGGCAAGGCGTGCTCCGAGCTCCATTGGGTCAACGGTGGCAGTGGAACCGTCGATAGGCGCTCCCGTGCTTGTTGCGATTCCTGCACCGTCCTGCGGCTGCGTCGAGGAAAGTCCGAGCGTCATCATGCCGGAGGCGTCGACCAGTGTTGCAATCCCCCAGACCGCCCAGCAAAGGCCCAGTGCAATGAGCACCCCTCGGGCGGTGCCGGCCATGAGCAGCCATGCGCGCTCACGGCGCCGGCGCTCCGGTTCGATGGAGACCAAAATGCGCTCCGAGAGATCATCCGTGGAAATCTCCGGCATACCATCGGCAGGCCCAACCGTAAGGGCGCGGTTCAGCCGCACCGCTCGCTCGTACCAAGCTCGGCACTCCTCGCAGGCCCCAAGATGGGCATCGATGACTTCATCGGCAATGCTTGCCTGCTCGCCATCGAGGCGAGCTGACAATGCTGCGCGAATTTCCTCGCACTCCACGGGGAATCTCCACCGCCTTTAACTCTTAAGGGGGTTGTACCTAATGAGGTCTTACCTGATGAACTGCCTGTCCAAACTGAAGCGGCCGGCCCCGAAAACGAAAATCATCACCAGACCACCGATGAGTGACATCACAAGCTCTGCACCGTTGTCGCGGATAAACAGGCCATTGCCCAGGTGCATCGACCACCAGGCACCAATCATCTCAATGATGAAGACCATCGCCACCGTCGGGGCCAAGAGTCCCAGAATCAGCAACGCGCCACCGACCAGTTCGACTAGAGCGACAACCCAGACCGTCAAGTGCGCCTGCGGGATATTCGCGGCGACAAAGTAACCGGTCGTCTTGTCGATACCGGTGATAAAAATCTTGTCCCAGCCATGGCAGATGAAGATAATTCCGAGTATCAGGCGGAGAATCACGAGCGCGATGTCGCGCATTACCGGTCGATCCATGAGGGACATGCTACCCGACGGCACGGTCAAAACACGGTAGCACTGCGGCTGCGAGAGGCCAGCGGGTTAACATGCAAAAAGGCTTCTCCCAACCCCTCGGGAGAAGCCTTCCGCCAAACACACCCGGTGTGTCATGTCTTAGGTAGTGACATCGTAACAGGCCGAGTTTCTAACAAAAAATCGCGCTGACGTGCTCAGACAACTTTAAGGTTGTTCTACGGCTCAGCTCACAGGACTAGCTCACACGAGCCTGTGGCATTTCGTCATAATCGTCGTCATCAAAGCGGTAGTCAGTGTAGGCCAAATCTGCGAAATCCGGGTCCTCATCATCAAGCTCGACCACTACCGCGCCCGGACGGCGCAGACGCTGTGGAATTCCCAGCTCATCATCCTCGCGGTTACGCACGCCGAGGCGGGCCATCTTCATACGGCGAATTCGGCGAGCCCGCAGTTCCTGCTCTGCACGCACGGTGCGGCGCAGGTTGACCAGATACAGGGTCATCAAGCCGACACCGACCAGTGGAATCCACCAGGTCCAACCACCCGCGAAAGCAGCGATGATAACCGTGACTGCGATGAACGCTGCCAGCCCAGCAACCGAACGGCGGCGGCGGGCAAAGCGAGTCTCAGCGTACTGGGCATCCGAAATCGGATCGAACCCACCACGACCACGGCGCTTCTCAGCGAACGCGTAATCATCTTCGGTCAAGGTGTCATCGACAGCGACTGCGTCATCGTTGGACTCGACACTGTGGTCGCTGTCGTCCTCGACGGTCTCGTCGAGTTCCGCCTGCTCGTCTACGGTGTCTGCTGCCTCTTCAGTCTCAGAGAGAGCCTCAGCGTCGGCGTGCTCAGCGTCAGCCGCGGCACCGGAATCAGCGTCAGATTCAACGGCATCTTCGAACATCAAGTCATCGGCGTCGGCAAACTGACGGCGAACGTCAACGCTCACATCGGAAGAGGACTCATCTGCACGAACCACGTCACCTTCGGCGGAGGCGACGGCGGAGTCAGATTCAGCATCCTCGTCATCAACGACAGCCTGCAGCGGCTGGTCTGCAGACTCATCATCGGATACGTCCATGTCAGAGCGGTCAGAGGACTCAGCAGTGGCTTCCTCGGTAGCGGAATCATCCGCCTGCGGGGTCTCCTCCTCTGCATCTGCTGCTTCCAGCTCGTAGACGATATCGCCGTCTACGACGGCCGGGTCGGCCGCCTCGTCCACGGTATCGTCGATAAGCACGTCGCTGACATCGAAGTCATCGTCAACCTGCGCGTCGACGGTTTCGAGAGAATCGTCAACTTCCTCGGTCACGCGCACGTCCGACTCCTTAAAAGACGGACGACGACGCGTCGTGGCCAGCTCCTCGCCACCTCGATGCAGCACCCGGGTCTTACCCAGCGCATCAGAGGTACGACGGATCGGCTTGCGCGTATTGACCACCAGCGGGGCCAGCACAAACAGCCACAGTACAACGATGAGTATCAGCAACAGTGAAGTTGACATATTTTGCGTCTCCTTGCGACTTCGCCCGGGGTTTCGCCGTCTCTCCCCGGTCCAAATACGCCACCCACATGCCTTTCCACAGAGGCTTTTACGAAGGTAGTCAGCGTATCTAGAGCGAACTCGCCCAATAGTAGAGTTGTCATCACCCTATCGGCGTGCGTTACTCAGACTACTCAGGCGCGCCGTTGCGGTGGGTATTTCTCCGCCTCTTCATATTGTGCGCGACCACTCGCCACGATGAGGTCCACTGCACTGTCCTCCCCCACCCGTGCATAGGTCAGATGATCGCGCCACGCACCATCCATATGGAAGGCTTCCCGCGCCACGCCCTCGTACTCGAACCCACAGTTTTCCAGCACGCGTATCGACGGGACATTGCTGTCCAACACAGTCGCTTCAATTCGGTGGACGCCAACTTTCTTGGCATAATCCGATGCCAACGCCACTGCAGCAGTGGCGACTCCTCCGCATGTAAAGCCGCTGCCGACCCAGTAACCGATCCAGGCGTGAGCGACGGGGAAAGGCGTAATACCGCCGAGTGTGAGCATGCCGGCGAACTGGCCATCCACCTCAATGGTGGAGACAATCATGTCTCCCGCAGCCTCTGACCGACGCCAACTGCGCAGGTTACGACGGAAAACGGAAACCCTGTGAGCGTTATCCCAGTTATCGTCGAGGGTTGGCTCCACAGGTCGCAAAATGGGCTCGTCGCGGAGCCGCAATGCCCGCCATGCAGGGGCATCAGATCGCTCTGGCACACGCAGGCGGACGCGGCCACCACTGGTTATTAGACGAGAAGTTCGCACGGCAACAATACTCGCGGTAGTGGGGCGCGGTTAGGCCTGGCGCGCCATGAACAGCACGTCAACTACATCTCCCGGACGAACGTGCAGCACGTCTTCCGGAATCACGATGAGGCTGTTGGCTTCCGACATACCGGCCAAAAGGTGGGCTTGCGCACCGCCGGAACCTCCCAGCGGCTGCACCATGTATTCGCCGGTCTCACGGTCACGCATGAGCTGACCACGGATGTACCCGCGGCGCTTCTCCGCCGACTCGATCGGGCCGACAGCACGAGCGGTGACAGCGCGGCGGCGGGGATTGCGCTTACCCAACGCCAGTCGAATGAGGGGGCGGACCATGACCTCAAAAACAACCAACGCACCAACCGGATTCGACGGCAGGAGGAAGGTTGGAATCTTGTCATCTCCCAACAGACCGAAGCCCTGGACCGAACCAGGATGCATAGCGATGCGGGAGACATCAACCTCGCCCAATTCAGCTAGGACACGGCGAATCTGCTCACCCGCGGCACCGCCGACAGCCCCCGTGATGACCAAGAGCTCACTGCGAATGAGCTGGCCCTCGATGATTTCTCGGATGCGACGAGGCTCACCGGTGGCAATACCCACTCTGTGCACCTCGGCCCCGGCATCGCGGCCGGCTGCTGCCAACGCGTAGGAGTTGACGTCGTAAACCTGACCGAGCCCCGGCGTGCGGTCAACATCGACTAACTCATTACCAATGGAAATCACGGACATTCGCGGCTTGGGGTGCACCAAAACCTTCGAACGCCCCACTGCTGCCAACAATCCGACCTGCGACGGCGAAATTACCGAGTCCAAGGACACCGCCACGTCACCCGGCTGCACGTCGTCGCCGACCTTACGCACAAAGTCACCGGAGTAGACCGGATGGAGAACATTAACTCGACGGCCGCCACGGTCGGTCCAGTTCAGGGGAACGACGGCGTCGGCAAGCGATGGCAGCGGCGCGCCAGTTTGTACGCGCACGGCCTGCTTCGGCTGGAGACGCATCGGGTGATGCGAACCCGCTGTCACCTCACCGACAACAGGTAGCTCAACCTCGCGAAAATCAACATCACTCTGACGCGCATCCGGAGGTAAAGAACCAGATTCGCCGACGATATCGACAGCGCGCACCGCATAACCATCGATTGCTGACTGCACGAATCCCGGTAACGGCTGCTCAGCGATGACATCCTCAGCGCACAGCATGCCGAGGGATTCCGAAATAGCAACGCGCACAGGATCAGGCATCACAGCGTGTGCGGTGATTGCCGCCAACTGTTCTTCCACAGAACGCATGTTTTACCTTCCTCGGCACCAACCCGCGGTGCGCTTTATGGCTATTCAGCTTCTCAGTACAAGCCTCTAGATAAGTACAAGCCTCTAGATAAGTACAAGCCTCTAGAAAAAGGCTTTAAGCCTGTTCATCCTGTGCCAGACGCTGCTGCATGTAGTCGCGCAGCCCCTCGCCGTAGTCCGGATGCCTGAGTCCAAAGTCTACGCAAGCGCGAATGAAGCCACCAGGGTTTCCCAGGTCATGGCGGAACCCCTTGTGGACAACCACATGAACCGGATGCCCCTCTTGAATCAGCAGCTCAATTGCATCGGTGAGCTGGTATTCGCCGCCCTTACCGCGCGGAATGCGGCGCAGCGCATCAAAGATGGCACGATCGAGCAAGTAACGTCCGACTGCAACGAAGTTGGATGGAGCATCCGCAGGGTCCGGCTTTTCCACCATGCCCTTGACTCGCTTCACATCGTCCCAGGCATCAGCGTCGGCCGCGTCCGCACCGAGCTCACCAGCCTCCGCCGGGGTGGCGTCCTCGATATCGAAGACACCGTAGTTGTAGACCTCTTCGTGAGGAATTTCCAGCGCACACAGCACCGAACCACCAAAGCGCTCGCGCACTTCCGTCATGCGATCCATCACGCCCACTGGGAGCACGAGATCGTCGGGAAGCATGACAGCAACGCTGTCCTCATCGTCTTCGAGCAGCGGCTCTGCGACCAGCACCGCATGCCCCAGGCCCAGCGGGCGATCCTGGACAACGGATTCCACGCGAATGACCTCGGTGGCGCGGCGTACCTTCGCTGCAATTTTGTCCTTGCCGCGCTCGGCGAGAGTCTGCTCAAGGTCCGGGCGCGGGTCGAAGTGCCCAAGCACGCCATCCTTACTCGGCGCTGTGACAATAGCCAGGCGTTGCGCACCAGTGGCGGCGGCCTCTTCAGCAATCATCTCGATGCCCGGCGTATCAACCACGGGCAGCAATTCTTTCGGCACTGTCTTGGTGGCAGGCAAGAATCGCGTACCCATGCCCGCGGCAGGAACGATGACAGTTCGAACCGGAGTAGTCATGTCCGAACCAGACTCTTTAGACGATGAGACCATAATGGCAACGATACCTATATAACTTCCATTTGCTCGGAGGCTGACCCCGCTTTTTCAACGCATTAATCAGAAATTTCCTCCTGCGCTGACGACAGCGGTCGCGCCCCTGCCTGACAGAGTAGGTTTGCAGGTATGGCTCCGCTTCCCGAAACCACGTCCGATTTCAAACCCCGCACACGGCACGAGGCACTCGCCGCACGCGCCGCCAAGGGGCAGCGTGAGCGCATGCTTGACGACGAAGCACTGGTACAGCGGTTGCAAGAATGGTTATCCAATACCGTCGGCGACCTCGCAAAACCCGTCATTGCCGCGTATGTCCCCGCTGGTGACGAACCCGGCGCAAGCGTTTCTAGTTCGACTGGTGGTGAACCCGGCCAGGGCTTTGTGGAGGCTCTGGCCAATGCGGTTCCCGGAGCACGAATTCTGCTTCCTGTCTGCCCGCCCGGTCCACCACAGCCGCTGCACTGGGGTTACTACAACGGCAGCTTCAGCAAGGGTCGATTTGGACTCTTGGAACCTGTTCCGGTGGAAAGCGCCGCCGGCCCGGAGGAGCTAGTTGCCGCCGACGCCATTATTCTGCCGGCAGTTGCGGCCGACCCCGCAACCGGGATGCGGTTAGGGCGTGGCGCTGGTTATTACGATCGCAGCTTGGTTTTCGCTCGACGCGACGGTGATACGGATGGAGCGAGAGCTGCGGCCATCGCTGTTGCGGTTTTCGACACCGAGTTGCGCACGGAGCTTGCCTACGATGAGCACGACGTTCCCGCCGATTATGTGATCACGCCAGCGAGGATTTCACAGATTTAGTGGAACCAAATTCGGGGTTTTCGCGCCTAACTTAATATGAGCCCAAAATATTCGTCCCGGTTTCCGCATCCATTCCGAAAGCTCCGCCCCACAACTATTCGACGGATAGTTGCCCTCACTGTTTTCCTATGCGCGGTTGGCCTGGCGGCGGTGGAGTCATTAACGCCCCGCAGCGGCCATATTCGGGTAGTGATTAGCGCCAAATCCATTGCCGCTGGCGCATCGGTGGCAGAACAAGATGTGGCTTTCAAGGACATTCCTCGGGATCTCGTTCCCGGCGAGGCCGTAACGGACATCGCTGCTGTGCGGGGACGCACCCTGGCCACCGGCATGTCACCGGGAGAGATACTTACAGAGCAGCGAATGGTTGGCCCGTCACTTGCGAAGTCGCTGACGGGGACGTCGGAAAGCAAAATTATTGCCATCACGTTGAACGATGCGGGCATTGTGTCCGCTCTTCGCACTGGTGACAGCGTGGATATTGTCTCGACAGCGGATGAGCGCGGGGTGGCGGCTCCGCTCGCACACGGGGCAAGGGTGGTCAACATCGTCGACGATGAGGTGGTCTTGGTCGCTCTGCCCACTGGCGCCGCGGAGGTGGTGGCTGCAACATCGCTAGCATCTCCGCTCACACTGTTACTCGCGGGTTAGTGGCCAAAATCTCACTGATTCAAAGAATTTACGACCCTGAACAGTGTTTTTCATAGAAAGTTGACTTGTCCCACAACTTAGTGCAGGGATAGAATGGCTAGGCAATTCAAAACTACGATTAGCGCTGAGAAGAGTGGCGCTGCCAGATATCGCACTGCCCCGTTTCTGAAATCGTATGGGCCTGCCATGAGCAACACGATGACTCACAGGTCTCGTTTGGTTTGTTCCGTTTCTACAGAAGGAAATTTCCTATGCTTAAGGGTTTTAAAGAGTTCATCATGCGCGGCAACGTCATCGACCTGGCGGTCGGTGTTGTCATCGGTGCTGCGTTCACCGCAATCGTCACTGCTTTCACCGACAGCCTGCTCGAGCCGCTGCTGAACACCATCGGTGGCGCTGAGGTCACTGGCCTTGGCTTCGAAATCATCAGCGGCAACCCGTCGACCTACCTTGACTTCGCAGCTGTCATCACCGCAGTCATCAACTTCCTGCTGGTCGCAGCGGTTGTCTACTTCGTCATCGTTGCTCCGATGAACAAGTTCAACGAGATGCGGGAGGCTCGTCTGGAGACCTCCGCTGAGCCGGAGGTCACCGAGGCTGACCTGCTGACTGAGATTCGTGACCTGCTGGCAGAGCAGAACGGCAAGCCGAAGACGGAGCTGAACTAGCTTCTAGCTGCTAGTTGCGGGCTTCCGATGAGAAGCTAACGAACGCATTTACACAGCGCTCATCCCCAATGGGGTGGGCGCTGTTTTGTCCAGTAGTCCGCATCAAAATCACGAGCATCCTCCGGGGATTCATCGTGGTAGTGCACTGTGCGCGCAGTTTTCGCACTGCGCGACTGGGCAAAGTTTTTCGCCGGTGCACCTGCGCGACGACGCTGCCTACGGCTGCCACTGCGCGACGCGGCTTGCTCGGGCTGATTGGGCTGCTTAGCGTCGCCCATTCCTAGACGCTCCAGCGGCAGAGATCATCAAGCACATGAGAGACCAGCGGGAGAATTGTCGCCATGCCATCGCGCACTGCAGCGCGAGACTCCGCGAGATTGATAATCACAGTCTGACCGGACACGCCGGCCAAACCCCGGGACAGCCCCGCATCCAAGGCACCAGCTCCCATACCGGAGTTACGAATAGCCTGCTCGATGCCCTGCAGTCGTACATCGAGAACCTTGCGAGTGGCATCCGGAGTCTTCGCACGAGGACCAACTCCAACACCGCCCACCGTGACGACCAAATCTGCGCCACCGACAACAGCGGTATCTAGAGCCTTCCGAATCTCACGCTTCACTGCGCCCGTGCTGACCACGGCATCGACCGAGTAGCCGTCTTCTTCCAACAGCTCAACCATGAGCGAAGCCGCACCATCCGGGTTCTCAAAATGGTCGCCCACGAGGACAACGAACGCATTTCGAACCTGGCCGTCGTCGTTGATAAGACGCTCCATCTCAGCGAGGTTGACGTCACTTGGCTCAGTACTCACGGTTTCACTCATCTGCTCTATCTCGCTTTCTCCCACAGCTTTTCACTCGAAGTTTCACTCGAAAACTCTTCTACAGATGGTGAGGTACTCACTCCACCACGCTGCCTATCAATCCTGGGCTTCTGCCAAGGTGACATCGACCGTTCGCTCGTTGCCGCCTTGCTCATCTGTAACTGTAAGTGTGACAGAATCCCCGATCCGATGCGACCGAATAGCCGCAATTAGGGCAACGCCGTTGTCAAGTGTGCGGTCATCAACCTTGGTAATCAGGTCACCATCTTTCAGCCCCGCTTTATCAGCTGGACCACCTGGCGTTACCTCTCGCACCAGTGCACCACGTGCAATCGGACGCGAATCGATCTGGGCACCAATGACAGGCATCCGCGCCTTACCAGAGTCAATCAGGTCTTCCGCTATGCGACGAGCCTGATTAACCGGAATTGCGAAACCAAGGCCAATGCTGCCCGCCTGCTCCGACGCCTCACTGTTAGAGGCAATCACGCTGGGCACACCGATGAGGTTGCCTTCCATATCCACAAGCGCTCCGCCGGAGTTACCCGGATTAATCGCCGCATCGGTCTGGATTGCATCAATGACCGAGGACTGACCGTCTTCACCAGCGGCGGTGACCGGACGGTTCTTAGCGGAGACAATGCCCTGCGTAACAGTGGAGGTCAGTCCCAGTGGTGAGCCAACGGCCACCACTTCCTGGCCAACCTGAACCTGCGAGGAGTTGCCCAGCGAGATTGGGCGCAGCCCGTTAACACCTTCAATTCGAATAACGGCAATATCCGTAGCCGCATCCCCTGCAACCAGAGTTGCCGGGTGCGTGGTGCCGTCGGAAAGCAGGACTTCCATTTGAGCGTCCGGACCCGCGCCTGCGACGACGTGATTATTCGTCAGCACCAGACCGTCGGAGGACAGAATGGAACCTGACCCCGACGCCGTACCTCGCTCCGAGGCGGTGGTGATAGAGACGACACTGGGAAGGACCTTCTGCGCGACCTTCTCCACGGACCCCTCAGCTGCTGCTACCTGGCGGGTTTCCGCAGGCTTATCCAGCGCGTTGTCCGCGGGGGCCGACGACTGCGAGTTGTGAACTACCCATGCGCCGACACCGCCACCAATACCGGCCGAGCACAGCATCAGGGCAGCGACTGCGAGTGCCCCCATGCCCTTAGCCCCCTGGGCACCCTTGGTCTTTTGCTGATTGGCCGCAACGTCCCACTCTGAACCGCCTCCGTAAGCGCCGTTCGGCTGAGACGGGATGGTGTTGTAGTGGGAATTCTCCCAGCCGCGCTCATTGACAGAAAACTGGCTTGTCTCACCAGCATCCCCCATGGCACGGTTCTCGCTGAAGTTTTGAGATCGCGAGGAGTAGTGTCCCCGCTCATCTCCTCGCGAGGAATCGTTGAAAGAGTTGCTCATACGTAATACCTTGCACTGTCTGTCTAACAATTGGCTGAGAGCAGTCTGCGGTCTCGCCGATAATTCCCCGAATGAAACACCGAATCCCCACCACGCACTTCCTTAAAAGGCCGCGCACAGCGGGGATTACATCGACTTTGACGTGGGGTTATGCGTTTCTAGCTAGGCTCTTGAGCTGAATCGGAGTCTTCATCTTTTCCGCTGTGCGGACTGCCCGGCAGAGTCACTCGCATCAAAGCACCGCCATCATCGGACTCATCGGCAGTAATCGTGCCCCCGTGGCGGACGATGACCGACTTCACAATGGCCAAGCCCAGGCCGGATCCCGGCATCGACCGTGACTGAATGGAACGGTAGAAACGCTCGAAGACCTTGTCTCGATCTTCCTTCGGGATACCTGGTCCCGAGTCCGCCACCGTGAATTCAGCGACAACCTCGCTGAGCGGCGTCAGACGAACCCGCACGGTGCCATTTTCTGGCGACCACTTTGCAGCATTGTCCATTAAGTTCAAAACTGCGCGACCAAGACCCGCCGAATCCCCGTAGACATACCACGGAGCTGTCTGCACATCGAAAGTAATATCCGGACGACGACGCTCAACACGCGCCAACGACGTGGAAATGATTTCGTCGACATCGACATGCTCAATAACCTGTTGCGGGCCATCTTCGCGTGCCAGATCAACCAGGTCACCGACCAACGTCGACAGCTCTTCCAGCTGTGCGATGACGTCAGCTTCCAGATCCGCGCGATCCTCATCCGAGATTGCCGCTCCCGAGCGGGAGGCCATCATCAGCAGTTCAATATTTGTGCGTAACGACGTCAGCGGAGTCTTCAACTCATGACCAGCATCTGCAACCAGCTCCGCCTGCTTAATGCGCGACGCTTGAAGTGCAGCCAACATCTCATTGAAGCTGCGGGTAAAGCGCGCAAGCTCATCGTCGCCCTCCACAGGGATTGGGCGCAGCTCGTCGGTCTCCGTCACTCGCTCCGCGGCAATGCGCAGCCGCGTGACCGGACGCAGACCCGTTGTTGCCACCGTAATACCTGAGCCGATTGCGAAGAGGATTCCGATAGCGGAGATACTCAGCAGCACTGCACTGAGCGCTTTCAAGACCGACTGCGTCGAGCTCAAGTCCTGCGAGAGGATCAGCGTCGCACCGTCTTCGGCGCGGACGGCGTATACACGACGGCCGTTGTACTCATCGGTGCGAATCGATTCCTGTCGATTCCCTCGCAACACCGCCAGTTCGGGGCCACCAATAGAGATTGAGCCACCGCCCTTACCCGCCACACTGCCGTGGGCAAAGTACACCGCGTCCAAATCGGGGTTCAGAATCCTGTTTGAGTCGGCCTCAAAGGAGGGGCCAATGGCAAACTCCGAAGCGTACGGTGACATCAGCAGCTTTTCCGCCTGGCTACGGAGGTTACTGTCCACCTCGCGGTATAGCGCTGCCTGCACAGTAAAAAACGCAGCCAGCGTCATCAGCCCCACCGACATCGCCACAATGAGCGCCGTCAGAATAGTCAGCCGCCAACGCAGCGAAGGGATACGCGAGCTCCGTGGCAAGCCGGGATGCGATTCCCCTGCCATCGTCTCAGCATTCGCGGACTTCTCTTGCTTACCGACGGTACCTTGCCCCGGATTAGCCTCCGTGGCAGAACGCTGATTTGATTGCACGCCACCGCCGGTCGAACGACGACGGCGCAACATCACGGTGCGGTCTCCCGCATCACATAACCGACACCACGAACGGTGTGAATCAGACGCGGCTCTCCCTCTGCCTCCGTCTTGCGACGCAGGTAGCCAATGTAGACCTCCAGCGCATTGCCGGACGTCGGGAAATCATAGCCCCAGACATCCTCCAAAATGGCGGTACGGGAGAGCACCCGCCGCGGGTTGCTCATCAGCAATTCCAACAGCGCAAATTCTGTACGAGTGAGACTAATGCGACGTTCACCGCGGAAGACCTCACGAGTTTCCGGGTCCAGGGAGAGATCCTCAAATTGCAGAGTTGCGGCATCCTCCATCGCAGGTACTTCCAGAGCAGAACGACGAAGTAGCGAACGGACACGAGCGAGCAGCTCTTCCAATGCGAACGGCTTGGGCAGGTAGTCATCTGCGCCGGCATCAAGACCAGCTACGCGCTCGGAGACCGAATCACGTGCAGTCAACATCATGACCGGCAGATCATCGCCTTCGCTGCGCAGCCGACGGCAAACATCCAGGCCGTCGAGCTTCGGCATCATGACATCCAAAATGGCCAAATCCGGACGATCCTTGGCAATCTTTTCCAAGGCCTCTGCGCCATCCTCGGCGAGCTCGACCGTGTAGCCATTAAAAGTCAACGATCGCCGCAACGCTTCGCGTACCGCTTGATCGTCATCAACTACCAAAATCTTCATACTGCCCATTGTGCCTTGAAAATATAAGGCGAGTGTAAATGTGACACAGATTCTTCGTGAGAGTGCTCCCATAAAACCCGGCCATACAACTGAAAAACCTCACCCCATCGCCAAGTACAGGCGATGGGGTGAGGTTTAACAGCTCTTTATCAACTGTCCCTTACGCACTGAACACACTCTGGGCGCTTGAAGCGCTCTGCGGTTCAGCGAGGAACGTTGTCAGCATCCTAAAAGATGCGCGTTAGAACTTCTCGACGTCAACCAGGCCGAGCTGAACAGCCTTGGCGATGCGACGAGGAACGTTGTAGACGCGGCCGTTTACCTTGACTTCCTGGAGAGCGACGTTGTTGCTCTTCCACTGGGAACGGCGAGCGCGGGTGTTAGCACGCGACATGCGACGCTTTGGTACTGCCATTTTCTTATTCCCCTCCTATTCTTAGTTCTTCTTCGCGCGGCGAATGCGGTTACCGTAACGGCGCTGGAACTTCTCGACGCGACCAGCGGTGTCCATGACACGCTGAGCACCGGTCCAGAACGGGTGCGACTCGCTGGTGACGTCAACGACGATCAGCGGGTACTCGTTACCGTCTTCCCACTCGACAGTGCGGTCGGAGGTGGCGGTGGAACGGGTAAGGAAAGAGTGACCCGTGCCTGCGTCCTTGAAAACCACCGGGTGGTAATCAGGATGGATGTCCTTCTTCATTAAATCTCGTTTCCCTCAGGATTGAACTTCAGGTCGCTTTCACCCGGCTAGCAGCGGGAGAATCGTGCCTGAGTTGGGTACGAACACGACTTACAATGACACGTACCAGGTCAATACTTCTATAAACCGGCATGTGACACTCGATGGAATATTACAGGCTTGAGCCCGAAAATTAAAAAAGGGCCCTATACTAACGCCCGTCGACAAGCATGAACTCTATGATGGCACTCGAGAGTCGCGCCGAGAAAACCACAGTGGAACAGCGATTAGGTTATCCCGCAACTCGTGTGTAAACTGTTCTCTCGCTGTTGTCTAGTTATTCGTTTACGCGCTCAGCGTCGAGTGTCAGTGGGCAGCGCCCCGGAAAAGGCCAGGTGGATTCCTCGGTTATTCAATAATCCGGCGTGGCGCACCAGTGATGTCGGCATTGGGCGGCAAGGAAGCAAAGGAATCCCTATGTCGGCGATTTGCCAGGTTACGGGACGCAAGCCGTCTTTCGGCAAGACCGTGTCCCACTCCCACCGGCGCACGTCGCGCCGTTGGAACCCCAACGTGCAGCGTAAGAAGTTCTACCTCGCCTCTGAGGGGCGTCACATCACTCTGAATGTGTCCCCGAAGGGTCTGAAGACCATCGACAAGTACGGTATCGAGGCTGTTGTTGCTCAGATTCGTGCACGTGGGGAGAAGATCTAAAAAATGGCACGTAATGACATTCGTCCAATCATCAAGCTGAAGTCCACTGCGGGCACCGGTTACACCTACGTGACCCGTAAGAACAAGCGCAATACCCCGGACCGTATCACCATTAAGAAGTACGATCCGGTTGTCCGCAAGCACGTCGAATTCCGCGAGGAGCGCTAATTCATGGCTAAGAAGTCCAAGATTGCCAAGAACGAGCAGCGCAAGGAAATCGTCGCTCGTTATGCAGAACGTCGCGCTGAACTGAAGCGCATCATCAAGTCCCCGCACTCCACTGACGAAGAGCGCATGGACGCACAGTACGAGCTGAACCGTCAGCCGCGTGACGCGTCCCCGATTCGCGTCCGCAACCGTGACGCTGCAGATGGTCGCCCGCGCGGCTACCTCCGCAAGTTCGGTCTGTCCCGTGTCCGCGTTCGTGAGATGGCCCACCGTGGCGAACTCCCGGGCGTCCGTAAGTCCAGCTGGTAAGTCGAGGAGCACCAATGAAGCGCAATCACTCTAACAAGAAGGCGCGGATGGAGCAGTCCCGCCGCCCGAAGAAGAACCCGCTCAAGGCCGCAGGCGTTGAGAAGGTTGATTACAAGGACATTAACCTGCTCCGCCAGTTCATCTCTGACCGTGGCAAGATTCGTTCCCGCCGCGTCACCGGTCTGACTCCGCAGCAGCAGCGCCAGGTCGCTACCGCTGTGAAGAACGCCCGAGAGATGGCACTCCTGCCGTTCACCAGCCGCTAAAGATGGCTGGTCGGCGGGAGCCGATCATTCGAACACCCGCCGAAAGGCCTTATTTACGCGCTGGCCGCATGACGATACATGCGATAACAGCGTAAAACGGACTCAGTCCTTCCCCACAGAGGGGATTGGATTGGGTCCGTTTTTTATTGTCTAAAATATGCACTTATGCCCGCTCTCACCGAAATATTCACCGGCTTTGGTTCCGTCGCAGTACTGATCATTGTTGGCTGGTTGTTTGGACGCAGTGAAATCGTCGATAAGCGGGCATCTTTTACCCTGAACATGGTCGTGTTCTGGATCGCGATGCCGTGCATGCTCACGCACACTCTCGCGACGGCGGATTCGGCGAGCATTTTCGGTTCGGCATTTGGTGTCGCGGCACTGTCGGCGCTTGGCACTGCCGCGGTCTACCGGATTTTTGTGGCGCCCATGTTCAAACAGCGCGGCGCCGATGCTGTGGTCGGCGCGATGTCGTCGAGTTACAACAACGTCGCTAATCTCGGCGTGCCCATCGCAGTCGCAGTGCTTCACGACGCTACCGCCGTCGTCCCAGCCCTTATCTTTCAGATTGCCTTCTATGCGCCCGCTTCCATGACCGTGCTGGAAATCCTCACTAACCGCGGTCATTTCCGACCGCACAATGTCATCATGGCTCCATTGAAGAACCCGATCTTTCTGGCGGCGATGGTGGGGCTTGCGGTTAATGCGTTTGCTATCGACGTGCCTCAGTTCGTAGCGCATCCAGTGGGGCTATTGGGGCAGGCCGCGGTGCCAATGGCACTTCTGGCCTTCGGTATCAGCCTGCATGGTATGCCGTTTATGGAAGCTGGCCGCTCCCCTCGTCGCGCCGTCGTGGTGGCGTCTACGCTGAAGCTTTTCCTCCACCCCGCGCTCGCTCTGCTGTTCGGCCATTTCGTCTTTGGTCTCAGCGGGCATGCGCTGCTGGCAGCTGTGATTATCGCCGGCCTGCCGACAGCCCAGAACGTCTACACCTTCGCCTCCCGCTTCGGCCGGAACCTTGAGCAGGCGCGCGATTGTGGCGTGATTACGACAATCGCCTGCTTGCCGACGGTCCTGTTGTTCACCCTGCTGTTGAGTTAGGTGACTCTTCCCGACGGCCTGAAGAGAATCTCGTTACCCTTGGAGGCGTGGAGATTCTGAAGACACTTCTCGAGGCCGACCCGTCCGTGCCTCGTTTGACCTGTTATGACGAAACTACCGGCGGTCGTACCGATTTGTCGGCTCAAACTCTGGACAACTGGGCCAGCAAGATCGCCAACATGCTGCACGATGAGTTCGACCTCGTCGCCGGAGACCAAGTATGGATTGACTTGCCGTTGATCTGGCAGTCCGCCTGCATCATACTGGGCTGCGAGCGTGCTGGCGTCACCGTTAGCGATGAGGAGCCGCTGGTCGTATTCACCACTGTCAGCAACGTCAGCACGTGGGAAGAGAAGTTCCCAGATGCCTACCTCGCAGTGCTTACCGACGATCCCTTTGGCCGCGGTGTCGTGGAATGCGGTGATGATATTCCACCGGGAGTCATTGACTTCGGTCCGGAAGTTCGTTTCCACCCAGACGCATATCTAGGCGCAGGCCCGGACTCCGACCAAACCCCCGTTATTGGGGAAAAGTCGGCTGCAGAACTGCTCTCATCAGCTGGCGACTACGCGGACGAGATGCAGCTCACGCCCAGTTCCCGCGTCGTTTCCGACGGCTGGCTGGTGCCTGATTCTTCACAGGTCACCGCAGAAAAATGGGCACGTAATGTGCTGTCGGCTTGGGTTCGTGGAGGTGCTGCCGTCGTCGTGCGCGGTGGCGATAGCGAGCGTGTCACTGCTATTTCTACGGCCGAGAAAGCCCGTGTGATTTAGTCGCGGCTGTCCCGTCGAGAAGCGCTCTAGGTAGTCGCGATAACCTGGAAACCGTGATTACCCGACCATATATTCTTGCGATTCTCGCCCTCATCAACGTCTTGGGTGCACTGGCTGTATGGGATCTGAGCCCATGGTGGTGGATTCTGATGGCCCTCATTCTCTTCCTGGATGTTGTGGCCATCTATGACATGCTTCAGAGGAAGCACTCCATCTTGCGGAACTTCCCGGTCATCGGCCATCTGCGCTACATGGGTGAGACCATTCGCCCTGAGATGCAGCAGTACTTCATCGAGCGCAACTTCGACGGTGCTCCGTTCGACCGCGATACTCGTACCGTGGTCTACGAGCGTGCGAAGGGGTTGTCCTCGAAGAAGTCATTCGGTACTGAGCGAAAGATTAACGCGCCCGGCTATGAGTACGTCCGCCACTCGATGGCGCCGAGCCAGCACGTCATCGAGGATCCGCGCGTAGATATCGGTGGCCCGGACTGCACCCAGCCATACTCAGCGTCTATCTTCAACATCTCAGCCATGAGTTTCGGCTCTCTGTCCCCTAACGCTGTCATGGCAATGAATAAGGGCGCGAAACTGGGCAACTTCGTACAGGATACTGGCGAGGGCGCTATCAGCCCTTACCACTTGAAGTATGGCGCAGACCTCTATTGGCAGCTGGGGTCCGGTTACTTCGGTGCACGTACTGAGGATGGCGGCTTCGACCCGGAACTCTTCCGCGAAAAGGCTAAGATTCCGCAGGTCAAGGCAACTTATCTGAAAGTTAGCCAGGGTGCAAAGCCAGGACTCGGCGGCATGCTGCCAGGGCACAAGGTCAATGAGGAGATCGCGGCTACTCGCCACGTACCAGTTGGCAAGGGCGTGATGAGCCCGTCGTACCACCGCGTCTACTCCACCCCGCGTGAACTTGTTCAGTTTATGGGCACCATGCGCGAGCTCAACGGTGGCAAGCCGGTCGGTTTCAAGCTGTGTGTTGGCTCCCAGCTTGAGTTCCTCGCCGTGTGCAAGGCCATGCTGGAAGAGAACATCACCCCGGACTTCATCATCGTCGACGGCGCTGAAGGCGGCACCGGCGCTGCACCGCTGGAATACTCCGACCGCGTTGGCCTGCCGCTTACCGACGGCCTGATTCTCGTCCATAACGCGCTCGTAGGTGCCGGTCTGCGAGATCGCATTAAGCTCGGTGCGTCCGGCAAGGTCATTACTGGCTTCGACATTGTGAAGCGCATGTGCATCGGCGCTGACTTTGTGAACTCGGCTCGCGGCATGATGATGGCCACCGGCTGTATTCAATCTCAGCTATGTCACACAAACACCTGCCCGGTGGGTGTGGCTACCCAGGATCCGAGCCTGTGGAAGGCCCTCGATGTCGATGACAAGGGTCAGCGTGTGGCCAACTATCACAATGCCACGGTCGCGGAAGCAGCCAGCCTATTGGCATCGATGGGCCTGAATAGCTTCTCTGAGCTGGGGCCGTCCCACCTGCTGCGGCGCACCAATGAGCAGGTCGGTGAGACCTACGCGGAGCTCTACAACTGGCTGCAGCCAGGCGAGCTGCTGAGCGGAACTCGCTTCCACAACTGGGCCGAAGCCTGGGAGACTGCCGACCCGGACACGTTCCATTACCCCGCAGTTCATATGCGTGGGTAGTTCGGGGCTGAATGGGCGACCTACTCGCCCATCAGCTTCTTGCGCAGGCGCTCGTCCTTTTCCAGGACCTGATCGCGCATATTGGCCTGGTAGTTCTCCATCGCCACAATGAGCTCCGGGTAACCAGCCGAGAGAATACGCGCAGCCAGCAGGCCAGCGTTCTTAGCGCCGCCCACACCGACGGTTGCCACCGGAACGCCGCCCGGCATCTGAACAATTGACAGCAGCGAGTCGACGCCCTCCAGGTTTTCCAGCGCGCGTGGCACGCCGATAACCGGCAGCGGAGTGGCAGACGCCACCATGCCCGGCAGGTGCGCCGCGCCACCGGCACCAGCGATAATGCAGCGCAGGCCCTTGTCAGCGGCCGACTTTGCGTAGTCGATCATGCGTTCCGGGGTACGGTGCGCAGAGACCACGCCTACCTCAAACGGAATTCCGAACTCAGCCAGTACCTCAGCTGCCGGCTCCATGGTCGGCCAATCCGAGTCCGACCCCATAATCAGGCCAACCAACGGACCGGTTGCGTTGGCCAGCTTCGGGCTTGCCACCTGGTTTGCTTCAGCCAATGTTGTCTCCTTGAGATAGCAATCTAGTTTTTAACAGCGCTGGTTTTATGCCGTGTAGCCGTCTGCCCACGCGCCATCGACGATGTAGTCGGCAGCCAAGTTGGCAATTCGACGGGTCTCCGCGATGCCTTCCGGGCTCGCGTCGTAACCACACAGGTTGACGTGGCCCAGCTTACGTCCTGGGCGCCAATCCTTGCCGTACCAGTGAATCTTCACCGATGGGAAGCGGCGCCAAACCTCAGCAAAGCGCTGCGAGATCGGCACATCCGAGGCCTCATCGCCACCGAGCGTATTGACCATCACTGTTACCGGCGCAGTCGGGCGAGTGGAACCCAGTGGCATGTCAGCAACTGCACGCAGGTGCTGCTCAAACTGGCTGGTCTCACAGCCGTCCTGCGACCAGTGACCAGTGTTGTGTGGCCGCATGGCCAACTCGTTGACAAAAATCTCCGGATTCCCGTCAGCATCGACGGTTTCGAACAGCTCAACTGCCAGCGCACCGGTTACTCCCAACTCGGAAGCGATGGTCACACTAAGCTTTTCGGCTGCGCTCGCAAGCTCGTCGGAAAGCCCCGGCGCCGGGCAGATTGCCTCAACACAGATGCCGTCACGCTGCACAGACTCGAGGACCGGCCAGGCCTTGACCTCACCCGAAGGCGTGCGCGCACACATGGCTGCCAGCTCGCGAACCAGCCCGACCTTCCGCTCGGCCATCAGCGGCACGTCCTTGCCCAACAGTTCGTCGACAAGCGTGCGCAGATCCTCGCGATCCTTCGGGAACCACACGCCGTGACCGTCGTAACCGCCCCGGCGGGCCTTCAGGCAGACGGCGCCGTCAACCCGGTCAAAGAAGGCCTCGGCATCCTGGACGGACTCAATAGCAGCGTAGGCAGGTACCGGAGCGCCCAGTTCCTCCAGGCGCTGGCGCATCAGCAGCTTATCCTGCGCGTACAGCAACGCCGACGGCTGAGGCTGAACCGAGTAGCCCATCTCGGTCAGCTTGTTGAGGAATTCGGTGGGAACGTGCTCATGGTCGAAAGTCACGGCCTGCGCACCAGCGACAGCGCGCTCAACGTCCTCCCAGACGTGGTAGTCGCCGATGATAACGTCCGCGCACACCTGCGCTGCGGAAGCATCCGGGGAACCGGCGAGCAAACGGATGGACTGTCCCAGCTCAATGGCCTCAGTCTGCATCATACGAGCCAGCTGACCGTCACCAATCACCGCCACAACCGGCACGCCATCAGCATGCGCGGGATGCTGCACAGCAGTTAGCGCTGCAGCGGAATCAGAAATGGAATTAGTGGAGTTTTCAGGGGTATCCGAAGCAATCACACCCCTGATTGTAGGTTATGACCCAAAATTCTAAGTCAACCGGGAGACCAACTTAGCCACCTTGCGGGAGCTGGGAATATCTTCCACAGCCAGCGGCGGGCCGAAACCGCGGGTCTGCAGATACAGCACGCCGCCCTTGCGATTGACCGCACGCACCGAACGCAGATCAATCGAGACCACCTGCGGGCGCAGAATTCCACGGCGCAGAATAATTCGCCTATCAGTCAGTACAAACCGCTCCCCCAGCCAACTTAGTACCGGACGAACAACGCGCCAGAGAATAAGCCCCAGCCACGCGAAGAGCAGCAGCTGACGCACACCTTGCAGATCTCCCGGAGCAATCGCAGGGCCGTCGATAAAACCGATCAGCAACCAGCAGACGCCCGTGATAACCATGAGCTCCAAGAGCGGCCACACCAGCCGACCAAAAGTTGGATTGGTGTCCAGCAGAATTGCCTCACGCGTGTCCAACTCATCATCGGGAAAGGCCATACAGCACTACCTCCGCTCCGAATCAGTCTGCGGGGACGCATAGCCGCCGTCAGTGGCGCGAACATGGAACACGTCACCGGCCGCAACAAAGTGACTTGTGCCAGCTTCGTCGGTGACGATCAATTCGCCGTCGGCACGCACACCAACCGCCTTACCCACCAGCACGCGATCCCCCGGCAACTCCACGCGCACGTTCGAACCGATGGTCGCGCACACCGCCTCGTAGTCCCGCAGCAGCTCAGCATCGCCCTTGCGCCACTGTGCTTGACGACGTCCCAGCGCCCGCAGCACACCAGCGGAAATATCGTCGCGGTCGAGGTTGTCTGCTCCCGCCAGGTATAGCGAAATGGCGTGTGGCACAGGCAACTCATCTTCCTGCAGGGAAACGTTGATGCCAATCCCCGGAATGAGCGTTGGTGGTGTCAGCGAAGCAGCCTCCACCAGAATTCCGCAGAGCTTACGACCGTCAACCAGGACATCGTTCGGCCACTTCAGGGAAACGCGCTCAGGCGCCAGCCCTGCAACTTCCACGACAGTATCGACGACTGCGAGGCCCGCGACTAACGGCAACAGCCCCAGCTGCTCGGGTGCGAGCCCTTCCGGGCGCAGCAGCGCGCTGAGTGCAATGGACGCACCCTTCGGGGCCGTCCAACTACGACTCAGTCGACCGCGACCTGCGGTCTGCTCCGAGGCGATGAGCGCACTGAGATCTGCCACCTGCCCCAGTGCCGCCTGTTTCCGAAGATCGGCATTGGTCGAACCAGTGGTTTCGACAACCTCAATGGAACTCCAGCCCGGCGCGGCTGCGCGCACACGCGTGGCGTCAAGAGGCTTGCGGGAAGCAACAATTCTGGGGTCGGTCATGCACAGCAGTCTAGCGCCATGGCCGGATTCACTGAGTCGTGGCCGTTCTCAAGGGCTCGACAGCGTGAGAATCATCACAGCTCGCCCGCTTTACTATTTTCCTTCCCAAACACTACATTCCATAACATGACTATTTCCTCACGTTTGGCGGCGGAGCAACACACCACCGCTTTTCTCAATGAAGACCTTCTACGCCGACGCACTGCTGCACTGACTCCAATGGGGTCACGAGGCTACGACAAGCTCAAACTGACTGAGCGTATGAATGCCCGCGAACGCATTGACTATCTGCTGGACGAAGGGTCTTTTGTCGAATTCGATGCGCTAGCCCGCCACCGCACTACCGCATTTGGAATGGAAGCCAAACGCCCCGTGACCGACGGAATTATCACCGGCTGGGGAACCATCGACGGCCGTGAGGTCTGTATCTTCTCCCAGGACGGCACAATCTTCGGTGGTGCACTCGGCGAGGTCTACGGCGAAAAGATGGTCAAGATTCAGGAGCTTGCCATCACTACCGGTCGCCCCCTTATTGGCATGTACGAAGGTGCCGGCGCCCGCATCCAAGATGGCGCAGTCTCACTGGACTTTATTGCCCAGACGTTCCACCACAACGTTCGCGCCAGCGGCGTCATTCCGCAGATTTCAGTCATTTTTGGCGCCTGTGCGGGCGGAAATGCCTACTCCCCAGCGCTGACGGACTTCGTTGTCATGGTGGAGGAAAACTCCCGTATGTTTGTCACCGGCCCTGACGTAATTGAAACAGTCACTGGCGAAAAAATCAGCCAGCACGAGCTTGGCGGCGCTGACACCCATATGGAGATTGCCGGAAACTCCCACTACACCGCCACTAGCGAGCAGGATGGACTCGACTGGGTCTGCGATCTGCTCGACTACCTCCCCAACAACACAACCGCCCCCGCGCCCAGCTGGGATTCCGATGCCAGTGACGAGATCACCGACACCGATCGCACCCTCGACAGTCTCATTCCCGACAGCCCATCCACGCCGTACGACGTGCATGAAGTCATCTACGCGCTTTGCGACGATGCGGAGTTCCTGGAAATCCAGGAAAACCGGGCAGCCAATGTCGTGATTGGCCTTGGCCGTCTCAATGGTCAATCTGTTGGGTTTGTCGCTAATCAGCCCATGGAATTCGCGGGCTGCCTGGATATCGATGCAGCGGAGAAGGCCGCGCGATTCGTCCGGACCTGCGATTGTTTCAACATTCCACTCGTCTTCCTCGTAGACGTACCCGGTTTTCTCCCCGGTTCAAATCAAGAACACCAGGGAATTCTGCGCCGTGGCGCCAAATTGCTCTATGCGTATGCAGAAGCAACCGTCCCTAAAATCACCGTCACCATGCGCAAAGCCTATGGTGGCGCGTATTGCGTGATGGGATCAAAGGGGCTCGGCGCGGATGTAAATCTGGCTTGGCCGACGGCACAGATCGCCGTGATGGGTGCCTCTGGCGCAGTACGCTTCCTCCATCGTGCCGAGATTCGAACCGCCACCGAAACAGCTCTCGCAGCAGACCCAGCGGCCGATAGATTTGGCACTCCCGAGAGTGTGAAAGAACTCATTGCTGAACTGGAAATGGGATACGAGCAACACATGCTCACGCCTTATCGTGCCGCCGAACGGGGGTTAATTGATGAAGTCATCCTCCCCTCCGAGACACGAACTCGGGTGATAAAAAATCTGCGCCTTCTAACTTCAAAGAAAGTACCGTGGCCTGCGCGCAAGCACGGCAATATTCCACTGTAAGAGCAGGCTTTTTGCTGTACAACGAGCTAGTCATTACCCCTACTTTTGTTAACAGCGATTGCCCCCAACTACCTCCCCCCGTTTTCGAAACGTAAACTAGTTGGCATGACGACTGCCGCAAATACACAAACCGGTGAAACGCCGGATTTGACCACTACTGCTGGAAAACTGGCCGATCTGCGAGCCCGCCTCGCAGAAACCCAGGCCCCCATGGGCCAGGCCGGTATTGACCGCGTCCACGACAAGGGCAAGATGACCGCTCGTGAGCGCATCGAGTTCCTCTTGGACGACGGCTCGTTCGTGGAGGTTGACGCTCTCGCACGTCACCGCTCCAAGAACTTCGGCCTCGACGCCAAGCGCCCTGTCACTGACGGTGTTGTAACAGGCTACGGCACCATCGATGGCCGCCAGGTCTGTGTCTTCTCGCAGGACGGCGCCATCTTCGGTGGCGCGCTCGGTGAAGTCTACGGTGAAAAGATTGTCAAGATCATGGATCTGGCCATCAAGACCGGTGTCCCAATTATCGGCATCAACGAGGGTGCTGGTGCCCGCATCCAGGAGGGCGTTGTTTCCCTCGGCCTCTACTCCCAGATCTTCTTCCGCAACACTCAGGCATCGGGCGTTATCCCACAGATTTCCCTGATCATGGGCGCCTGCGCTGGTGGCCACGTCTACTCCCCGGCTCTGACCGACTTCATTGTCATGGTCGATGGCACTTCCAAGATGTTCATCACCGGCCCGGACGTTATTAAGACCGTCACTGGCGAAGAGGTCACTCAGGACGAGCTGGGTGGCGCTGGTACTCACATGAGCACCTCCGGTACTTCGCACTACACCGCTGCTGATGACGAAGACGCTCTGACTTTCGTTCAGGAATTGGTCAGCTACCTGCCGTCCAACAACCGCGCTGAGGCTCCTCGAATGGAGGCTGAGCCGTTCGAGGGCTCCATCGCTGACAACATCACTGAGACTGACCTCGAGCTCGACACGCTGATTCCGGACTCCCCAAACCAGCCGTACGACATCAAGGACGTCATAACCCGTCTGGTCGACGACGAGGACTTCCTGGAGATTCAGGAGGACTACGCACAGAACGTGGTCATCGGCTTCGGTCGTGTGGAGGGGCGCTCGGTCGGTTTCGTCGCCAACCAGCCGATTCAGTTCGCTGGCTGCCTCGACATCAAGGCATCCGAGAAGGCGGCTCGCTTCGTCCGCACCTGTGACGCCTTCAACATTCCGATCATCATGCTGGTTGACGTCCCAGGCTTCCTGCCGGGCACCAACCAAGAGTTCGACGGCATCATCCGCCGTGGCGCCAAGCTGCTGTACGCGTACGCTGAGGCCACCGTTCCGAAGATTACGGTCATCACCCGTAAGGCTTACGGCGGAGCTTACTGTGTGATGGGCTCCAAGGACATGGGCGCTGACATCAACCTGGCATGGCCGACCGCTCAGATTGCGGTCATGGGTGCTTCCGGCGCTGTCGGCTTCATCTACCGCAAGGAGCTCAAGGCTGCTGCGGCCGAAGGCAAAGATGTCGTCGCACTGCAGAAGGAGTACGAGGCAGAGTACGAGGCCACTCTGGTCAACCCGTACATGGCTGCTGAGCGCGGCTTCATCGACGCCGTTATCCCGCCGAGCGAGACCCGCGGCCAGATCATCGAGGGTCTGCGTCTGCTGGATCGCAAGGTTGTTAACGTACCCGCCAAGAAGCATGGGAACATTCCGCTGTGACCGATTCCAAAAACACCCCAGCAACCGAAGACAAGGACACCGCTGCAGCCCCGGCTGCACCGTTCATGTCCGTCCTCAAGGGCAACCCGTCTGACGCTGAAACAGCCACGCTCGCGCTTTTGTTCGCGGGTATGGCAGCAGCTGGCGGCGCCCCAGAGGACCGCGGCCCGCGTAACAACTGGGGCCGGCTGGAAGAGGGTTTCCACCAGCCGCACCAGCACGTACCGGGTACGTTCCGCAACGTCCATTTCTACTAGTACAGCTACCGTTTACCGCGTAGTCGTTACCGCACGCTAGCTCTGTCGATTCGCTAGCACGAAGCGCCATCATCGGGTTTTCCGGCGGTGGCGCTTTAATCATTGACATTAAGATTTAAGGCCATGAAGATTAAGTCACTTTCCGCTGGACTATGCGCACTGATGCTATTCCTCGTCGGCTGCGCAACCTCCGACGATGCCACCGATACCCCCTCAGATAAATCGGCTGGGGGTTCGGGCAACGTCGCTAAGCGAATCGTCTCTTTATCCCCCACCGCTACTGAGACGCTCTATGAGTTAGGCGCCGGCGACCAGGTTGTTGCAGTCGACTCGCTTTCCGACGTCCCGGAGAACGCACCTCGGCGCGACTTCAGTGGCTTTAATCCCAACCCAGAGGCCGTGATTGCAGAAAACCCGGATTTGGTGATTGCTAGCGACGATGCCAACGGCCTTGGCACCGCACTAGATGCTGTCGACATTGAGTTGCTGCTCCTGCCCGCTGCCACAACTTTTGAGCAGGCATACGACCAGATTGAGCAGGTTGGTGAGCGCACCGGCCATGCTGATAATGCGCAAAAACTAGTTGGCAGGATGAAAAAAGAGATTGAGGCCACTGTCGACAGCGTTGATTCGGATATTCGCAATGCGGGACTAAGTTACTTCCACGAAGCGGATTCGACGCTGTACAGCGCTGGTGATGCCACCTTCATTGGTCAGGCCTACTCGATGTTTGGCCTGAAATCCGTCGCTGGAGCGGGCGATGATTACCCACAGTTAACAAATGAGGCGGTTATCCAGGCAAACCCGGATCTCATTTTCCTGGCCGACCATGGTGATGCCGGCGGCGTGACCGAGGAAGACGTTGCCTCCCGCCCCGGCTGGAACGAGATTGCTGCGGTAAAGAACAAGCAGATCATTCCGCTGGATCCGAATCTAGCCAGCCGTTGGGGGCCGCGACTCCCACAGCTCATTCAGGAGATTGCCGAGACGTTGAAGTCGTACCAGCAGGTGCCGGCCCCGGCTCAGTAGCGACACTTTAGAGTCACAGTAGCGACCCAGTAGCGAGAAATTGTTGTCATTTATCCCCAAAGGCACCGTGCCTATTGCTCTTGCCTCAATTGCCCTAGCGGCAACGCTTGTGGTGGGCGTGTTCATCGGTGCCGCGCCCCTGCCGATAGCGGGTGTCTTTCACGCGCTCTCTGGTGGCCTCATCGGCGGGGATGAGGCCACACTGACTGCTCGGCAGTCGGCAATCCTCTTTAATGTGCGACTTCCCCGCGTAGTGATGGCCGCACTGGTCGGCGCGGCACTGGCAACTGCAGGTGCGGCTTACCAAGCGGTGTTCCGGAATCCACTGGCGGATCCATACCTCCTCGGTATCTCTTCGGGAGCTTCCCTAGCCGTGACGGTTGCGATCCTCTTCGGAGCCGCCACCGCAGCGATTCCGCTAGTCGGCTTTCTCGGAGGCATTCTCGCCGTAGCGATCACCTACGTTGCAGGCACATCGCTCGGTGACCGTTCCTCCCCAGTTACCGTCATCTTGGCCGGCGTGGCGGTAGCTGCCTTTGCCAATGCTATGCAGCAGTTTCTGCTGCAGCGCAATGAGGATTCTCTCCGACAGGTCTACGGCTGGATGCTTGGTCAGCTCGGTACCGCGACGTGGAAATCCGTACTTACTGTGGCGCTACCGATTGCACTGGGGGTGTGCGTCATCGTCGCATCATCACGCAGCCTTGATGTGCTTAGCGTCGGGGATTCCGAAGCAGCGTCACTCGGGCTGAATGTGGAGCTTGTGCGCGTGGTGATGGTCTGCGCTGCCACTCTGATTACCGCCGCTGCAGTGAGCGTGTCCGGACTGATTGGGTTTGTGGGAATCATCGTGCCTCATACGTTGCGACTTCTTGTCGGGCCCGGGCATCGACTATTGCTGCCCCTGGCCGTTCTTGTCGGCGCAATGTTCCTACAGCTCGCGGACATCGTCGGCCGAACGGTACTGGCACCCGCTGAGGTTCCGGTGGGCGTAGTTACTGCAGCAATTGGCGGACCGTTTTTCCTCTTTCTGCTGCGCCGATATGGAAAGTCGAGGGGGCGCTCATGACGCTCTTTCTGAACTGTCAACACATCGAATTCCGCTACCCCGGCGCCGATGTCTCATCGTTGCGGGACATATCGCTGTCGGCCCACAAAGGCGAGTGGCTGAGCCTTATCGGTCCGAACGGTTGCGGCAAGTCCACTCTGTTGCACTGCATCGCCGGACTCAACCGTTGTCGCGGCGATGTTGAGATTGCTGGAATTCGTCCCCACAGTATTTCACGCCGCAAGCTCGCTCAAAGAGTCGCGCTCATGCCGCAACGCCCCATCATTCCGGAGGGCTTACGAATCCGCGACTACATCGCTCTCGGTCGTACTCCGTATCGCGGTCGCAACGACGGGGTTGTCGACGCAGTGATGTCTCGTCTGGATTTGGTCGCTTATGCGCAACGCACGCTTAACGACGTCTCGGGCGGCGAACTCCAACGAGTAGTGCTAGCACGCGCCCTGGCGCAGGAACCTGAGGTTCTGCTTCTCGATGAACCCACTTCCGCCCTGGATATCGGCATGGCACAACAGGTGATGGAATTGGTCGATGATATCCGCCACGAATCTGGGTTAACCGTTATTGCGGCCGTCCACGATCTGACTTTGGCGGGCCAGTACAGCGACCGTATTGCACTGCTGTCCGCCGGCCGGTTGGTGTGCTCTGGCACCCCTGGTGAGGTTTTGACAGAAGCCACAATCGAGGAGGTCTACGGGGCATCCGTGCAGATAGCAGAATTGGGCGCTCCGGCTGTGATTCCACAGCGCCCATCGTGGTAGTGGCCATTGCAAGGCCGTAATTGGACCTAGTACTGGCCAGCTCTAAACCTGGCCGCCTGTAGCATCTCCGTCAAACTCATCATCGAGCTCCCGGTCCAGACGACGCTGATCGCGGTTACGAGCTGCTGGCCACACCACCTTGAACAGGAAAAAGACAAAAGCCAAACCGACGACAGCACCTACCACAGTGCCAGCGATGGATTCCCACGAAACCGATGGCACCCCACCAGCGCTCGCCTCAGAGAGCATTTGCACTCTGATAAAACCAATCAGCCACAGCCCAATGACGACCACGACTGCTGCAATCTCCCCTTTTGTAAGACCATTAATCTTCGGCATTGGCACCTGACGTCGCAACCACCGCTGCGAGAACAGGAGTCCAACCAGTGGCATCAAGATGATTGCCACTGTCACGCCCACCATCTTCGGCTCTGGAATAAGCCAAATCAGTACCGTTGCAAGCACGTAGTTAGCCCACATCATCATTGTGAACCCGTACGTGTAGGACTTATGCAGCAACATCTGCTGATATTCATCGTCCACCGTGGCACTGTTGCGTTCAATCACGACATCCGCATAGGACATTGTCAGCATCCTTCCTCACCAAAAATTTCTTCGACTGTTTTTCCCAGGACCTTGCAGATACGCAACGCCAAATACACCGAAGGCGAGTAATTTCCCCGCTCGATATTTGCAATGGTTTGCCGCGAGACTTCCACCTGCGCAGCTAAATCCGCTTGGCTTAGCTCCAACCAGCGTCGGTATCTCCTGACCTGGTTCGAACGTTCTTCCCCACTCATTTGTGTACTTTCTTTACCTTAATGTCAACTTTACTTTACACCATTAGAGGAGAGCTGCCATTTAAGAATCTGCGCATTTTTACAATCGGGCCGACCCCACGCATGTTTGCCACAAAAATTAGGCTTTACGATTCCACCCTCACTAAAATCACTAATTATGAGCAGCCCCCGAATCGTCTTGGCCTCCACTTCCCCTTCGCGACTGCACATTCTGCGCTCTGCAGGCATCGAGCCCATCACAGTAGCGCCCAACGTCGACGAGGATGCCGTGGTCGCTGCCCTTCCGGACGCATCGCCGGTACGCATCGTCGAGGAACTCGCACAGGCCAAGGCACACGCTGCCTCTCCGGCCTATCCCAATGACATTGTCATTGGCGGGGATTCAATGCTGCTTCTCGACGGCAAGTTGCAGGGCAAGCCTCACACGGAAGAAAAGACCATTGAGCGCTGGCACCAACAGAGCGGCCGGACGGCTGAGCTGATTACCGGTCACTGTGTCGTGACACCAAAGGGCGAGCACCTTGAGGTGGCCATTACTTCCCTCGATTTCGCTGAAGTCCCAGAAGAGGACATCCGCGCCTATGCTGCGACGGGCGAGCCACTGAAGTGCGCTGGCGCGTTTACCTTGGAGGCTCTAGGCGGCTGGTTTGTCGATGGCATCAATGGCGACTCATCCAGTGTGATCGGACTGTCGCTACCTGTCGTGCGCCGAGCTCTGTATCGCTACGGCTATTCGGTCTCCCAGTTCTGGAATAGGTAGGCATCGCAACGACCGTCGGAAAGCAAAAACCGCACCAATTTGGTGCGGTTTTCTTAGCTGTCGGGACTACTTGTTAGCAGCCTCAACGCGCTTGATGGCTTCCTGAGCAACGAGCTCCTGGATACCCATATCCAGCTCGGAGGTGAAGCCAACACAGGAGCAGTTGATCTCGCCGAGAACGTAAGTGTCCTCGCCGTCCTCGCCGTCTGCCAGCATGAAATCAGCTGTCCAGATCAGCGGGATATTGTCGCCACCGAGGTTCTCGGCAATGACCGGGCGAGCCTCAGCAAACATGTCGATGAGGTCCTGCCATTCTTCCGGCTTGTTGTAGGTGTACTTCGCACCGGAGAACAGGGTTGCCGAGAAAGCATCGCCGCCCTCGGCCGGCTTCTTGTGAACCACGAAGACCGGGTGCGGACCGACCAGCAGAATGCGAATTTCGCCTTCGGTGATGCGCGGCATGAAGCGCATGTCCACGAGCATGCCGTTATCGCCGATGATGTACTGGTCACAGAAATCCATGAACTCTCCGAGCTCGCGAGTCTCGGTGTGATTGTCCACGGCCTCGGTGCACTTCAGCTTGGTATTCAACGGCAGCGGGGTGCCCGGCTCAACGTTCTTAGCAACCTCTTCGTCAGCGATGCGCACGCGCCAGATGCCGGACCCGGTGGAACCACGGTTCTGCTTGAGGACGCGCTCGCCGTAGGACAGGGAGGTCGGGAAAGTGCTGTGGAATGCCTCGACATCGTAGTAAGCAGCGGTGTCAGACGGAACCAGGTCGGTGTCCTTGAGCTTGACCAGTGCATCCTTTGCGCCGTAGGCCATCATCTCGCCCGGGGTGGACATACCAACCAAACCAGCGACCGAGAGGCTGGTCAGAAGCTCGAAGTAGCCCCTCTCACCACCCGGGATGTTGCCCGGGTTTACGCGGGAGATGTAGCCGTCGAAGTTCTGAGAGACGTAGTCGTACAGGTCGTCCTTCCACTCCGGTCGGTAGTAGACGACCTCAGCGGACCAACCGGCTTCGCGGATAGCGTTGACGATTGGCATGGTGTCCTTGCGGTGTCCGTCGAAGTACTTGTCCGAGCCGCCCTCGATCTCGAATACAACAATGTTCTTGTGCACAGGCACTCCTTTTAAGAAAACACATGGACTTCCGGCACTCAATTGTCTCCTTAACGCAGCGAATACCCAGGCAGATAGCCCATTTCAGCCCATTTTCCAGTGATACGAATCAACACAGTTTCTGCGCTAACTCTCAGCTAAATTTTAGGGCACTACCTGGACTCCAAGCGCGCCGAAAACACTTCTTTTACCCCCAACTGTGAGGCGTATCCCAGGGGTGGCCGCGGACGCAATTGTTGCCGTCGGAAAGCGCTCACACCGGGGACTATTCCGCCGTTCGCCACGCGACCCGTAAACTAGATATGCAATTGACGATAAATGTCAGAAAGTCCCACCCAACCCAACTTGCGCCAAGGGAGTATCCGATGGCTGTTCCGCACGACCCGCACCCCCAGTTCCAGCAGTACGCCCACCCTGAGCGCCTCGTCTCTAGCTCCTGGCTTGCTGCCCGACTGGGCTCTCCCGGTCTGCGCGTTGTTGAATCCGACGAGGACTCACTGCTCTACGACATTGGACACATTCCGGGCGCGGTTCGCATCGACTGGCATCACGACCTCAACGATCCCGTGCGTCGCGACTATATCGACGCCGAAGGCTTTGCCGAGCTCATGCGCGAAAAGGGCATCTCGCGGGACGACACCGTCGTGATTTACGGCGACAAGTCCAACTGGTGGGCCGCCTACACACTCTGGGTCTTCGAGCTTTTTGGGCATCCTGATGTGCGCTTGCTTAACGGTGGCCGCGATGCCTGGATGACTGAAGAACGAGACACGAGCTTCGAGGTCCCCAATTACCCACGCACTGACTACCCTGTCGTCGAGCGCGACGACAAGACACTTCGCGCCTACTTCAGCGATACACGTGAGCTCATTGGAAAGGCTCCGATTATCGACGTACGCACTCCGGAGGAGTATGCCGGTGCGCGAACCCACATGGTCGATTACCCACAGGAAGGCGTCCTGCGTGGTGGCCACATTCCAACCGCGGTAAACATTCCATGGAATCAATCCGTTCACCCGAACTCGCGTTTCCGCGACCGCGAAGAACTCGAGCAGATTTACGCACACGTCCAATTTGAAGATGAGGCGATTGTCTACTGCCGCATCGGCGAGCGCTCCGCGCACACCTGGTTTGTACTGCACCACCTGCTCGGCCACGAGAATGTTCGCAATTACGACGGCTCGTGGGTTGAGTGGGGCAATATGATTGGCATGCCCATTGCCCACGGTTCGGAACCGGGAAGCCTGTAGGCGATCGACGCAACCGGTAGGCGCTTCCCCCACCGTTTTTCCAGCGTCAACGACTGGCGCTATATCGGAGATTTAGTTTCCCCCTGCCGCCCCCAATCAAGGGGGCGGCAGTTGCACTCTTGGGCGATAATTTTAACCACAAACCTAGGTTTTTGGGCGGAAAATAGCCACTTCAGCTGCCCCCATGCTCACTTGAACGCTGCTCAAGACCACAATCCCTACCCCCTTATGTAGCGAGCAAAAAGAGGTTGCTTACCGCACCTGTGACACAATGGAGACATTGGGTCACACGCTGTTAGCTACCGCGTGGTTAACCGTATTGCGGTTCACCGCTCAGTTAACTGCAGTGCTGCTTGTGATTCCTACAAATGACTGTCGCAACCCTGCCCCGAGGGCCAATTCTCGGGGTGCCCACGAAAAATGGAGGATTTCGTGTCCGAGCAGACCACTGAAAAAATCACGAAGGTTCTCGTCGCCAACCGTGGCGAGATTGCCGTTCGCGTTATTCGCGCTGCGAAGGACGCCGGCATTCCTTCCGTCGCCGTTTACGCTGAGCCGGATGCGGACGCTCCTTTCGTGACCATGGCGGATGAGGCTTTTGCTCTCGGTGGCACTACTTCCGCTGAGTCATACCTAGTCTTCGACAAGATCCTGGACGCCGCAAAGAAGTCCGGCGCTAATGCCATCCACCCGGGCTACGGCTTCCTGTCGGAGAACGGCGACTTCGCTGAGGCTGTTGAGAACGCTGGCCTGATCTGGATTGGCCCGTCGCCAGAGTCCATCCGCGCCCTGGGCGACAAGGTCACCGCTCGTCACATCGCGCTGAAGGCTGACGCTCCGATGGCCCCAGGTACCAAGGAGCCGGTTAAGGATGCAGACGAGGTCGTCGCGTTCGCTAAGGAGCACGGTCTGCCAATCGCCATTAAGGCCGCTTTCGGTGGCGGTGGTCGCGGCATGAAGGTCGCACACAAGATGGAAGAGGTCGCTGACCTCTACGAGTCTGCTACTCGTGAGGCCGTTGCCGCCTTCGGTCGCGGTGAGTGCTTCGTAGAGCGCTACCTGGACAAGGCACGCCACGTCGAGTGCCAGGTTCTCGCTGATAAGCACGGCAACGTCGTTGTCGCCTCCACCCGTGACTGCTCTCTACAGCGTCGTTTCCAGAAGCTCGTCGAGGAAGCACCTGCTCCGTTCCTGACCCCGGAGCAGGATGACCGTCTGCGCCAGTCCGCTAAGGACATCTGCCGCGAGGCTGGCTACTACGGTGCTGGCACCGTTGAGTACCTGGTAGGCGCTGACGGCCTGATCAACTTCCTCGAGGTCAACACCCGTCTGCAGGTGGAGCACCCGGTCACCGAGGAAATTACAGGCCTCGACCTGGTCCGCGAGCAGTTCCGCATTGCCGAAGGCAAGGAACTGTCCATCAAGGAAGACCCGGAGATGCGCGGTCACGCTTTCGAATTCCGCATCAACGGCGAGGACGCCGGCAGCAACTTCATGCCAGCTCCGGGCACCATCACCAAGTACGTCGAACCGTCCGGTCCGGGTGTCCGCATGGACACCGGCATCAAGGAGGGCGACGTCATCGGCGGCCAGTTCGACTCCATGCTGGCCAAGCTGATTGTTTGGGGCGAGACTCGCGAAGAGGCTCTACGTCGCTCCGCTCGCGCCCTGTCCGAGTACCAGGTTGAGGGCTTGGCAACGGTAATTCCGTTCCACCGCCACATTGTGGAGAACCCGGCGTTTGTCGGCGATGGCGAGAAGTTTGACGTCTACACCAAGTGGATTGAAGAGGAATGGGATAACCCAATCGCTCCGTACGACGGTGACTCTGACGCTGACACCGACACCGTCCCAGCTCAGAAGGTTGTCGTCGAGATCGACGGTCGCCGCGTCGAGGTAGCCCTGCCGGGCGACCTGGCTCTGGGTGGCGGCAACGCTGGTGCCAAGAAGAAGAGCAAGAAGAAGCGCGCTGGCGGTTCCAAGAAGGCCGCTTCGGGTGACGCTGTGGTTGCTCCGATGCAGGGCACCGTCATTAAGGTCAACGTCGAAGAGGGCCAGGAAGTCTCCGAGGGTGACACCGTGGTTGTCCTTGAGGCTATGAAGATGGAAAACCCAGTCAAGGCTCACAAGGACGGCGTTGTCACTGGTCTGGCTACCGAGGCTGGCTCGGGTGTCGGCAAGGGCGATGTCCTGATGGAACTGAAGTAATTCTAAAGCACTAAGCGGGGCTGGTTGCGATGTATTCGCAGCCAGCCCCGCTTGAGTCTTTTCACCCCCTCCCCCGGCACCCTTAAACACTGTTCAGGACGTCTAGAGTGGACGGTATGGAACCCATGGAAGTAAATACCGGCCGCTTCTACTGCCGTCCGCTGCGCCACGATTCCCGCGTCGATGATGCCCCGGTCGCAACCCAATTACTCACAGAATTGGCCCCTGACTCCGTCGCCGAGTTCCTTCAGAACTCCACCACCGAGTGGGAAAACGACACCGCCTACCGCTTTGCGGTTGCCGAGCAGACGAACGTCGAGATGCTCGCACTAGCGACCGTCGAGGTCATCGATGCCGACCACGTCAGCATCACCGTCCGCCCCGCCGGCGATCCCACACGCGTGTTGCCTAACGACGATCAGGTCCTCACTAAAGTAACCGTCGCCGACGGCGTCGGAGCCGCCGAAAAAGCCCTCCACCGATGGGCAGAGGGCTTCCTGGGCAAGAAGGTCAGCTAGCCGAACTGGCACGGCTGTGACTGCTCAGTCCTAGGCGCCGGAGCGCAGCAGGTAGATATCCATAATCCAACCGTGCTCCGCGCGTAGCTTCTTCTTCAGCTCTGCAATCTCCTCGCCGACGTCGCCAACGCGGCCACTGCGGAGCGTCTCCAGCTCTGTTCCCAGGAATGCACCCCAGAGAATCTCTTCCTCCGGGTCGGCGTGCTCGAGCCAGGCTGCACCGCCATCGAGCATCACCACCGCATCCATGCCAGGTGCACGCTCCCCCAGGCGCCGACCAGTGGTAATCAATACCGGCTTACCAATCTGGTTCAGGCACTCTCCATGCGCTGCGGTCAGCGCGGAAATCGCTGTCACACTGGGGATAACTCGCGAGCGCACGTCCAGCCCAAGGTCGCGGACACGCTGCAAAATCCGCAATGTTGAGTCATACAAGGAGGGGTCCCCCCAGACCAAGAACGCACCGCGGCGCTTGCCCTCTCGTCCGAGGTGAGCGACGAAGGCGTCGGCAAGCAGCTCTGCACGGCGCTGATGCCAGTCACGGACGACTGCGCCGTAGTTGTCGGGTGTGCGGTCACGTGGCGGGTCGGGAACGGCAACGAGTTCGACATGCGGCGCATGCTTATCGACGATCGCCTGTCGCGCAGCCAACAAATCTGCTTTGGCATCGCCCTTGTCGAGAGCAAAAACTACGTCGACATCAGCAAGAGCGCCGATAGCCTCGAGCGTAATGTGGCTCGGACTACCGGCGCCGATTCCGATGACGTCTACATCGACATACCCGCTGTATACAGGGCTCTCAGCCTGAGTGCGGGCGGCGTCGTTTCGACTAGTGATTGGTCGGATCTCCCTCGTAACCGAACTGTTCAGCCATCTCATCCGGTGACAGGCCAGCCATCGAACCTGAAAGGTTAGCCGAAGCGGCCTGCTTCAGGTAGATTTCGCAAGCGTTGGCCATGTACTTGGAGTCGTACACGTTCATCTCCAGAATCGGAGTCAAAGAGCCATCATCTTCCATGCGCGAAACCAGAAGGTGCGGCTTGTCCGAGTCCGTGGTCATGGAGCACTTAATCTTGACACCATTGACATCCGTGAAAGTTGGCTTAATCATTTTGTCATCCTCCTCCAAAACAGCGACCGGAAAATAAGTAGCGCTGTTGCGACCGCAAGCGCAAGAAAGTCGCTCGTTATAAACCATGTTAGCCAGATTCCGGGCGGCACCGCCGAGCACAAAAGCACATGGGGGTAATAGCGGACTTCCTGCATGTTTGCGTGTCAGGTCGAGGACCCAATTGCCACTAGAGCTCGCAGATGCGTTAAAGTGATGAAGTAATTTTCCGGTCGCCGAGAATGTGTTTTCATGGCTGTTTTACCCGGAAGATGATTGCCCTAGTAGCTCAGTGGATAGAGCACGGCTCTCCTAAAGCCGGTGTCGGAGGTTCGATTCCTCTCTGGGGCACATTGTGAAGTCTCGAGACATCGTTCCGGTTATGTCTCGAGGCTTCCTTTGTTTTTGTTGCCCGGGGTGGGGTTTAGTTCGTTGTCTTTTTGGTTGTAGTAGATCTTGTCTGAGGTCAGTGTGTAGTGGGCTATGTGTTGCCCCGTGGCGGTGATTTTGATGTCTGCTGTGTTGTCTACGCACATGATGGTGATGGGCTCTCCGGCCCATCGGCGTCCGATATAGAGGCGTCTGAGTTGTCCGCCCCACCGCAGTGTCGTTTTGCCGTTTTTGGCGACTTTGTCGGTGCGCAGGCGGTAGTCATGAGTCTTGTTTCCTGGGCGGGGGTGCGCTTTGGGTAAAGCGTTGTAGGCCTCCGCAGGGGTACATCGGTTGAGTGCTCGGTGGGGGCGTTTGTTGTTGTAGTAGTCGATGATGTCATCGAGTTGTTCGTTGAGGTTGTCGATGTCTCTAGCTTGGGGTCTGTTACGTAGTGCCAGTTTGAGTGTGTAGTGGAATCGTTCAACTTTCCCTTGGGTTTGCGGGTGGTAGGGTTTGCCGTTTTTCTGTTCAATTCCTAGGTCTAGGAGGAGTTGTTCGAAGCCATTGCGTGCTGGGTTGGTGCGGTCGTTGTTGGTTGTGAATGCTCGTCCGTTGTCGGTCAGGGTTGATTGTGGGTAACCGTGGATGGTGGCTGTGTAGGTGAAGGCTTCGATGACGTGGGTGACGGTTGCGCTGTTAAAGGCTTGGCAGTGAAGTACATAGCGTGAGTGGTCGTCGAGGATTGTAAGGATGACGACGCGTTGGTGGCCGGCGATAGTCCAGTCGCTGTAGTCCATTTGCCATGTTTCGTTGGGTTGGTCTGCTTGGAATCGTCTCCATGAGCTGCGGGGACGTTTTTGTGGTTGGGGTGTGATGTGTCCGTTGTTTTTGAGGATGCGATGGATCGTTGCTGTTGCTGGCAGTGGGGTTGTGTCTTCTTGCTCGAGGTGCCAGCGGATGGTGTGGGCTCCCGCGTCGGTGCCGCGGTTGGTTAGTTCGTAGCGTAATCGGAGGATGCGGTCGACTACGTCAGGGGCGGTAGCGCGTGGATTTGTATGAGGGCGTTTTGATTTAGGGGTCAGTGCCTCGATGCCGCCTTCGGTGTAGCGCTTTTGTAATGTTCGGATCCAACGCGTTGTCACGCCGAAGTGTTGGGCTGCTTCGGTTTGGGTCATGCCGGTGGCGAGCATGGTTTCGATGATGATTTTCGGAGCTGGTTTCTCCATGGTTTCAGCATGGAGGAACGATGTCGCGAGACATCAGTTTCGGCGTGTTTGGGGCAACTGTGGCGTGTTGCCGGGCACATCGTTTCTCGCCGGAACGATGTGACGAGACATGATGGTTCTCGGCACCGGAACAATCTCATGAGACATGCGGAACGATGTCACCGAACCAGACACTCTCTGGGGCGCAAATACCCTCGTGACCTTTTACAAATAGGGCGCGAGGGTTCTTTGTTTTTCTCGCGACCGGCCGCTACGCCCCTCCTGAAAACAAATCACCCAGCAATTTCTAGCAGCACTTGTGTTAGGCTTACCTAATCGTATGGCGTGTAGACTTCCGCCAGTACAAAACAGCCCAAGACTTGTTAAAGGACAGTGACAACCATGGCTGACCTAGCTAAAGCAGCACCGAAGCGTAAGCCCCGCAAGGCACACGAGGCAATAGTTACTGGACGTCGCCAGATTTCCCCAGACCTTGTTCGTCTGAGCATGAACTCGCCTGCATTTGTGGGCAAGGAGCTGGAGTTTACCGACCATTACATCAAGTTACTGTTTGTGCCAGAGGATGCTGATTACTCCTGGCCATTCGATATTGCGCAAATTCGCGCCGAACAACCGCGAGATAAACTGCCCATCACCCGCACCTACACTCTGATTAATCTAGACTCCGAAACCGGCGACTTCGATGTCGACTTCGTCACCCACGGCGATTCCGGCCTGGCTGGACCGTGGGCACGCGTAGCTAAAATCGGAGACAAGCTTGGCTTCTTGGGGCCAGGTGGCGCATGGGGGCCTACGGCAGAATATGGACACTTTGTACTCGCCGGCGATGAGTCCGCAGCACCAGCTATCAGCGCCGGACTGAAGCACCTTCCAGAAGGCACGACTGCAACCGCATACATCGAAATCGAAGCCGAAGATCGCAAGTTTGAGCTCCCAACCCGAGAGGGCGTGGAAGTTCATTGGGTTCTCCGCAACGGCGCAACCCACGGCACAGAGCTATCCCGCGCAGTGCGCGAGGCGGGCATTCCAGAGGGTAAGAAAACTAACTGGTTCATCCACGGTGTCGCCGAGATGATTAAGGAACTGCGCCGCTTCCTCTTCGTTGAATCTGAGATCCCGAAGAAGGACGTTTCAATCTCTGGCTACTGGCGTATCGGTATGACCGAAGACCAGTGGCAGTCCTCTAAACGAGAATTCAACGCTGAGGTTGAGGCCGAGGAGGAAAAAGCCAGGGCCTGACGTCTGCCCGCACGCTAAAACTCGCCAACTTTGCTGGGGAGGGCGAGCGGGCTTCGAATTTATACAGAGGCTCGCTCGACACTATAACGGCGGTGACAGCTTATGTATTGTCGCCTGCCAACCTCCACACCAAGAATCGTCTCCAGGCTCAACAGTGCTCGACTGGCACGATGGCGAGGTGTGAGGACATGCGATATGTGAAGCGACGTTAGCCGAATAGAACACCCACTGGCCCCGCACCAGGTCACAGACCCGAAGCCCCGCACTAGGTTTCGTGGTGCACTCTCGGCGCGCTTTCCGCTGCAGGTTTTCCGAAACGGTGGACGTGGCGTGTAAGGAAACGGTGGAAAAAGTGTAAGCCGCCCTGTCAGCGGCGGCAATGCTAGAGGTCGGAGAGCTAACTGAAAGCTCCCCCTTCGCGACCTACATTTATGGGGCGCAGGGGTTCTTTGTTTTTCTCGCAGATTCGTAGAAATACGAACTCTTCTCTGAGCGCTGTAGAAATAGCGAGGAGAGAGAAAGGTCTAGAAACCACGGAGTCTGGTTCGCGTTCATTAAGTACGTCGCTCACTGCGAGAGTAACAGCGTCAACGCCACCGATACACTGATGAAGATACAAATGCGGAATAGTTGTTGACACCTCCGCGTTATTGCGAACATGTCATCACTTTTTGATTCCCTCCAACTGGGTCGTCTGACCCTGCCGAACCGCATAATCATGGCTCCACTGACGCGCTCGCGGGCGGGGCGCGACGGCGTTCCCACCTCATTACACGAGACTTACTACACTCAGCGCTCCTCGTTGGGTCTCATTGTCACCGAAGGCGTCTTCCCCAAGGTAAGCCGCCGCGCCTTCCCCGGTCAGCCCGGAATTGACACCGCGGAACAGATAGCCGGGTGGCGTCGCGTCGCCGACTCCGTTCATGAAGCCGGCGGGCACATCTTCATGCAGGTGATGAATGCTGGACGTTTATCTCACGCCAGCCTGCAGGAGGGCACAGAGCCGGTCGCGCCCTCTACTGTGGCATCGGGCACCGCGGTCCGAGACTTAGAATCACGCAAGGACTGCCCGGTTCCACGAGCCCTCGACGCCACGGAGCTGCCAGGCATTATTGACGAATTCCGTCACGCCGCTCGCAACGCCATCGACACGGGAATGGATGGTGTGGAGATCCACGGTGCGAATGGTTACCTGCTGCACCAGTTCCTCTCGCCGAACTCGAACCTGCGTGAGGATTCCTATGGCGGATCACCGGAGAAGCGGTTCCGACTCATCGAGGAGATTCTGCGCGCGGTGGCGGATGAAATCGGTGCAGACCGCGTAGCTATCCGACTCTCCCCGCAAAACAACATTCAGGGTATAGAGGAAGTGGATGCGGCCGACGTTCTCGCTACCTATGGCGGGCTTCTCGATGCCACCGCGGACCTCGGCCTTGCCTATGTCTCTTTCATGCACGCAGATCCTGCGGGTGAGCTGATGACCGAGCTGATTTCTCGTGCCCGCGCGAACGGTCGCACGCGCGTCATCCTCAACCACGGCTTCGGCCAGCTGCCCGACCGTGATGCGGCCGAACGGCTGATCCAACAGGCGGACGCCGCCGTGGTGGGTCGGCTGGCCATTTCCAACCCGGACTTGGTGCGCCGCTGGCAGGAGGGGCTACCGGTGACGACACCGGACGAGTCCACGTTCTACACCGGCGGAGAGAAGGGCTACACTGATTACCCCTTTTTCACGGTGAGCTCGTAAACGCCAGCTGGCATAAAAATGTGGGCGTCGAAGCGCGAGAAGAAACCTCCGGTTTGTCACTTCCAGTATGCAAATCGAAAAGTCGACTGTATAGTTTCCGGTTGAATCAACCTATCTATTGGATGCCAGCTCCTTTCATGCCAGTAACTCGGCAAGTTCCCCTATAGCTGGCGCCCCCAGTGGTTTTTCAGGAGACGCCGACCCAGAAAGCCGAGAATTAAACCACGCGACACAGGCCCGAGAAGCCCAGAAAGTGAGATGGATGTGAATACGCGAACTCAGCTGTCAGCCGTACAGCACCCTAAACTCACTGCCGTCCGGCGCAAGAACCGCCGGCAGCTGGCGCTGGCCTGCTGCTTCCTCACCTTCGCAGCCACGGCCACCAGCTGCGCCAACAGCGAAAGCGAGGAGGTTGCCGCGACGCAAACCTCGTCGTCAAGCTTGCTTACTACGGTGTCGACAACAAGCTCGCCGACGACGACCGGGCCAAAGGTTCGAGAAGGCGGCACGCCGCGCATCGGGCAGCTGTGCCCGAACCAGACCGGCGAAATACGAATGAGCGCCAACGGCCAGAATCTTGAATGCGCACAAGTCGGCGAGCAGGAAGTGTGGACGGTGCTGCAGCAAACCCCCGCGAACCCGACATCGCAGCAAATGTGGATCTCCACTACTCCGACGACCACTGAGCCACAGCCTCAGGAACCTGAGCCGACGACTCCGAGCGAGAGCACAACGGAGACGAGTGAGACGGAGAGCTCGACGACCTCTGATTCTTCCACGCCGCCCGATACTTCAACGACTCCGACTACCTCCGGCGAGCCGACGGAGCCGGAGTCGGAATCGGAGCATGAAGAGCAGCCAAGCGAAGATAATCATGGGCTCACCGGCCTGTTCCGCTAGGTTCGTCTCGGGCGGCGAGGTTCGTCGGCTCGGGGCTCCGTTAGGCAAGGTGCGCTAGCTCGCCCTCAAACACCAAAATCCGCTGCAACAATACTGCAGCGGATTTTTTTATTTACCCAACAGATACAAAGAGACGAGCCTGAACAAATCTGAGCCCGCCACAATGCGGCGGAGCACCCGGGCGGAGCACCCGGGCTCCCCTACTTGCGGTGACGGCGGTTGTAGAACGGCGTCGGCACGACGGTGGCGGTAATGTCGACGCCTTCGACGGTCAGCTCAGTGCCAGTGGAGGACTGCCAACGCTGAACGTATGCAAAACCGATGGGGTGACCCAAAGTCGGTGATACCTTGGCGGAAGTCAGCACACCAACCTCGTTACCTTCCGCATCAATGAGCTTGGTGCCACGCTTCGGAGCTTCATCACCGGAGAAACGCAGACCAACCAGCAGCTCCTTCGACTGCGGACGATTAATCAGTGCATTGCGACCAATAAACTGCCCCTTGGTCGGTCCCATGATGGACTTCAGGCCGGCCTCCAGCGGAGTGCGGTCTCGAGTCAGCTCGTAGCCATAGAGCGGCATACCGGCCTCAAGACGTAGGGTGTCGCGGCAGGCCAGACCACACGGCAGCAGGCCGAGGTCAGCGCCGTTGTCAGCCGGATCCTCCGGATTTTCCACCTTGCCACCTGCTGCAATGATTGCACGCCAGACTTCGACGGCGCGGTCAGCCGGCGGGAAGATCTCGAAGCCGTCCTCACCGGTGTAGCCGGTTCGGGCGACAATCATTTCCACACCTGCGACCTCGAGCAGGGTGCAAGAGTAGTAGTTCATGCCATCGAGAGTCGCGTGCAGATCCTGCGGCAGCAGACGGCGCAGAAGCTTCGCGGCCTTCGGCCCCTGAATGGCCAGGAGCACATTCTTGTCATTCATGTGCTCAACCTGGACGTTGTAGCCACCAACGCGCTCGCGCAGCGTCGAGTACACATCTTCAGCGGCTGCGGCATTCTGCACCAGCATGAATTCGTGACTACCGAGGCGGTAAATGATGAGGTCATCAATAATGCCGCCGTCTTCCTGCACAATCATGGTGTACTTGGCACGACCTAACGCCAGCGGCTTGATTGCCGAAATCAGGGAGTGTGCAAGGAACGCCGCCGCATCCTCACCAGTGACGCGGATGATACCCATTAGCGACAGGTCGAAAACACCAACGGCCTCACGCACTGCGTTGTGCTCTGCAATTTCCGAAGAGTAGCGGAACGGCACTTCGTAGCCACCAACATTGCGCATTTCTGCGCCAAGGCTTACGTGCTCATCATGCAGGGCGCTACGGAAAGAATTGTTGTTCTCAGAAGCGCCAGAATTGTCAGTCATACACACTCCAATTATTGCGGTGGGGCAAACCAGATTGTTACCTTCCCACCTTATATCTAAGACTCCGCGCTCGCTTCCGCGAGCCCCTGCGGAGCTGGGGCAACAGGCCCGTCCATTAACTATCATGCACTGATTCGCACATGCTTGACGACGACCCCGCGCCCACCACAAAGGCCCCGCTACCAGTGACGATAACGGGGCCTTTGCATTTGTCTATTCAGTTAATTGAGATTGGCTGAGCTGTTCGGGCAGCGTTGCCAGCCAAGGACTCAGTGGTTATTAGTGATCAACCGCAGCCTCGGTACCGACACCGGTCAGGGAGCGAACTTCCATCTCAGCTGCCAGGTCATCGAAGTTATCCGGCTTGCCCATGTAGGTGGCGATGATGCCAGCCAAGAACGCCAGCGGGATTGCGAGCAGACCCGGCGAGGTCAGCGGGAACCAGGAGAAGTCAACGGACGGAATCATCGAGGACTCGCTGCCAGAAACTGCCGGGGAGAAGATAATCAGAACCAGCGAGGCGATGACACCGGTGTACATGGAGGCAACTGCGCCTGCGGTGTTGAAGCGCTTCCAGAACAGGGACATCAGGATGGTTGGAACGTTTGCGGATGCGGCCACTGCGAAGGCCAGTGACACCAGGAAGGCGACGTTCTGCCCCATGGCCAGGATGCCGAGGATAATGGAGACAACACCCAGCACGATAACGGTGATGCGGGAGACGCGAACCTGCTCGGCTTCCGTTGCCTGTCCCTTGCGGATCACGGCCTGGTAGAGGTCCTGGCCGACAGATGCGGAAGCGGTAATTGCCAGACCAGCGACCACGGCCAGCACGGTAGCGAACGCCACTGCGGAGACCACTGCCATGAAGATGGAGCCACCGATTTCGAAGGCCAGCAGCGGAGCGGCAGCGTTGGCTCCGCCCGGTGCGGCCGTGATGCGGTCCGGACCGACGAGTGCAGCTGCCCCGTAGCCGAGCACCAGGGTCAACAGGTAGAAGCCACCGATGAGGATGATTGCCCAAGTCACGGACTTACGAGCTTCCTTTGCGGTCGGCACCGTGTAGAAGCGCATGAGCACGTGTGGCAGACCAGCAACACCGAGAACCAGTGCCAGGCCTAGCGAGATGAAGTCCAGCTGCTGGACGAAGGAGCCGCCGTACTTCAGACCCGGCTCAAGAATGGCGGAGGCTTCGTAGCCCTTCTCGGCGATGTAGTCCGAGCTCGCGTGCATGTCCACTGCGTCCTGCAGGAGCTGGGAGAAGTTGCCCTTAACGCCAACCAGGATGATCAGGGTCATGATGATGACAGCACCGACCAGCAGGACGGCCTTAATCATCTGCACGTAAGTGGTGCCCTTCATGCCACCGATGAGAACGTAGGCAACCATGATGATGCCGACGACTGCGACAACGATGGACTGCTGAGTGGAGTCGTGAATGTTGAGCAGCACGGCGACCAGGGAACCTGCACCGGCCATCTGCGCGATGAGGTAGAACAGGGTCACTGCGAGAGTGGAGATAGCAGCTGCGGTACGGACCGGACGCTGCTTAAGACGGAAGGACAGCACGTCGGCCATGGTGAACTTACCGACGTTACGCAGCGGCTCTGCAACCAACAGCAGCGCGACCAGCCAGGCTACGAAGAAGCCGATGGAGTAAAGGAATCCGTCGTAACCAGTCAGCGCGATGGCGCCGACGATACCGAGGAAGGAAGCCGCCGAGAGGTAGTCACCTGCAATGGCGAGACCGTTTTGGGTACCGGAGAACTGTGCGCCACCGGTGTAGAAGTCAGATGCTCCCTTGTTTCCGCCCTTGCCCACTCGAGTAACGATGAACATGGTCGCAACAATGAAGGCAACGAAGACCGCGATGTTGAGAATCGGGTTACCTGCTGCTGCAGTGTCATCTGCAGCAAAGAAACTGGTCAGCATGTCTATGCCTCCTTCTTTGCGACGATTTCAGCGATTTCTCCGCTTTCCAGTGCCTCGCGCAGCTCTGCCTGCATCGGCTCAAGCTTCTTGTTGGCGAAGTTGATGTACACCCAGGTGATGGCGAAGGTGGTCACGAACTGGAGCAGACCAAGGACGATGCCCAGGTTGATATTGCCCAGTACGGGAGTCGCCATGAGGTCCGGCGCGAACGTCGCAAGCAAAACGAATGCGATGTACCACACCAGACCTGCGACGGTCATCGGGATGGCGAAAGAACGGAATGTAGAGCGGAGCTCTTGGAACTGCGCTGAGTTTTGCACGTAGCGGTACTCGGCCGCCTGTGGCTTATGCCGGTCTGTCGGCAAGGGAGTTGCGGACACGGGCTAATCCTTTCCAGGAAGTTATGCAGGTGTTCGTAATGAGGTTCAGCACAGCCACCCCAAAGGTGTGCCATGCACCACATTTTTAATTATGTGTGGGGACAAAGTTACCCGGAACACAGTTAGCAAAGAAGTTAAATGCGGCTAACTACTTCTCAGCGAGCCTTAAGGCACCCCCAAAAACGCCCTTACCTGCATAGTTAGGCGCGGTTTTTACTACCCCCATTTACGCCGTTGTACTCGTGTTCTCCGCTTCTTCCGGCAATGGCTTAGTCTGACGCCACCACCACAGCACCTCGATAATGACCGCACCGATGGCGCCCACAATCAGCGCGGGAATCAACAGCTCCCGCCCTACCCAGTACAAATTAAGCACCGAAGCCACTGAACGAACCGAGAAGATGAACAGGTAGGCTCCCGCCGATACCGCCAGCAACAGAACCTTCCACCAGGTGTATGGCCTAGCCACGACCACCAAAACCCAAAATGCCGAAACGATCAGCACAATGAGAGTCGCAGTAGACGCCTCCCCTCGTGCCGCATCGCTGGCGTCGACTCCCGGGTTTGCCCACAACCAAAACATGAAGGTCAACAACCCCACCGTGATGCCCGCCGGTATCGCTAAGCGCAACACGCGCCGCACGAAACCATCGCGCGCACGCTCCAGGTTAGGAGCCAACGACAGCACGAAGGCCGGGATTCCAATCGTGAACCAGCCCGTAATGGTCACGTGGATTGGCTCGAATGGATAATCCATCCCCCACAGCCCCACAGCCAGCGCCAGCACCACCGAGTAGATGGTCTTCGTCAAAAAGAGGTTGGCCACACGCTCGATATTGCCAATGACTCGCCGGCCCTCGGCCACAATCATCGGCATCACGGCGAAGCGATTATCCAACAGCACCAACTGCGCAACCGAGCGTGTCGCCGGCGCCCCATCACCCATGGCCACACCCAGGTTCGCCGCTTTCAGCGCCAGCACATCATTGACACCATCACCGGTCATCGCCACATGATGCCCCCGCGACTGCAGTGCATGAACCATATCGCGCTTATTCTCCGCCGTGACACGGCCGAAAATCTGCCGCGACTCGACAATGTCTGCAAACTCGTCGCGGATCTCGGTGGGCTTGGCTTCGCTATTCTCATCGCGGCTGACCGGAAGCTCAGACGCATCGACAGGATTGTTAGCCCCCTCCATTTCCAGCTCACGTGCAACAGCCCCCACAGAGCGGTCATTGTCACCAGAAATGACCTTGACCTCAACACCTTCTTCATAGAAGTAGGCCACTGTGTCCGCCGCATCTGAACGCACCTTCTGCCCCAGCACGACAAGTGCGACCGGTTCCAGCTCCACCTCGCCACTCTTCCGCAGCGCACCGCCGGGCAGTCCATCTGCCCCAACTGGGGTCCGCGCGAGCAGGAGTACACGAAGTCCTTCCTCCATAAGCTGCCGAGCTTTCTGCATGCCGACCGCGGAGTCGTCGACAAGCACATCGGGCGCGCCGAAAACCCACGTCGCACCGCCGTGATACGTCAGCGCTGACCACTTATTCGCCGAGGTAAAGGGGCGGGTTTTGGTTTGCTCATGCTTTACGACGTCCGCTGCGTCCGCAAGCCCCTCGAGCAGTGCACGAGCCGTTGCGTTGGGGCGATCGTCGAGCTTGCACAGATCGATGAGTGCGGAGTCGACCTCCTCGCGGGAGGTACCGTCACCCGATACGATGTCGACTTCCACTAGCTGCATCGCGTTTTCAGTGAGCGTGCCAGTTTTGTCGACGCACACGGTGTCGACACGCGCGAGACCTTCGATCGCGGGCAACTCATTGACCAGCACTCGATGTCGCCCCAAGCGCACCACCCCAAGGGCAAATGCGATGGTGGTCATGAGGACAAGCCCCTCAGGAACCATGGGCACCAGCGTGGCGACCATCCCCAGCAGCGCATCGTTGAAATCATCGCCGGCGACAAAGAGCTGCGTATAGATTGCCAGGGCGCCGACGGGAATGAGAATCCAGGAAATGTAGGTCAGGATCTTGTTGATGCCGCGGAAGAGCTGAGAGTCAGTCAGCGTGAATTTGTTGGCCTCAGCTGCGAGCTTGGCGGCGTAAGCCTCCTTGCCCACTTTGGTGGCCTGATATCGCGCCGACCCCACCACGACCGAGGAACCCGAGTAGACCATGTCCCCAACGCTCTTATCGACGGCATCGGATTCACCGGTGAGAGAGGACTCATCGACAGCCACGTCTGAGGCGTAGCGGAGAATACCGTCAACGACGATTTGGTCACCGGGACCGACCTCGATGAGATCGTCGAGGACGACGGACTCGCGGTCAATCTCGCGAGCCGGCTCCCCGTCGCGAATGACCATGGGCTTTGCACGGCCGACAATGGAGAGCTTGTCCAGCGTGCGCTTGGCACGCAGCTCTTGGATGATGCCGACAATAGAGTTGGCGATAATCAGCAGACCAAAGGCACCGTTGACGATTGAGCCGGTATAGAGCACGACGGCGAATAACACAGCGAGAATACCGTTAATCCGGGTAAACACATTGGCACGGATGATGTCCCACACACTGCGCCCGGATGTTGGCGGCAGCTCGTTGACGTGCCCCAACTCGATGCGTTGCTGGACCTGCTGTTGAGTAAGACCGCTGTCGGGAGTTTTCCACGAGCCCATGACTGCCTACCCTATTCGCCTAATTGCTGAACCCACTCGACCTATTTGCCGATGAAATTCGGTTCGCGCTTTTCGGCTCGCGCCTTCGATGCCTCCGCAGCATCCTCGGAAGCCCACACCGTGTCGTAGAGCTCTTGCTGGTAGTCCTTCAACGGGCTATGTGTCTCATCGTCGTTGAGCACGGCCTTGTGGTAGGCCAGTGACAGTGGCGCGTAGGTGGCGATACGGAGCGCTACCTCCTCCGCCTTGTCCGGCCCACCGAGGTAGGAAGCCAGACCGCAACCGCGGGCGGCTTCCTGATCCATGCGCTCGGCCGCCAACAAAATAGTGCGGGCACGGGCACCGCCGACGAGTACGCGTACGCGGCGAATTGTCCAGGCATCGACAGCGATACCGAGCTTGACCGGCGGAATCATAAACCAACCGCGCTCACCCACGACGCGCAAATCAGCCGCCATCGCCAGCTGCATACCAGCTCCGACGGCCGGCCCCTGCACATCTGCAATAACCACCAGACGGCTGGCCTCGATTGTGCGCAGCATTCGACGGAGCTGTTCATGGAAGGAATCTTCATGGTGCTGGCCGCTCAGGTCTGCACCCGCACAGAAAGCGCGGCCTTCGCCGCGCAGTAGGATAACGCGCTGCTCTCGAACCTCAGCAGCAGCTTCCACCGCATCGGCGATGTCACGACACACGTCGGCAGTCAGGGAGTTGCGCTTATAATCTCGGTCGATGGTGATAGTGACAATTGCGCCGTCGGCTTCGACGCGGATTTCAGATGCTGGGTTCGTCATAGCCTTTAGGCTACCCGCGAAACACCAATAGTGATGGGGCTATAAGCAAATCTAAATTCGCTTATTCGTTGCCGAATACCCGCGGGTCGCCGCTCAGGCGCCCGTCGGCACGCGCCATCGACGCAATCGTCTCCATGTCCTCGTCGGTGAGCTCAAAGTCGGTGACCTGAAAGTTCTCCTTGATGCGCGACGGCGTGCCCGACTTCGGGATGGCCACGATGCCACGCTGAAGGTGCCAGCGGATAGCAACTTGGGCGGGAGTTTTGCCCAGACGATCTGCGATTTCAGCAATCGACGAGCCCTCAAAGTACTTCGCGCGCCCCAGCGGCGACCAAGCCTGCGTGACGATACCGCGACGGCGATCGTCTTCAACCTGCTCATTCTGCGGGAACTGCGGATGCAGCTCAATCTGGTTGACCACCGGAGTCTCCGAGAGCTGGTCGAGCACCTCTGGGTAGAAATTCGCCACACCAACCGAGCGAATTAGCCCCTCCCGCTTGAGCTCCAGCAGCGTATCGAAGCACTGCCCAAATGTTCCCTGCTTCTCCACCGGCCAGTGCACAAGCACCAGGTCAACATACTCGAGGCCGAGCCGCTCCAAAGACGCCTGCACGGACTCGCGTGTCGCCGCCGACTCCTGCGCATCATTCCAGACCTTCGTGGTCACGAAGATATCTTCACGCTTTACGACGTTCGCAGCGACCGCATCGGCAATACCCTGCCCCACCCCTCGCTCATTGCCATAGAGCGATGCGGTGTCGATGTGGCGGTAGCCGATTTCCAGGGCGTAGCGCACGGATTCGCGGGCCTGCTCATCGTCGAGCTTGTAGGTGCCAAACCCCAGAATCGGGATGGCGTTGCCATCGACCATTTCCACGTTGGCAATTCCAGTTGTCGCTGCATCGTACTTCAGATCGAGTGTGGTCATGCCAACCGAGTGTACGGACTGAAAATTTTTTAGATTTTTTCTGCCCCGCTGACCTGTGATTTAGAAAGGTGAGTGTACTTCATTTTGTTGTGAACGGTTGACGGAGTGTTGTGTTTATACAACACTTTGGGGTGTGTCCCCAAAGATTAAACCCAAAGAACCGATATTCAACAGAATTTCAGTGCTGCGGGCAGAACACGGACTCAGCCGAGCCGAACTAGCCAAACAAGTAGAGGTCAATCCTCAAACGATTGGCGCGTTGGAGCGAGGTGACCACTACCCCAGCTTAGATCTGGCATTTCGCATCTGCGCGGTGTTCGATCTCCCCGTTGAGGCGGTGTTCTCTCGCGAGGAATTCAAGCCCATGTCCTCTGCCCTATACCGAAAGGAAAGCTAACGATGCCAGCTATTCGGACTGAAAACGCAACACTGAACTTTTTCGAGAAGCTAGAAGCCCGGCGCGAAGCGAAGTACACAAAGCGTGTCGAGCAGATGTCGAGCTGGTTGCCCAAGTGGCGCAACCAGGCGGCGCGGCGGAAGCTGGTCATCGCATTCGAGGTATGCCTTGTGCTGATGCTGCTGAGCGGCATCGCGCTTCTCGGTAGCCTGACCGATATTTTCCCGGGCTGGCTTTCTCTACTCTGGCCAGTGATTTCCCTCATCATGGTCGTTGTCTGGACCAGCCTCAACATCACAGTCGACATGGTTGACAGCGCGCCCATCTCACTACTGGACGAATACCAGCAGGAACAGATCCTGAACCTGCAGGGACTGACATACCGCTGCTACACCTACTTCGGCTTGGTGGCCTTCCTCGCTCTAGTTCTGGTGGGCACTTATGTTCTGAACGAACAACCTGGCTGGGGACACTACATTCCGTACAGCTTCGGAATCTTCGGGATTATCGCTTTCCTCTACATTTCCACGCTGCCCACCGTCGTCTACGCCTGGAATCTGCGCGACGACTAGTACGGGCTCAAAACTCACGCCCCTCCCCCCCCCTGCCCTTCACTCCTCAATTTAAGGATCACCATGAACAGCCTCATTATTGACGGGCTTGAGAAGTCCTACGGAGAACTGCAGGTTCTCCGTGGCATGAGCTTCCAAGTTCACCCTGGAGAAATCTACGGCTTCGTCGGCTCCAACGGTGCCGGCAAGACCACCACCATGCGCATTGCCCTCGGCGTGCTGGCCACCGATAAAGGCGAAGTGCGCATCGGCGATACCCCGATGAATGACTCGCTACGCCGCACGATTGGCTACATGCCAGAAGAACGCGGTCTCTACCCCAAGGCAGAGGTCCGCAAACAGCTGATTTACTTTGCTCGCCTGCACGGTGTGCCCACCAAACGCGCAGAGTCCAACGCCGACAACTTGTTGGCGCGCCTCGGACTCACCGAGCGAGCCAACGATAAAGTTGACACCCTATCGCTCGGTAATCAGCAGCGCGTGCAGCTGGCAGCCTCCCTCGTCCACGACCCAGAAATACTCGTCCTCGACGAGCCCTTCTCTGGTCTCGACCCAGTTGCGGTCAAGGTGATGAGCTCCGTACTCAAGGAGTACGCCGACCGCGGCACCCCGATTGTCTTCTCTTCCCACCAGCTCGACCTCGTTGAGCGTATGTGTGACCGCGTCGGGATTATCCGCGACGGCCGCATGCTCGTCGAGGGCACAGTCGATGAGCTGCGAGCACGTGGCCCACGGGCATTCGTCGTCAAACTCGATGGTGCGTCCCAGGATTGGGCGACCTCCGTCGAGGGCGTGACAAGCGTGGAGCGTGATGCCCACGGCGCCGCCGTCGTTCACCTCGATTCCAATGCCCCCGCCGACACCGATCAGAAGCTGCTGCACAGCGCAATGGCAGCGGGAACGGTCCGTTCGTTTGGACCTCTGCAAATTCCACTTACCGAGCTCTACCAGGAGGCCGTACAGCAATGAGCACCAACACATACAACGCCTCAACGGCCGTTAAGACTGTTTTCGTCCGCGAACTCCGCGAGCATCTGCTGAAAAAGAGCTCGCTAATCACGCTCATCATCATGGCGGTGGCTGCAGTCGGCGGTATCTTCGTTGCCGACTACATGACCTCCAAGTCCGATAATGACACCGTAAAGATCGCGGTCGTCGGAGAAGCGCCATTCGCGGACTCTCTCGCCGACGCCACCGTCGAAATGAAGGATGCTGAAGGCGCGGATGCCGCAGCCGGCGCATTTGCCACAGCATCGCTGTCACCGTTGGAGATCACGTCCGCGGCAGACGACAAGGCCGCTCGTGCTGCCGTCACCGACGGCGATGCCGACGCCGCTCTCGTCCCCGACACCGCAGCTGGCAAGGAAGGCTCGTGGAAGCTGCTTGCCGACGACGCCCCATCCTGGCTGGCCCCAATGCTGCAGGAGTCGCTGCAGAAGCAGAACGAGGCGATGCTGCTCAGCGAGAACGGAATCAACCCCGGCGAGTTTTTCTCCAAGACTCAAAGCGCAGCCGTGTCGGTGGAGTCCCTGGATGAAGCTAAAGACGAAAAGATGCCCGCGATGCTCATCACGCTGATTGGTGTGATGGTTATGATGACCGCCATCCTCGTCTTCGGTGGCGCAGTTGCCACCAGTGTCATCGAGGAGAAGTCCTCCCGCGTCATTGAGATCATTCTCTCGACAGTTCGCCCGGCGCACCTGCTGGCCGGCAAGATCCTCGGCGCCGGTCTGGCCGGCATCATCATGATGAGCGTGCTGACCGCCAGCGCCGCAGTTGCCCTCATGATTACCGGATTGGCGGAAAACTTCGACGTTCCGTGGTCCGCAGTCTGGCTGCTGGTGCCGTGCTTCATCCTCGGTTACTTCTTCTTCGCCGCGCTGTATGCAGCTTCCGCATCGCTGGTCAGCCGTATGGAAGATTTCCAGGGCGCACAGATGCCGGTACTGGTGTTCTCGCTGATTACGATGTATGTTCCGCTGTTTGGCTGGAGCAAGCTGGACTCTACCGTCATGCAGATTGCCTCGTGGATTCCGCCAGTTTCCATCACTACCGCCCCGTTGCAGTACGCCGTTGGCAACTTCTCCGCACTCCAGTTGGCGGCTTCGCTGCTAATCATGGTTGTAGGAGTCGCCGCAGTCATCGCCCTCGCCGCCTGGATCTACCCGCGCAATGTCCTGCGCACCGGTGCCGCGGTCAGCTGGAAGAAGGCCCTGACGGCCAAGAGCTAGCCCCCAGCCCTGCCCAAAAGGAGCGTGGCTCCTTCAGCCACGGTCACCTAGAACCGAATAATCGTCAATCGCGTAGTTTGCTCAGCGCACCTTATAGACCATGGTCCGCCGCAAACTGCGCGATTTTTCCTGTCTCGCCATAGGAGGTCTGCGCCCCCACGCCTGTCGCCGCATGCGCCGAGACCACCGCCGCAAGACGAGCTGCCGTCACCACATCATCGCCCGCGGCCAACGCGGTGAGGACCGTGCCCATGTACGCGTCACCGCAGCCCGTGGTGTCCACGACCTCGATAGTCAGCGCCGGAATGCGCGTGACTGCCACCTCGCTTTCCGACGTCCTCAGGACCGCAGACCCCCCTCCGCCAAGTGTGACAATGGCGGTGGTAATCCCGTGTTCGTCGGCAAGCGCGCGCCCAACCGCATCCCACTGTCCGTGCTCGCAACCAGCGACCGCGCGCTCAGCGCCGATGATGGCTGCGAGTTCGTGCTCATTGACAATGAGGACATCGACCAGCGCGAGCAGATCCTCGCTGACCGCCCGAATCGGCGACAGGTTGAACACCACCGGCACACCCGCATCGTGGGCAATCTGTGCGGCGGCCAAGACTGCCTCATCACAAATCTCCAGACACAGACCGAGGCACCCCGCCCGCTGAATCTTGTCCGCATGACCGCGCACCGTCTCAGCATCGACTTCACCATTGGCGCCAGCGGAGATGACAATGAAATTCTCCGCTGCATCATCAACGACAATCATGGCTGTACCAGTGGCAGCGTCGACGGTCTCAACTGCAGAGATGTCCACGTGAGCGTCGGTAAGCGCGTCGCGCAGCAACTGTGCGTTCGGATCCGAACCGACCGCACCGACCAGTTCCACGGCCGCGCCCAGCCTGCCAGCCGTCGCCGCCTGATTCGCCGACTTACCGCCCGGCAGAATGCGCAGAGGACTGCCCTCGATAGTCTCACCACCATGCGGCAGGCGCTTCACGGTGACAGTCAGGTCTGCGTTGATGGAACCGACGACACATACGTTTGGCCTCTGCTCAGCCAGCTCGGTGAGGCGCTCAGTAATCGGCATTGGTTCGACTCCTCGGTAGTGCGGACACGTTTTGTCCGACAATAGCGCTACCCCTTTCCGCCCACCATCAACTAAGCCGGTTTACCCCTTGTTTACTACCGTGGAGGTATGGCTAGAATCAGCGCCCAACAAGTAATAGATACCGTCCTCGACCACGGAAGTTTCACATCCTGGGACGGCGCGCCCGAGCACGGCGACATCGACGAGGCCTACCGCGGCACACTGTCCCGCGCCTCTGATAAAACAGGTCTCGATGAGGCCGTTATCACTGGCGAAGGCACCGTCGGCGGCAAACGCGTCGCCGTCATCTGTTCTGAGTTCGGCTTCCTCGGCGGTTCTATCGGCGGCGCTACCGCTCGTCGTATTATCCGCAGCATCGAGCGCGCGACCGCGGAGCAGCTGCCGTTGTTGCTCTCCCCGACCTCGGGCGGCACTCGCATGCAGGAGGGCACTGCTGCGTTCGCGCTCATGATCTCTATCACCACCGCAGTGGCGCGCCACAAGGATTCTCACTTGCCATTCCTGGTGTACCTGCGCAATCCCACTACCGGTGGTGTCATGGCGTCCTGGGGGTCGGCAGGCCACTTCACCTTCGCAGAGCCCGGCGCGCTTCTTGGCTTCCTCGGCCCGCGCGTCGTCGAGCTCGCTACCGGCGAACCCATGCCCGAAGGCGTTCAGACCTCCGAGAATCTGTTCAAGCAGGGCATTATCGACGGCATCATTCCGCTCGAAGGTCTGCGCGGCGCTGTCCGCCGCACCATCGACGTGCTTGCCGACGGAGACCCCAGCGAACCCACCCCACCGCCAGCAGCAGCCATTGATGGTCGCGATACCTGGGAAGCTATCCGTCGCACCCGCGATACTTCTCGTCCAGGTGGCGGCGATATTATCGATGCCCTTGTGGACTGCTCCGTGCCAATTTCCGGCACTGGCGATGGCCACAAGTCGCTGTCGGTCCGGGCTCGCCTGGCGCGGATTGGTGAGCGGCCGGTGATTCTGGTCGCACAGGATCGCCATAACCAACCGCCCCTGGGCACGCATCCAATGGGTCCGGGGTCGCTGCGTTTTGCCCGCCGCGCGATGCGCATCGCGGAAAGCCTGAACATTCCGCTGGTCACGGTCATTGACACCCCAGGCGCTGAGTTGACCAAGGACGCCGAGGAAAATGCCATGGCCGGCGAGATTGCCCGCACCTTGACCACGCTGGTGAACTTGAAGGTTCCGACCGTGTCACTCATTCTCGGCCAGGGCTGCGGTGGTGGTGCGCTGGCCATGCTGCCCTCTGACCGCGTGCTGGCGATGCATGATGCCTGGATGTCTCCGTTGCCGCCGGAGGGTGCTTCGGCGATTATCTACCGAGACACCGAGCATGCCCCGGAAATGATGGAGGAGCAGGGCGTTGGCGCCGAGGCCATGCTGAAGACCGGGGTCATCGACGAGATTGTGGCCGAACCTGAGAATCCGGCCGAGCTGCCCCGCCGTGCTCTGAGTGCTATCGAGCACGCCCTCTGGGCGCTGGAGAAGAATCCGGCTCGCGTTGGCCGTGAGCAGCGTTTCGACCATTACCGTCGCTTCGCGCTGGGCGAGTAAGGGGTCTGGGCCTGGTTTGGGGCTGGTGTGGGCCTGGTGTGGGCCTTCAGCCCCCACCCCAACCTCAGAAAGCAAGAAAGTGACTGGGTTTATGACACTTTTGGGCAATTTCTCACGCCTGAAGTGTCATAAACGCAGTCACTTTCTTCGCCGGAAATCCTGCAAACCGCCGACAGGGGGATGGCGCAGGAACCGCGAAGCGAAGCTCAGCCGGCCAACGGAGCCAGCGTGTGCACTTCTACTTAACGTCCAACAGGTCGATGACGAAGACCAGGGTCTTACCAGACAGGAAGTGTCCTGCACCAGCCGGGCCGTAAGCCTTCTCCGGCGGGCAAATCAGCTCGCGGCGACCGCCGACCTTCATGCCCGGAATGCCTTCCTGCCAACCGGCAATCAGGCCGTTCAGCGGGAACTCGATGGACTGGCCACGGTTCCAGGAAGAGTCGAACTCTTCACCGGTTTCGTAGTCAACACCCACGTAGTGGACCTCGACACGAGCACCCGGGGTAGCCTCCTTGCCGTCACCGACAGTGAGGTCGTTGATGACGAGTTCCGTCGGAGCCGGACCGGACTTAGCAGTGAGTTCTGGCTTGGACAAGACAATCTCCTATCACAGTTGGCTTTTCACAGTTGGTATTCAGCCCAACGTAAATGGACCCAACTTAAATGGGGTTTCTTAAAATTCTAGGAAAAATAAAAGGCGCGTACCAACCTTTCGAAGGCTAGTACGCGCCTTTTCGCGTTTTCAACGCTGAACTTTTCTATGCTGAGTTACCTGCGAGGAACCCCTACGCGGTAATCGCTAGAAAATCTTTAGCGCTGGTCGCGCGGAACGAAGTCACGCTCGGTCTCGCCGGTGTAAATCTGGCGAGGACGGTTGATCTTCGATGCCGGGTCAGTGACCTGCTCGTTGAACTGAGCGATCCAGCCCGGGAGGCGGCCGATGGCGAACAGGACGGTGAAGAAGTCCGTCGGGAAGCCCATGGCGCGGTAAATCAGACCGGTGTAGAAGTCAACGTTCGGGTAGAGCTTGCGGGAGACGAAGTAGTCATCAGCCAGTGCAATTTCTTCCAGCTTCATGGCCAGATCCAGCAGCTCGTCGCCGCCGAGGTGCTGGAGCACCTCGTGAGCGGTCTTCTTAGCGATAGCTGCACGCGGGTCGTAGGACTTGTAGACGCGGTGACCGAAGCCCATAAGGCGGACGCCCGGCTCCTTGTTCTTCACGCGGTTCATGAACTCGGTTGCGTCGCCACCGTGGTTCTGCTGGATGTCCTCGAGCATCTCCAGAACAGCCTGGTTAGCGCCACCGTGCAGCGGGCCGGACAGAGCGTTGATACCAGCAGCGATGGAGACGAACATGGAAGCGCCGGAGGAAGCGACCATGCGGACGGTGGAGGTGGAGCAGTTCTGCTCGTGGTCAGCGTGCAGGATGAGCAGCTTGTCCAGAGCGTCTACCACTACCGGGTCTACCTCGTAGTCAGCGGTCGGGTAACCGAACATCATGCGCAGGAAGTTCTCGCGAGCGTTCAGGTTGTTGTCCGGGTACATGTACGGCTCACCCTTGGATGCGCGGTAAGCGTATGCAGCCAGCATCGGGACCTTAGCCATGAGGCGAACCGCAGCCAGGTTGCGCTGCTCTTCGTTCAGCGGATCCAGCTCGTCCTGGTAGTAGGAAGCCAGAATGTTGACCGAGGAAGCCAGGGTCTGCATCGGGTGTGCGCCACGCGGGAAGATGCTGAATGCGCGACGGAAGTCCTCGTCCAGCAGGGTGTGGTGACGAATGTCGTGGTTGAACTGCGCAAGCTCTTCCTCAGACGGAAGGTGGCCGTGAATCAGCAGGTAGGAAACCTCGTTGAAGGTAGCCTTCTCAGCCAGCTGCTCAATCGGGTAACCGCGGTAGCGCAGGATGCCGTTACCGCCGTCGATGTAAGTGATCTTGGACTCGGTAGAACCGGTGGCGGTGTAGCCCGGGTCAAAGGTGGTCAGTCCAGTTTCCTGGAGCATCTTGCCCAGTGCAATACCGTCGTTACCCTCGGTTGCCTTGACGATGTCCATCTCGAACTCGCCGCCCGGGTAGTGGAGTACAGCCTTGCCGTCTTTAGTAGCCACAACTTCCCTTTCACAGAAAAATTCTTCTTAACGACTCCAGAGTGCGGGGGAAGCAGGCACAGCGGAAAACAGCATGCTGCCTCCCAACTCCACGCCACCCCTTCGGGGTCGCATTGTTTCCAATGATTCAATTATGCGCGACATTTGCGTTCCATTGCATCTTGCCCAGTGAAAAAAGTTTGCTTAGTTCACATCGACCGTGTCGTAACCATAAAGAACCGACACCTGCAGTGGATTAGAACACACAATATCAAAGAGTGTGAGCAGTGCAACACCCTCTACCCCATTCGGGCAGTCTGGGCTACCCAATCTTGACCCCTCTTCACCCCGAAATGCAAATGGAAAAACGGGTTTATTACGTCGTCACTGCTCATTTACTAATCAGGAGGTCAGGAGCCCATTCAACAGCCAATGTCTTTAAAAGTTCAAAAGTCATCGAGCCAGTACCCGAAAACACATCGCCTAAATCCACAATAATTCACCCCTCCCCGC
>NZ_JANIKI010000029.1:0-1401 GCF_024580435.1 Corynebacterium sp. 5QC2CO | reverse complement strand
ACAAAGGCCCCCGGCACCCACCAGCAACACACACGCGCAAACGACAACCAAACAAGCACTTTCCCAAAAAAGTATTAGTTAGTACATCGGCACACTATTGAGTTCTCACACAACACACACCCACGAAGACAACCACCCCAAACCAGGGCAACCACCACGTGAGCAGCAGAAGAAGACTCTACCTTCACTGCAAACACAAGTCAAACTGACCGTGAATACAAAGTAAACTCTCCCCCACATCACCACAACAAGCGATTACATCGCCCTGTCGCGCTGACCCAGGATACATTACACACACTTCACACATAAAGCGAACCCCCAGGTCATCGGGGCTTTTTTAACGTGCATCAACACATTAACAGCCATAAGCCATCCAACTACAACATGCACGAGGCAGTAAGTGAAGCGCACTGGATCTAATTCCCACTACAGCTCTGGAACCCGACCGAGCGTAATCACATTCGACGATTCTGAGGACAACGCTCCAACTGAAGGAGTCGGCAGTCTTTACAAGGCGAAATTGATTCAGCCGCAAGTTCGAGAATGATCCCGATGATGGTTAGGAAATGCTCATTGAGGAAATTGACCGCACGTCCCGACAGATTATCGCGTAGCAGTTGGGCTGGATGGAATTACTGCTTAGATGAGAGCGGGAAGAGCAAACGGACAAGGAGGTGGTGGCTCCAAGCTCCTAGTTTCAAATGCAGTCACCTAGGTGGCTTGTACGAGCCTTTCTACCAACACTGGGAACTGACACCACCCCGAGGCCTGAGTAATCGATTCGAGGTTCTGTTCGACGAGGTAATCCAACTGGTACCCTGCCTGGCCGAGTCAGAGCTGTTTGAGTCGAAGTAGCGAGCGTGGGCGTCTTCCACTCCATCAGCATGGCCGACGTGAAAGTGGGTACATACCAACGCTGTTGCCCCCTCACTACGGTTCGCACCAGGATAAAGACATGGAAGCAGCTCGCTGCTTGCTAGTTGATTGGCTCGAGCACGTCGGACCCTGTCTTGAGCACTAAGTAATATTGGCCGACTCGAACAACAGCGTGGATGATCAGAGCCGTTCATTGGAATGACTAGAGGTGTTGCATCGGTTCTTTGGCTAGCTGGCGGTATGTGTCAGTGATCGTTGCACGACGGAAGTATTCGATTCTGACTTGCTCGCGGGTTTACTGCCGGTCGACTAAAGGTTTCCATATCCGCCGCGACAAAACCGGCCTCATGGCAAAACGCCCTAACCAGAAAGAGACCATAAGCATTAAAACGGTAGTTAATCCCGTTTACCTGTGGGTAAAACAAAAGGTGGGCCGCGGCAGCCCCCGCCCCACACAGGGCAACTGGCTGCAACGACCCACCAACAAAAAGTATTTATGCCGGCGGCGACCTACTCTCCCACACC
>NZ_JANIKI010000028.1:0-1452 GCF_024580435.1 Corynebacterium sp. 5QC2CO | reverse complement strand
GGTCAAGTCCGACGGAGTGGTGTTTCTGCCTTTCGTTGAAACAAGCAGTGTGATGGCGTCAGGGACCGGCACGTGCTTGGTGCTGTGACTGGTTCATGCGACCTCCTTGGTGGTGGTGTCGGCGTCGATGATGCTGGCGGTGATCATTGCTTTGGTCTGTTCCAGACTGGTCAGTGACATGTAGCGGTTTTGCTGAATCCAGTCATCATGTTGTTCTGCCAACACAGCACCAACAAGGCGCACGACTGCATCACGGTTAGGGAAGATTCCAACAACATCTGTGCGCCGGCGGATTTCACGATTAAGCCGTTCAGTGGGGTTATTCGACCAGACTTTCTTCCACACCGACTTCGGGGTATTGGTAAACGCCAATAGTTCGTCGAGGGCTTCTTCCAGGTAGTCGGCCACGTGTGGGAACTTCTGCTCACAAAATGCCACGACCTCTTTGGCTTGGGACCACACCGATTCCGAGTCTGGTTGTTGGAATATCGTGTGAAACATCGCCGATAGCGTCGGCCATTGAGTCTTGGGGACCATGGCTGAGAGGTTCTTGGCGAAATGGGTACGGCATCGTTGCCAGGACGCATTCGGTAAGACATCACTAATCGCATGCTGGATACCTAAGTGAGCATCACTGGTAACGAGGTAAACCTCGTTGAGTCCGCGGGCTTTAAGGTCTCTAAAGAACCCGGTCCAGGATGCTACTGATTCCGAGGTAGCAACCTGCATGCCTAGTAGCTCGCGGTAGCCTTCAGCATTAACCCCGGTAGCAAGGAGTACGGAGGTTTTAACCACTCGTCCGCCTTCACGGACTTTCATGGTCAACGCGTCACATGAGACATACAAGTATGGGCCGGTATCTAGTGGCCTGGTGCGGAAGTCTTCGACCATTCCGTCGAGGTCTTTGGCCATCTCAGATACCTGGGATTTTGAGAGATTATTGATACCTAGACTGGCGACAAGATCGTTCATCCTGCGAGTGGATACGCCCTTTAAATAGCAGGTAGCAATTACGGTAGTTAGTGCGCGTTCAGCCCGGGTTCGTCGTTCAAGTAGCCAGTTTGGGAAGAATGATCCAGTGCGTAATTTGGGAACAGCCACATCAATCGTGCCCACGCGGGTATCAAGGTCACGGTGGCGATAGCCGTTGCGGACGTTAGTACGAGACTCAGAGGAGGTGGCGTATTCAGCGCCGCAGACTTGGTCTGCTTGGGTCGAGAGGATTTGGTTGATAAATCCTTGAAGCATCTCGCGCATCAGATCAGGAGAGGCTTGAGCGAGCAATTCGTCTAAGTAGGAAGACGGGTCTATAGAATAAGGACCAGCGGCCATCGTGGTTATCCCTTTCGAGGAAGTGTGGTTATGGAATCGAAAGGTACTACGGTGGTCGCCTCATGCATTCATCAGGCCCTCACCGATAGTCACAGATACACCACGCTAACGGACGCAACC
>NZ_JANIKI010000027.1:0-1601 GCF_024580435.1 Corynebacterium sp. 5QC2CO | reverse complement strand
TGGGTGAGGCGTGATGCGTACCCGTTTTGGGGAAGTTGGTGATCCTATGCTGCCGAGAAAAGCCTCTAGCGATGTGGATATACGGCCCGTACCCGAAACCGACACAGGTAGTCAGGTAGAGAATACTAAGGCGATCGGGAGAACTGTGGTTAAGGAACTCGGCAAAATGCCCCCGTAACTTCGGGAGAAGGGGGGCCATGACTGGTGACCGACGTGGTTGAGCTGGTTGTGGCCGCAGAGAATAGAGGGAAGCGACTGTTTACTAAAAACACAGGTCCGTGCGAAGACGGGTAAGTCGATGTATACGGACTGACGCCTGCCCGGTGCTGGAAGGTTAAGAGGACCTGTTAGACCCTTTGGGTCGAAGCGGAGAATTTAAGCCCCAGTAAACGGCGGTGGTAACTATAACCATCCTAAGGTAGCGAAATTCCTTGTCGGGTAAGTTCCGACCTGCACGAATGGCGTAACGACTTCCCTGCTGTCTCAACCACAGACCCGGCGAAATTGCAGTACGAGTAAAGATGCTCGTTACGCGCGGCAGGACGAAAAGACCCCGGGACCTTCACTATAGCTTGGTATTGGTGTTCGGTTCGGTTTGTGTAGGATAGGTGGGAGACTGTGATACCTCAACGCCAGTTGGGGTGGAGTCGTTGTTGAAATACCACTCTGATCGTATTGGACATCTCAACCTCGGCCCGTGATCCGGGTTAGGGACAGTGCCTGGTGGGTAGTTTAACTGGGGCGGTTGCCTCCCAAAGAGTAACGGAGGCGCCCAAAGGTTCCCTCAGCCTGGTTGGCAATCAGGTGTTGAGTGTAAGTGCACAAGGGAGCTTGACTGTGAGACTGACAGGTCGAGCAGGTAGGAAACTAGGGACTAGTGATCCGGCACCGGCTTGTGGAAGCGGTGTCGCTCAACGGATAAAAGGTACCCCGGGGATAACAGGCTGATCTTCCCCAAGAGTCCATATCGACGGGATGGTTTGGCACCTCGATGTCGGCTCGTCGCATCCTGGGGCTGGAGTAGGTCCCAAGGGTTGGGCTGTTCGCCCATTAAAGCGGCACGCGAGCTGGGTTTAGAACGTCGTGAGACAGTTCGGTCTCTATCCGCCGCGCGCGTAGAAACTTGAGGAAGGCTGTCCCTAGTACGAGAGGACCGGGATGGACGTACCTCTGGTGTGCCAGTTGTCCCGCCTGGGGCATGGCTGGTTGGCTACGTACGGAAGGGATAACCGCTGAAAGCATCTAAGCGGGAAGCCTGTTCCAAGATTAGGTTTCTTTTGAGGTCCCCTATAGATGATGGGGTTGATAGGCCGGATCTGGAAGCATCGTAAGGTGTGGAGGTGACCGGTACTAATAGACCAAACATTCAACACACAAAAATAGTGTGAAACACAAGGGTTTTTGCTCGCGTCTACTGTTCAGTGTCTGGCATGACACCGCCTACCCGTTGTGGTGGGGTTGGTTGTTGCCTGGTTTTTGTCGGTGGTGTTAGCGGTGGGGTCACGCCCGGTCCCATTCCGAACCCGGAAGCTAAGTCCACCAGCGCCGATGGTACTGCACTCGGGAGGGTGTGGGAGAGTAGGTCGCCGCCGGCATAAATA
>NZ_JANIKI010000026.1:0-1744 GCF_024580435.1 Corynebacterium sp. 5QC2CO | reverse complement strand
GGTACTGCACTCGGGAGGGTGTGGGAGAGTAGGTCGCCGCCGGCATAAATACTTTTTGTTGGTGGGTCGTTGCAGCCAAATCCCCTGTGTGGGGCGGGGGCTGCCGCGGCCCACCTTTTGTTTTACCCACGGGTAAACGGAATTAACTAGCGTTTTAGTTTACCGCGTATCTTTCTGGTGGCATGCTCATTCCTATACAGCATTCTTCGTCGGCGCTGTTTTAATTGCTCGACCCAGTCAGCTGTATCGTCGAATGCATGCGAGTGGGAATCGTGACTGGTGCATCTCGGGGCATAGGCGCCGTCTTCGCCGATAAACTTTGGCAACTACGTCCGGACCTGGATGAAATCTGGTGTATCTCTCGTAGCTACAACGATGATTCTTCCAGCGAGGACTTTGAACACTCTAGGAGCCAAGGTTCGCGTCTACGATATCTTCGTCTAGACCAGTCCGATGATCATTTTGGCGATAAAATCCGGAATCATGTCGAGCGCCATCACGCGACGATAGGTTATTTAATCCTCAATGCCGCGTATGCGAATTATGGCGATGTTAATACCCAGGACTTTTCGCAGGCTGATCAAATGATACAGACGAATATTCGCGGAACGGTCGCAGCGGTTTACTCTCTAAACGATCTATTCGAAAAGAATGCCCACATCATTCTCGTTTCATCGATCTCAGCTGTAGCACCAACACCAGGGCTCGCGGTGTACACAGCATCGAAAGCGTTTATTCGGCACTGGGGTATCTGTCTTAGAGAGGAATTAAAGCCTCATCGAGTAACTGTCACTATTTGCTACCCGGGTAAGGTTCAGACCACCGCTCTCCGGGACGTCGTGACGCAGGCGAAGTCGGTGAAGTTGCGTCTTATGCCGGAGCAGAATCTCAATTATCTGGTGGAGCGCACGTTACGTGCAGCGGAGAGGGGTCGGGCAGAGGTAGCGCCCGGCCTATATGGGTTAGTGATGGCCCTATTTAAATCTGCGCCGAAACGTGCGGTGGCTCGATTCGCGCGGTTAGTTTGAGGCTGCTCTAGTTTCGCGGTATCAAACTTTCGTTTAACCCCCTGGGTTTAGTCCGTTTAGAAGCCAGCGTTATCTGAGTAGGCTACGAAGTATGCGTAAGTTATTCACAGCTGCTTCGGTCTATCTTGGTCTTGGTCTGTTTTCTGGCGTCTTCTATCGTGAATTTACTCGTGCGATGGATTTTGGGGATAAAACGCAGCTCAATACGCTGCACACGCATTTCCTTGTTCTTGGCACAATCTTTTTCTTGGTTGCGCTGGCATTGGATGGGCAGTTCAATATTTCAGCTGTCAAGGGATTTGATCGCTGGTTCATTGTCCAGAACGTCGGTATTGTTTGGACGATTGGCATGATGGTGGCAAACGGTATCGTGCACGTTGTTTCAGGCCCGGAGGCCTGGGGTGCGATGTACTCGGGAATTGCAGGACTCGGTCACATCATCCTGACGGTCGGCTTTGTGTGGTTCTTTATGCTTCTCAATAAGGCGCTGAAGAGTCGTGAACGCGAGGTTCGCAAGGCCAACGCGGCCGTATAAATTTCCAGTGGAAATGCGTGAGCCGGATAGCTGATTCGGCGTAGGCGATAAGGCGGGTTGCGTCCGTTAGCGTGGTGTATCTGTGACTATCGGTGAGGGCCTGATGAATGCATGAGGCGACCACCGTAGTACCTTTCGATTCCATAACCACACTTCCTCGAAAGGGATAACCACGATGGCC
>NZ_JANIKI010000025.1:0-2632 GCF_024580435.1 Corynebacterium sp. 5QC2CO | reverse complement strand
AACAAACAAAGGCCCCCGGCACCCACCAGCAACACACACGCACACGACAACCAAACAAGCACTTTCCCAAAAAAGTATTAGTTAGTACATCGGCACACTATTGAGTTCTCACACAACACACACCCACAAAACAACCACCACAACCAAGCAGCAGCCACCCCATGAGCAGCAGAAGAAGACTCTACCTTCACTGCAAACACAAGTCAAACCGACCGTGAATACAAAGTAAACTCTCCCCCACATCACCACAACAAGCGATCACATCGCCCTGTCGCGCTGACCCCGGATACATTACACACACTTCACACATAAAGCGAACCCCCAGGTCACAATGCCTTTCTAGGGAACTTTCGAGCTAATAGAAGACCATAACTCTAGAGTTTCACTTAAAGCTGTTCGGCAATGCATTCGTTCACCGGCCGCTCACGCACACTAACGAACTATCTCAGCAGAATGACGTGGCCCGAAAGCCTCGTCGTAAAGCGAGATGGAGCGAAACCACCCCAATAGAAAGCTCCAGTGAGGAAAAGCTGGACTATGGAACTAAAGTCGAACTGTGACTACATCAACGAAGACCGATGCCCGGACCGTCCATCCGGTCGATGAGTATCCGGGCCATGTGAAACTGCTTGTACTCGGCTTTCAACATGTGCTCGCCGCGTATGCAGGCGCGGTGGCAGTCCCGCTTTTCGTGGGCTGGGCACTTGTGGATGCCGGGCGTATGTCCCCATCCGATATTCCGCACCTAATTGCCGCGGACCTGTTTGTTGCCGGCATCGCCACCATCGTGCAATCGGTGGGTATTTGGCGATTTGGTGTGCGACTACCACTGATTCAGGGCTGTACCTTCTCTGCCGCCATTCCGATGGTCACTATCGGATCGCAATACGGCGTGCCCGCAATCTACGGTTCGGTGATCGCATCGGGCATCTTCATAATGCTCTTTGCACCGCTTTTCGCGTCGCTTCTACGCCTATTTCCGCCGTTGGTCACTGGTACGGTGCTATTGATTATCGGCACGACGCTTATGCCAGTCGCAGCCGACTGGGTTGGTGGCGGTGCTGAAGTAAAGGACACTCCTGATTTCGGCACACCCCAAAACTTGGCAGTAGCTGTGTTTGTGTTGGTCTTGATCCTCAGTATTGAGCGTTGGGCACCGGAATGGCTCGCCCGAATCGCCGTTCTAGTGGGCATGATTTCTGGGTTGCTGCTATGCATTCCATTGGGAATGGTGGATTGGTCTGGGACCAAGGACTCACCAATCTTTGGGCTGACACATCCGTTCTACTTCGGCATGCCTGAGTTTGTCTTCTCGGCCGTATTTGCCATGTGCATTGTTTCGCTTGTGACTATGGTCGAAGCGACTGGAGATGTGCTTGCAATCGGTGAGATTACCGAGACCGAGATTGATAATCGCCGTATTGCCGACACACTGCGTGCCGACGGTGCTGCGACCGTGCTCGGCGGTATTTTCAATACCTTCCAATACACGGCGTTTGCCCAGAACATCGGCGTCCTGTCCATCACGGGTGTGCGATCCCGGTGGGTTACCGCAGCTGCAGGCGGAATGCTGCTGGTTCTGGGCCTGATTCCGAAGACGGCCGCTCTCGTTGCTGCAATTCCAGCTCCAGTTTTGGGAGGTGCCGGTATCGCCTTGTTCGGCATGGTCGCAGCATCTGGCGTCCGCACCCTATCCAAGGTTAAGTTCACTGAATCCAACGTAATCGTCGTTGGTATTCCGTTGGCACTGGCATTGCTTCCTGCTGTATCGCCCGAACTATTCTCCGGACTGCCGGCGTGGGCACAAACGTTTATGGCCTCGGGCATCTGTGTAGGTTCCGTCGCAGCAATCATCTTGAACCTTTTGTTCAACACCGCCGACCGTGCACCGCACGCAGTTACTCCGAGTGCTCACGACACCTTCCGCGGAGGTATCAACTCTGAAGATAAGGACCACGACGGCTACGGCGACGTCCCGCCGGCTAAGCCGAGCAGTAATAACTAACTTCGGTACTTTGATTAGCGCGGCTGGCTAGCTCAATCCCAGACCGCGCTGGCGTGACTAAATACAACACATTCCCGTATGGGCGCAGGCATTACCTCGCCCATACGGGATTTCCTTTTGGCACGATCGAGAACGGCGCCGCGTTGTCTCGAAGGTACGACTCGAGAATCAGGACGAATTCCGAATAGCGTATGAATCCCTATTTGGACAGCTTTCCAGTAAAACCCCAATTGAACCGGGGTATCGGCGTGTAGGCATGACTGACAGTGATAGTCAGAGAAGTGCAATAAATGAATCAGACATGCCAGCAAGCGCAGTGCCAGAATTCAACGAGCCTTCGACCGGCCTACTGCGCATCGGACCCGTTCCAAATGCCCGTAACCAAGCAAGATCAGTGGCTATCACCGAAACATAAGCTCGACATATATCGATTGAATGTCGTTTACTCGTAGGTAAAACAAAAGGTGGGCCGCGGCAGCCCCCGCCCCACACAGGGGATTTGGCTGCAACGACCCACCAACAAAAAGTATTTATGCCGGCGGCGACCTACTCTCCCACACCCTCCCGAGTGCAGTACCATCGGCGCTGGTGGACTTAGCTTCCGGGTTCGGAATGGGACCGGGCGTG
>NZ_JANIKI010000024.1:0-3745 GCF_024580435.1 Corynebacterium sp. 5QC2CO | reverse complement strand
GCGTGTGTGTTGCTGGTGGGTGCCGGGGGCCTTTGTTTGTTTTGGGTCCTTGTGTGCTTGCGGGTGATGGATTGCGTGGCGGCGCCTTTGTTTGGGTGCTTTTCGCGTGGTTTTTTTCATTTGTGGGAAAGATCATGGTTGTTCTCTTCTTTTTTTGGCCTCGTCGGTTCGGAAGGGGAGAACGTTTTATTTTTGGATAACGGCCAGGCCGCGCACTTTTGGTGTGTGGTGGTTGTTTGTTTTGTTTTTGTCAGGTTTTTGGGCCTTTCATTGTTTTTTGATTCTTCTGATTTGAAGGGTTTTTGATGGAGGGTTTGATCCTGGCTCAGGACGAACGCTGGCGGCGTGCTTAACACATGCAAGTCGAACGGTAAGGCTCCAGCTTGCTGGGGTACACGAGTGGCGAACGGGTGAGTAACACGTGGGTGACCTGCCCTGCACTTCGGGATAAGCCTGGGAAACTGGGTCTAATACCGGATAGGACCATGGTGTGGATACTGTGGTGGAAAGTTTTTTCGGTGTGGGATGGGCCCGCGGCCTATCAGCTTGTTGGTGGGGTAATGGCCTACCAAGGCGGCGACGGGTAGCCGGCCTGAGAGGGTGGACGGCCACATTGGGACTGAGACACGGCCCAGACTCCTACGGGAGGCAGCAGTGGGGAATATTGCACAATGGGCGGAAGCCTGATGCAGCGACGCCGCGTGGGGGATGACGGCCTTCGGGTTGTAAACTCCTTTCACCATCGACGAAGGGTTTCTGACGGTAGATGGAGAAGAAGCACCGGCTAACTACGTGCCAGCAGCCGCGGTAATACGTAGGGTGCGAGCGTTGTCCGGAATTACTGGGCGTAAAGAGCTCGTAGGTGGTTTGTCGCGTCGTCTGTGAAATTCCGGGGCTTAACTCCGGGCGTGCAGGCGATACGGGCATAACTTGAGTACTGTAGGGGAGACTGGAATTCCTGGTGTAGCGGTGAAATGCGCAGATATCAGGAGGAACACCGGTGGCGAAGGCGGGTCTCTGGGCAGTAACTGACGCTGAGGAGCGAAAGCATGGGGAGCGAACAGGATTAGATACCCTGGTAGTCCATGCCGTAAACGGTGGGCGCTAGGTGTGGGTTTCCTTCCACGGGATCCGTGCCGTAGCTAACGCATTAAGCGCCCCGCCTGGGGAGTACGGCCGCAAGGCTAAAACTCAAAGGAATTGACGGGGGCCCGCACAAGCGGCGGAGCATGTGGATTAATTCGATGCAACGCGAAGAACCTTACCTGGGCTTGACATATACAGGATCGCGCCAGAGATGGTGTTTCCCTTGTGGCTTGTATACAGGTGGTGCATGGTTGTCGTCAGCTCGTGTCGTGAGATGTTGGGTTAAGTCCCGCAACGAGCGCAACCCTTGTCTTATGTTGCCAGCACGTTGTGGTGGGGACTCGTAAGAAACTGCCGGGGTTAACTCGGAGGAAGGTGGGGATGACGTCAAATCATCATGCCCCTTATGTCCAGGGCTTCACACATGCTACAATGGTCGGTACAGTGGGTTGCCAGTCCGTGAGGGCGAGCTAATCCCGCAAAGCCGGTCTCAGTTCGGATCGGGGTCTGCAACTCGACCCCGTGAAGTCGGAGTCGCTAGTAATCGCAGATCAGCAACGCTGCGGTGAATACGTTCCCGGGCCTTGTACACACCGCCCGTCACGTCATGAAAGTCGGTAACACCCGAAGCCAGTGGCCTAAACTCGTTAGGGAGCTGTCGAAGGTGGGATTGGCGATTGGGACGAAGTCGTAACAAGGTAGCCGTACCGGAAGGTGCGGCTGGATCACCTCCTTTCTAAGGAGATTATTTTTTCTTCTGTCATGTGTCATCGTGTTGGTGGCGTGTGGCTATTTTTTGTTTTTTGGGTGGAACACCTACTGGTTAGATCACTGAAGTGGTGGTCTGCGCGTGCGTGTGATGATTTTAAGCGTTTGTGCTTTCCTTTTGTGTTGGTTGGTTGTTGGTGCGCTGTTGGGTGTCTGGGATGACACACGTTGTTGTTCCTGTTTACAGGTTGCTGCGTGCTGCGGGCAGGCTGCTGTTTGGTGGTTTGTGTGTGGTGTGTGGGTGTTGTGTGAGAACTGGATAGTGGACGCGAGCATCTTGTTTTTCTGTAAGTTCGATTTTGTCAAGCAGTTTTTCTGTTTGTGATTGTTCTTAGTTATTTGTTTGTGTGTTGTGTTGTAAGGGCGCATGGTGGATGCCTTGGCATAGTAGGCCGATGAAGGACGTGAGAGGCTGCGATAGGCCTCGGGGAGCTGCCAACTGAGCGTTGATCCGAGGGTGTCCGAATGGGGAAACCTGGCCGTCGTTGTGGGCGGTCGCCGTTAGATGAATTCATAGTCTAATTGGTGGTTACGCGGGGAAGTGAAACATCTCAGTACCCGTAGGAGTAGAAAACAATTGTGATTCCGTTAGTAGTGGCGAACGAACGTGGATGAGGCTAAACCGCGTGCGTGTGATACCTGGCAGGGTTTGCGTGCGTGGGGTTGTGGGGATGCATTGTTGCAGGGTCTGCTAGTCCTGCGTTGTGTGGTGTGGGTGTAGCGGAAGTGGATTGGAATGTCCTGCCGTAGACGGTGAGAGTCCGGTACGTGAAACACCCGTATCTGCAATTGGTGTGTTGCCCGAGTAGCAGCGGGCTCGTGGAATCTGCTGTGAATCTGCCGGGACCACCCGGTAAGCCTAAATACCTGCTTATGACCGATAGCGGATTAGTACCGTGAGGGAATGGTGAAAAGTACCCCGGGAGGGGAGTGAAATAGTACCTGAAACCATGTGCTTACAATCCGTCAGAGCCTTTTTTGGGTGATGGCGTGCCTTTTGAAGAATGAGCCTGCGAGTCAGCGGCATGTCGCGAGGTTAACCCGTTTGGTGGGGTAGTCGTAGCGAAAGCGAATACTAACTAGTGTGTTTTTAGTGGCATGTCCTGGACCCGAAGCGGGGTGATCTACCCATGGCCAGTGTGAAGCAGAGGTAAGACTCTGTGGAGGCGCGAACCCACTTAGGTTGAAAACTGAGGGGATGAGTTGTGGGTAGGGGTGAAAGGCCAATCAAACTCCGTGATAGCTGGTTCTCCCCGAAATGCATTTAGGTGCAGCGTCGTGTGTTTCCTCCTGGAGGTAGAGCTACTGGTTGGTTTAGCGGGACTATCATCTTAGCGACATCAGCCAAACTCCGAATGCCGGTGAGGTCAGAGCACGGCAGTGAGACTGCGGGGGATAAGCTTCGTAGTCGAGAGGGAAACAGCCCAGATCGCCGGCTAAGGCCCCTAAGGGTGTGCTAAGTGGAAAAGGATGTGGGATCGCGAAGACAACCAGGAGGTTGGCTTAGAAGCAGCCATCCTTGAAAGAGTGCGTAATAGCTCACTGGTCGAGTGGTTCTGCGCCGACAATGTAGTGGGGCTCAAGTACACCGCCGAAGCCGCGGCAATCACCTTTTGTGGTGGTTGGGTAGGGGAGCGTCGCGTGACTGCTGTGAAGCGCTGGGGTAACCCTAGTGTGGAGTGTGCGCGAGTGAGAATGCAGGCATGAGTAGCGAATGAGGAGTGGAAAACTCCTCCGCCGAATGACTAAGGGTTCCTGGGCCAGGTTAATCCTCCCAGGGTGAGTCGGGACCTAAGGCGAGGCCGACAGGCGTAGTCGATGGATAACGGGTTGATATTCCCGTACCCGTGTGTCCGCGCCCATGGTGAATCAGGGATACTAACCCACCTGA
>NZ_JANIKI010000023.1:0-3990 GCF_024580435.1 Corynebacterium sp. 5QC2CO | reverse complement strand
GACGCCGACACCACCACCAAGGAGGTCGCATGAACCAGTCACAGCACCAAGCACGTGCCGGTCCCTGACGCCATCACACTGCTTGTTTCAACGAAAGGCAGAAACACCACTCCGTCGGACTTGACCCTGAATACAACGGATGCTAATGTCGAGAACATGTTGATTTTGGGAACTGCTTCGATGCGGTTGCGCCGCAACCGCTAACAGCGGTTGACCTTCCAGTAGTGGTCACCGCTCCGGTCACTAAGCCGGGCTGTCATTTTGCCATGCCCGGCTCCAAAACTCTTCTTTTCGGAGCATCCCATGTCTGCATATTCTCGTGGTCGTCACGAAAACGGCCAGAACTTTCTCACTGACTCCCGCGTTATCGCCTCTCTCTTGGAGCGTGTGGGAAGCACTAGCGGCCCCTTGATTGAGATTGGTCCCGGCCAAGGAGCGCTGACTCATCCGTTGTCTTGTACGGGACGATCTCTCACAGCTGTTGAAATTGACCCCGCGCTGGCAGGTGCGCTGCGGCGGGAACTTGACGATGCTGTGACTGTCATCAACGAAGATTTTCTGAGATACCGTCTGCCAGCCCACCCTCATGTGATTGTTGGTAACATCCCGTTTCATATCACCACATCCATCTTGCGGCGCCTTTTTCGCGCCCCAGGCTGGACCGACGCTGTGCTGCTTATGCAGTGGGAGGTTGCCCGCCGACGTGCTGGCGTCGGTGCGTCAACCATGATGACCGCCCAGTGGGCTCCGTGGTTCACTTTTGAGCTTGGAGAACGTGTTAGCCGGGAGGCGTTTACCCCTCGTCCTAGTGTGGATGGTGGCGTTTTGCACATCCGACGCCGTCCTAAAATGTTGGTACCAGTTGGAAAGCGAAAGGCGTTCCAAGCTCTAGTGCACGCCGTCTATACGGGGAAGGGTCGTGGGATCGTCGATATCGTCACCCAAGCGAAGATATTTCCCTCTCGACAGGCGGCGCGGAAATGGGCCGAGCGGTCCGGTGTGCATTCGCATCAGCTGCCCTCTGACCTGTCTGTTGCTCAGATGGTCAGCCTCTTCGAAAGCCGTGGGGCAGTTCCGCCGCGACGCCGCAAACAGAGGAAATAGTTCCGAGAGGAGAATTCCTCTGGGGAGGCGGGCCAAGAAAAATCAATAACCCCGGTGATGTGCGTCTAAAACGCAGGGATCGCTCCGGGGCCTTCGGTTCCAAGTGTAACACTGGTACGTATGTCATCCAAGAATAATCCGGTTAGTGATCTTGAGGCTTGGTTTTCATCCGAGCGGATGAAAACCTACAGCTTCCACTCGGATCCCGACGCTCTCTACCTGTGGAATACTCGCGTGACCAAGTCCTTCCTGGAAGATATTCAGCATGTCGAGGTGCTCTTGCGTAACTGTGTCGATACTGCTGTGTCTCCAAGGTATGGGCAGCGGTGGTATGTCCACCCGGCTATTCCTTTTGATCGGCAGGCGAAGAAGTCTATTCAGAAGGCGGAACGGCGGGCGGGAATTAGCCGAGGTCAGGTGCCACCATCGGGACGGGTGATTGCTGAGTTGAGCTTCGATTTCTGGGCGTATCTTTTTACCAATACGTACGCGTCGACGATTTGGCCACTAGTTCGTAATAGTCTTGTGGCCACGCCGGTTTCCGCCACGGATGAGGGTGGGGCTGGCATCTTCGTTCCTTCTTTGACTGATTTCAAGCGTGAGGTTGATGTGGTCTACAAACTACGTAACCGTTGTGCTCATCATGAACCAATTATTAGGCGGAACAGGCAGCATGAAAATGCTCGGCTTGATCGTGCGCAGCAAGCCGTCAGGCTTTTGTCCACGTGGATCGATCCGGGTGCGTCGCAGTGGATTGCTGAACACTCGAGGATCCCTGATCTGCGGATCAATAGGCCGTAGGCTGGCTTCATGAGACTATTTCTTGCTTCCTACCTGCACCCTGACCTTGTCACCTACCTGACTGGCAGGATTCTCTATATCGATGATGCAGCAGTTGAGATGCGGGAAGCCCCGTTCGCCCAAGAGGAGTTGAAAACTGTGGGCGAGGCGGCGGAGGTGCTAGTTCCTGTCACTGTGTCACAGATGGCACTGGCAGATTTCCGCAAAGAGCTTGAACTAGCTGATTGTGTCTATGTTGCGAGTGGTGAAACATTCCGCTTGCTCCATGCGCTGAAATCCACAGGGGCAGACCAGCTTCTTGTTGATGCTGTGCGCGCTGGAAAGTTGTATGCGGGTAGTTCTGCTGGGGCGATGGTTGCTGGTCCTTCAATTGAGCCAGCCACGGTGATGGATAATCTTTCCATAGCTCCTGATCTCGGGGATTATACCGGGCTTCATCTCACTGAATTTGTGGTGGTTCCTCATGCCCAAGGTACAACTGGTCCGTATTCCATCAACATCATTAGTAAGACGGTGGAAGAGTATGGCAAAAAATGGAATCTGCTGTTGCTGAGGGACGGACAAGCTCTCTATGTAGATGCCCGGGGATCAATGCTTATTTAGCTGTACAGGTTAGAGCAATTGATGGTGTGAAAGGCTCCTAGTCGATGAGAGCCGAATGAGCTTTTCTTTCAATTAGAAGGTAAAGAGGTTACCTAAACTATTTTCGTCTCCGCTTGGCTGACTCTCTAGTTTTTTTGCCTGTCGGTATAGTTTTCGCAGGGCTGTATCGGACATATCGATGATTGGTTCATACATGAACGCGTTGACGTGGATACTCTCTGGCGTCATGAGCGAGACGCCCTCGAGTATTTTTTGACTTTCAGGGGTGCCGAGTTCGCGGTTTTTGAACTCTCTAAATAATTCTGCGGTCTGATTCCTTGTGATCCGTTCGACAAATTGGGGATCGTTGAGCTCGGTTATCATATACTTCTCTGCAAGTATTCGAGTAGCGATGGACAGCACGATCTTGTTCTCGAAATTGACACCTTCTTTGGCAGAGACGGCCTCTTCGGCCTGTTGGTTTAGCAGATCCATCACTCTGTCTTCCGGTGATCCCCAGCTTTCCTCATCCTGCCCGTGGAACGTATCCGCAAAAATCCGGTCGAGATCCCTGTTTGTAATTGAGGGGGAGTCAGTCTTCCAATGGAGGAGCGATGTGAGCACCTTGTAATCTTCGTCTGTTTTCCCCTTGGTGTATTCAAGGATGTTTCGCACAAACGGGATTGATGCGATGCGCTGCATTCCACAGGTGAAGAAGTGCCGCTTGAAGAGATTGATGAACGGATTATTGACATGGTCCGCTTTGTTGAGAACTATCCTTCCAGCGTCTTTTTGTGCCATAAAACACTGTCCGTAGCCAGCGACGTTCCGGTTAACCACCGTGCGGAAGAAATCGAAGTTATGAGTCAGGAGGATTATCTTGAAATCGGAGTAGTTTACAATCTCCTTGAGGTATTGAATAATGGCATACTTGTTCTTGTAGTCGAACGAGTCGGCCAGATCATCGATAACAAATAGTGTCGCGCGACCAGCAGCCTTCCGCGCTTCAACCTCGAAGAGCACATTAAGTATGTAAAGAGCTTTTTTCTCCCCGTTGCTAAGGACTTTAAGTAATTCCTCCCTCTCAACGTCGGTAGTCTCGTCACCTTCTTCGAATTCGAAAGTAAGCTCCAAAACGCTCTCCTGGCCAAGTATGACGCGGTGTCTGTTTTTTGCGCTGAGTCGGAACGGGACGAAAAACCGATCATTGAAGATATCGATAACTTTTTCCCACTGGGTGCTTTCGTTTACCGCCTGCTCCTCAATCGTCTTGCGGCGAGATTCCGTGTCTTCAAAACGCGTCACAACGTATTCGAAAAGATGCTCTTGTGCCTTCAGATGAGATTTCCAGACATTTTGTTGGAAAGTATCGATATGGTTGCGTCCGTTAGCGTGGTGTATCTGTGACTATCGGTGAGGGCCTGATGAATGCATGAGGCGACCACCGTAGTACCTTTCGATTCCATAACCACACTTCCTCGAAAGGGATAACCACGATGGCCG
>NZ_JANIKI010000022.1:0-7009 GCF_024580435.1 Corynebacterium sp. 5QC2CO | reverse complement strand
GCTGCCACACCGCGGATTTACCGTCCCGGAGCCAAATATATGCTCCCGGAGCATATATTTCTCTGAAACCTAGAGGTCAACCACTACAAATCACCGAATCCAGACACACTTTCTGTCGTTTAACCCGTTTTTTTGGGGGATTTTCTGTCACTTATGCGCACGTTGTCGGAAGTCCTGGTCAACATATGGATGAGCTATTCACTTATGGACACGCTGCTGCGTATCGATAGGTGAATATTGCATCGATAAGACAACGCAACACCGACAGCCAGACAACGCAACGCTGTCAGCAGGACAACGCGACACCGACAGTCGGACAACGCAACACCGACAGCAGGAAAATCACAGGCCACGGAGCATTCACATTCGCAACTCTAGCCCCATGCTTCACAGGGGTTACATGCGTATGTAAAGTGGGCTTTGTTTTTAAGTCATAAGCGTCGATAGGGCTGGTCTCGGGGAAGGGCCTGCGCTATGGGCGCCTTTGGCATTTTTCTGTAAAACCTTCCAGAAAACCCCACAAGCTGGGGTGATTTCTCTGAGAAAAATACTCTACGATAGAGCCATGTCAGAGGTGCTCTTTGTCAGTAGTTCAAACATGGGACTCTCGCGCGTACTAGAAGGGCTGCTGCGGCAAGCTGCCCCAGGCCTGACAGTTTTGTCAGCAGGTATCAGCATCGATGATGATGACCGCGGTCTGGATGAAGACGCGCGACGCGCACTCTGTGAGGTGGGGGCACGGTGTGATGGGGATCCTCATCAGCTCACGCCATCTCTCGCGGACAGTGCGGATGTGGTCATTGTTGTGGGGAAAATCGACGTTTCGGACTACATCGCGCCAGATGTAGAGACGGAGCGCTGGGAATATGATGACCCAGCTGACCGCGGCATTTATGGTTATCCTCGCTACGCGCAATTGCGGGATTTCTTTACTCGGCGTGTCAATACGCTGGCGGAACGGTTTGCTGCCTAAATAGTCGCTGTCTTATTAAAAGGTGGGGCGCGGGAACCGTCGTAAAGCATGTGCTGAAGCCGACACACTTTTGTTTTCTGACAATAATACCCGCGTTCGTCCGGTCAGCACCTAATGTAGGTAGTTATGTCTATTGGTCCCTCGTTGCGACGCACCCTGTACAAACTTGCTGAGAAAGAGATGTCCCCGGCTAAGGCAAAGTTCTTGCTGAACATTTGGCCGCCGCTGTTTGGCACCGGCATCCGTATCACCGAGATTGCGGATGACTGGTCTGAGGGGCGATTGGAGCTGCGCCTAAACGCTCTGACTGCGAATATGCATGGCGCGGCATTTGGCGGTGCGCTGTTTTCGATGACGGATGTGCTGTTTGGCACGCTGGTTATGCAGCGCCTGGACGTCAAGAAGTACGAGGCATGGACCCGAACTGGGTCGTTTGAATTTATCCGCCCGGGCAAAAATGGTGCGTACCTCGAGGTAGAGGTGCCGGATGAGATGGTCGAAAAGCTTAAGGCCGAAACGGAAGGCGGCTATTCGACGGTCGTTCCATACACCTCTGTAATCCGAAACCGCGATGGTTCCCTAGTTGGTATCGGCCAGCAGGAGCTCTACGTGCGCCGTCGTGGCCGCAAGAAGCCGCCGGCCAACCCGAATCAGCAGGATCGTGTTGCCGGTGAGAACCTCATCTCTGCTGCGCGCACTCTTGCTCGGCTGGGGATGCGCGGGGTGGAAAACCGTGATGTGCTCGTCCAGCAGGAACGCACCGCACGACGCTGCATTTCGCCAGAGTCGCGTGCAGTCGCATGGCTCCACGGTGTTCTTGAGTACGGCGATGTCACTGTTGACGACTACCGCGCCGCAGGGCTTCCCGACGTCGTCATCGAGGCTCTCACCTCCGATAACCCCTCGCCGGCCGCGCAGCAGCTGCTTGCGGATGTCGTCACCGCGCGCGAGTCGCTGACCAAGTTCTAGGTCGAAGCTCTACGCCAATAGCCGAGTGATCAGATCGATCACTTCGGGGTCTGTTTGTTGCTTCCAATGAGCAACAGACCTGCCCTCTAGCTCGGATTCGAGCAAAACAGTTTGGGTGTCCGGCAGGAAGCTCTGCGCGGTATCGGACCACGGAATGACCAGAATGTCATGGTGGCTGATGACATTAATCCAGTCAGGTGCAGCTGCTTGGCGCCCGCGGAGGTGTGGGGCAGTGTTGGCGGTAGGAAGTTCGTATTTTCCTGCCGCTACCGCAATTTGATCGGCTAAAGCCTGTCCCATTAGCCAGCGGGCAGGAGCCCCATTCCGCCGGCCCAGAATGCGGGAGATTCCAGTCAGATTTACGCCGCCGACAGAGCCCGACACGCTGATGACACGGCGAAATGAAATGCGCTCGTATTCAAGGTTCGCTAGGCGTGTAAATAACAGGAAAGCCAATAGCCCACCCTGAGAGTGAGCCACAATGTCGACCGTGTCCGAGTTCGTTTCAGCGCAAACTCCGTTGATATAGTCCTCGACTTCGGCGACAGAATCCGCAAGGGCAGCAGTGCCGCGGTTTCCGTAGGCCGGTACATAGACGCGGCGGCCGAGGGAACGGAGCCCGTCGGCAAGCGGTGCCCACGCGCCGGGACTATCGAGCGTGCCATGTAATGCGATAACCGGAACGGGGTCGCTGAGGTTCCCCGCTGCCGGACTCGGATTTGGCTGGGACGGGCGAGCGGCTGTCGGCGGGAAAATCCGCGTTAGGAGCGGTCTATTCCGCATGCTCGGTTGGGTCAAAATCCTCGCCTACCAGCTTGAATAGTGCCTCGCGAGTAAGAGTGCGGGGACGCCAATCGTGTGCCATCTGCTCATGCAAAACGATGGCTTGAGGGAACGTGTCCTGCACATAGAGATTGGTGACCATGCCTGTGTCACCGCCATCCAAGAAACAGGACTGTGGCGGGGAAATGAGCTGGTCATACTTAGTGGCAATGCAGGTGTAAGTAACACCGGGGCCGAGAATATCGTGGGAATTGGAGTTCAAAACCATCTTTGAACCCGTGAGCTGTTCCAAACCGGAAACGCCCCAGTAGTTCTGAACAAAGTTGCTCATCAGCGACCTCGTGCCGGGAATCTTAGTGATGCCGGAAGCGATGCCGCCCAGGTTGGTGCCGTGGTTGGGCGCGGCAAGACAGACAACATGCTTGATGTACTTGGAAATGCGCAGAGAAAGCAGGGTGGCGATTAAGCCGCCTTGCGAGTGCCCCACGATAACGGCGTGCTTTGCGTCAGTGGCGTGCAGGACAGCCTTGATGTAGGGCACGAGCATGTCGATGGACTGATTGATGGGGTCTGTTGCACGGTGCCCAAAATCTGGCGCGAAGACAGCCCAGCCATCCTCCCGCAACTGACCGCCGAGGGTCTCCCAAATGCCCTTGACCTGGCCTGTTCCATGCAGGAGGATGACCGGCCACGGCCGGGATTTGGACACTTTGGCTCCCCAGTTATCTTCGAAAACACCGCGCAGCGGACGGAAGATGGCATAGGGGAGCGATGCTGATCCCTCAGCTGCAGCCGGTTTTTGCGCCTCCGGTTCCTGCGCTTCAGGAGCAGGGACTACCGGAAGTTGTTCTTCCCGAAAATCCTCGTTTGAAGCGGCGATTAGCGCACCAACTTTCCGTCTTCGTCAGTCCCGAGGGCCTCCCGTAGCTTAGCGGCGGCCTCATCCATGGACTCTGCGGAAGGATTGCGATCCACCGACTGCAGGTTGTACCCGGACATATCGTGGGCGGGGAAGATATGGATGTGGGTGTGCGGAACCTCGAAGCCGGCGATGAGGTAGCCAGCACGCGGAGCGTCAAAAGCGGAGACGACAGCCTGACCAACCTTCTGAGCAACCTCATTGAGGTGAGCCCACAGCTCAGGCGAGGCGTCCGTCCACTTGTCCACCTCTTCAACAGGGACGACCAGAGTGTGGCCAGGCGCAATTGGCTCGATGGTCAAAAATGCGACGACCTTGTCATCGCGGTAGACAAAACGACCGGGGAGTTCACCGTTAATGATCTTGGTAAATACTGTGCTCATGTGCCAAGGGTAACCCGAATAGCGGATTGAGGGGTTGGGTGCGATGAGAGTTATCCGGGCTGATTAGTAAGATGATTGCTATGCGCATCCTCGTAATTGGCTCCGGTGCCCGTGAGCACGCCCTGTTGTACGCAATGAGTAAGGACCCGCAGGCTACTGATCTTCACGTAGCCCCTGGTAATGCGGGCATGAGTGAAATTGCAACCATGCATCCGCTGGTCGTGGATGACCCCGCTGGCGCTGTTGCGCTGGCCAAGGAAATTGAGGCCGATTTGGTTGTTATTGGCCCGGAGGTTCCGCTGGTCGCGGGTGTGGCAGACGCACTGCGCGACGCTGGTTTCGCGGTCTTCGGCCCGAATGCGGACGCGGCTCGGATTGAGGGGTCCAAGGCTTTCGCTAAGGACGTCATGAAGGCGGCTGGGGTAAAGACCGCCTCGGCAGAGGCCATTCAGCCGGAGGCCTCCGACGAAGACATCGAGGCCGCCATTGACCGCTTTGGCCCGAACTGGGTCGTGAAGGATGACGGTCTGGCTGCTGGCAAGGGAGTCGTGGTCACTAAGGACCGCGCTGAGGCTCTCGAACACGCAAAGGCGGTGCTGGCCGCCGGTAACCCGGTGCTGCTGGAGTCCTTCCTGGACGGCCCGGAAGTTTCCCTGTTCTGCCTGGTCGACGGCGAAACCGTCGTCCCGCTGTTGCCGGCTCAGGACCACAAGCGCGTCGGTAATAACGATGAGGGGCCGAACACTGGTGGCATGGGCGCTTATAGCCCGCTGTCCTGGCTGCCGGAAGGCGCAACTGAGCGCATTGTCACCGATGTCTGCGAGCCGGTCGCTCGTGAAATGTCCGCTCGCGGCTGCCCGTTCCAGGGTCTGCTGTACGCGGGTCTGGCCTGGGGCGAGGACGGCCCGGCTGTCATTGAGTTCAACTGCCGTTTCGGTGACCCGGAGACCCAGGCCGTGCTGGCGCTGCTGGAGTCCCCGGTGGCTCAGCTGCTCAACGCCGCTGCTACCGGAACATTGGCGGACTTCGGTCCGCTGTCTTGGCGTGATGGTTACGCTCTGACTGTTGTGCTGGCCGCTGAGGGGTACCCGGTGTCGACGCGCACGGGTGATGTCATTGAAGGTGCAGAGCCTGGCCGCGAGGCAGATGGCATTCTCCACGCTGGTACTGCCCGCAATGCTGCGGGTGAGCTGGTCTCCGCTGGTGGTCGTGTGCTCAACGTCATCGGCGTTGGTGACACGCTGGAAGAAGCTCGCGACAAGGCGTACGAGACCATCAAGACCATTAAGCTCGAGGGCTCGCACTACCGCACCGACATTGCACTACCTGCAGTTGAGGGCCGCATTTCCATCTAAATAATGCCCGAGGTGTTCAGGCTGCACTCGGATACCTCGCTGGTGCACCCACCCGGGCTGAACTGGATTTCCTGAGTGGCCTCGGTGGCTGCAAAGATGAAGGTATGCACGCCGAATCTCCGCTGTCGCCAAAGTCGTCGCAGTCACCGCAGCCGTTAAACTCCTCGCAGCCTCCGCAGGCATCCCAGCCCCAGCGCGACCTAGCATCCCGCCGCTGTGAGGTCGCACCCTTCCATGTGATGGATGTTCTCGCGCTCGCACAGGAGCGTCAGCGTACTCATGGTGACGCTCTATTCCTCTGCGTGGGACAGCCCGCGACCGCGGCCCCGGCTGCCGCGATTGCCCGTGCGCGTGCTGATTTAGAAAATCAGGTTCTGGGCTACACAGCGGCCGTCGGCACGCCTGAGCTGCGTGCAACCATCGCCGCCTGGCATCGTGAAAACTACGGCACGGCCACGGAGGCCGCTGATGTTGTCATCACTACCGGTTCTTCCGGCGGTTTCGTGGCGCTCTTCCTCGCAGCCCTCGACGTTGGCGATGACATTGTGCTCGCGCGCCCGGGCTATCCCGCATACCGCAATACGCTGCAGGCGCTCGGTGCCAACATTGTCGAGATTGACTGTGGTCCTGAGACCCGGTTCCAGCTCACCGCCCAGCACCTGCAGGCACTTCCGCGCGTGCCCAAGGCTGTGATTGTCACCAGCCCGGACAATCCCACTGGCACCATTATCGATGCCGACGAGCTGCGTGCCATTGCGAAGTGGTGTGAGCAGCACGATTGCCTGCTCATTTCCGACGAGATTTATCACGGCATTACTTATGGCCGACAGTGTGCGTCTGCACGCGAGTTTTCCGACGCGGCAGTCGTGGTCGGCAGTGTCAGTAAGTACTTCTCGATGACCGGCTGGCGCGTCGGCTGGCTAATCGTTCCCAAGTGGCTGCGTGCGCCGCTTGATCGCCTCGAAGCCAACCTCACTGTCTGTCCACCGGCAATTTCGCAGGCAGCAGCGGTGGAAGCGTTCAGCTCCGAGTCCATTGGCGAGCTCAATTCGCACGTGACGCGTTACGCACGCAACCGCGACGTTTTGCTCGAGGGGCTGCCCCGCGTCGGTCTCGGTAATATCGCTCCGCCCGACGGCGGTTTCTATATCTACGCCAATATCGCAGGGCTTTACGACGACCCGAACTCCGTCGACTCCATGACTTGGGCTCGGGAACTGTTGGCCGCAACGGGCGTGGCCGTTGCCCCTGGAATCGACTTCGACACAGAGAACGGCCATGAGTGGGTTCGCCTCTGCTTCGCCGGTGAGACGTCCGAGATGGAAGAGGCTGTTCGGCGTATTGGGGTGTTCACTGATCGTGGTTAAAACGGCTTTTAGTGGCGCTCGCGGTGTGATTTACCTCACCCTTTTAGGGGTGATTTTTAGTCGGGCGAGATAGGGTGCCCGACGGGCGAATCGCTGCTTTAAACCCTCTACCGACGGTCGCTGGTAGAGCCGATGTTGAGGCATTCCTGGAAGGGGTCGTTGGGGCTCTGTTTTCTTGATTGCCCGTTCGCTGTAAAGGCGGAAAAACTGCCTCAGATTGAGGGCTCTGTGGCTGCGGTCACATCAACTGAGGCTGGGGT
>NZ_JANIKI010000021.1:0-11106 GCF_024580435.1 Corynebacterium sp. 5QC2CO | reverse complement strand
CCGTCGAGGTCGACGAGCCACTGCTCGAGGTTTCCACCGACAAGGTCGACACCGAAATTCCTTCCCCAGTCGCAGGCACCCTGCTCGAGGTCCTCTACGACGAAGACGACACCGTTGACGTCGGCGAGGTCATCGCTCGCGTTGGCAGTGGCCAGCCAAAGAAGGCCGCACCGAAGAAGGAAGCTCCGAAGGTTGAATCCAAGCCGGAGCCCAAGAAGGAAGAGCGAAAGGCGGAGTCCAAGCCCGAGCCAAAGAAGGAAGCTCCAAAGGCAGAGTCCAAGCCGGAGCCGAAGAAGGAGACTCCGAAGACTGAATCCAAGCCTTCCGCTAACAAGGACGTTCCTTACGTCACCCCGCTGGTCCGCAAGCTGGCAGACAAGCACGGCGTTGACCTGACTAAGGTCGAGGGCTCCGGGATTGGCGGCCGCATTCGTAAGCAGGATGTTCTGCGCGCTGCCGAGGGCGGCCAGGAGACTGCTGCTGAGTCCGGCTCCAACTGGTCCACCAAGGGCGTTCGCCCTGAGCTCGCTGAGCTGCGCGGCACCACCCAGCGTGTCAACCGCATCCGCGAGATTACCGCTGCCAAGACCCTCGAGTCTCTGCAGACTTCTGCACAGCTGACCCAGGTCCACGAGGCCGATATGACTGCCATCTGGGATCTGCGCGCTACTAAGAAGGCTGAGTTCGAGAAGAAGCACGGCGCGAAGCTGACCTTCCTGCCATTCTTTGCAAAGGCAATCGTTGAGGCTCTGGTCAGCCACCCGAACGTCAACGCTTCCTGGAACGAAGAGACCAAGGAGATTACCTACCACGAGCAGGTCAACTTGGGTATCGCTGTCGATACCGAGCGTGGTTTGCTCTCCCCGGTCATCCACAACGCTCAGGATATGTCCCTGCCGGAGCTGGCTGCTGCTATCGCGGACATCGCAGACCGCGCTCGCAACAACAAGCTGACCCCGAACGACCTGTCCGGCGGCACTTTCACCATTACCAACATCGGCTCCGAGGGCGCTCTGACCGACACTCCGATTCTGGTTCCGCCGCAGGCCGCAATGGTCGGTACCGGCGCGATTAAGAAGCGCGCAGTAGTCGTCACCGAGAATGAGGCAGATGCCATTGGTATTCGCGCCATGGTCTTCCTGCCGATTACCTACGATCACCGCCTGATTGACGGCGCTGATGCAGGTCGCTTCATGACGACCGTTGTTGACCGCCTCGAGGTTGCTAACTTCGAATCGGATTTGCAGCTCTAAGCAGTCTGCTCCCCTCCTGGGGTAGTAGCGCCGTGGGAATCTAGCTAGCTTGCTAGCAGGAGGTTCTACCTCTTCCCTGCCCGCGTTAGTCGCACTTTGCGGCTGACGCGGGTATTTTTTGCCGCATTCGTCCCGCAGTTGAACCTAATCAGCGATTCCTTCAAATGCGCAGGCACCCTATTCTTGGCTAGGGCTCAGATTTCGCGTAGCCACACATAGCTAACAAAGGCTCCATTGACACAAAGAATTTACGTGCTGTTATTGCGCCATTAAGCCATCAGCGGACTGCAGGAGGAGCTAACCGAAAGCAAAGCCGCAAGTAGCAAATGTGCATGCTTTTTGTACTGCCGAAATGCGAGAACGCCACACGCCCCCCCCCCACACGCAGTTCCGGCTATCGCTTCCAGCTACGCCGACGAGAGCCGAAGATAGCGATAATTAAATTCATTATTTGTTAACCTAGCTGTCACCCAGTTAGCAGTTAGCCTTTACCAATCTAAGAAATCATTAGACAGCAGGCTTCTTTGGCGTGCCTATTTTTGCTCTCTGTACGTAACTTAGAAAGGTGGAGCATGTCCTCGGCTCCAGCGAATACTAGTTCGTCGACCGGGACCACATCGTCTGAGCAATCGAGCTCCTCAGATAAGTGGTGGCATCTCTTCTTCGGCGGGCTTCTCGCAATCAATATCGTAATTTTTGTCTTCTGGGCTTATGACTTTGTCGGCCCGCAGGCAAATACGGCAATTCTTCTGATTACCATCGCGTTCGCCGTCTTCATGGCGTTCAACATCGGCGGTAACGACGTTGCTAACTCCTTCGGTACTTCAGTCGGTGCAGGCACCCTGAGCATGAAGCAGGCGCTTGTTGTCGCTTCAGTCTTTGAGGTTTCGGGCGCCGTCCTCGCTGGTGGCGAAGTTACTGACACGGTCCGTTCCGGCATTGTGGACCTGAACGCGATCCACGGTTTGGACCCGATGGAGTTCGCCTTCATCATGATGTCCGCGCTTCTCGGCGCAGCAGTGTGGCTCCTCGTTGCCACCCGCATGGGTTGGCCAGTTTCCACTACCCACTCCATCGTCGGCGGTATCGTCGGTGCCGCACTGACCGTCGGTTTTATCACCGGCAAGGGGGGCTGGAGCATGGTCCAGTGGGATCAGATCGGCCAGATCGCCGTTTCTTGGGTCCTCTCTCCGCTCCTCGGCGGTTTGGTTGCGTTCCTTCTGTTCAGCGGTATTAAGAACTCGATTCTCGTCTACAACGACAAGGCTTCCAAGCAGCTGCAGGCCATCCACCAGGAAAAGGCGGACCTCAAGGCGCAGCACCGCGACGACTTCGAAAAGCTCCCTGAGCACGATCAGATTTCGTACACCAACGCGATGCTTCGCGACGCGACGACGATGCGTGACAATGACTGGACTCCGGACGACCTGGAGTCTGAGTACTTCCGCAAGCTCGTCCACATCGAGTCCAAGGTTGATGATGTCCGCGCTCACCGCGCGTTGGAAGCTTGGGTTCCGGGTCTAGCGGCCCTGGGCTCTATCGTCATCTCCGCGATGATGCTGTTCAAGGGCCTGAAGAACCTTCACCTAGGGCTTTCCAGCCTGGACAACTTCCTGATTATGGGCATGATCGCCACCGCAGTGTGGCTTGCCGTTTACATCTTCGCGCGTACTTTGAAGCGCCAGGATTTGGATCGTTCCACCTTCCTGCTGTTCAGCTGGATGCAGGTCTTCACCGCTGCTGCGTTCGCTTTCTCCCACGGCTCGAACGACATCGCTAACGCGCTTGGCCCGTTCGTGGCAATTCTGGATGTTCTCCGTACCAACGAGATTTCTTCCGAGTCCGGTGTCCCGCTGGCAGTCATGACCACCATGGGTATCGCTCTAATCTCCGGTCTGTGGTTTATCGGCCGCTTCGTTATCAAGACCGTCGGATCCGGCCTGACTGAGATCCACCCGGCATCGGGCTTTGCCGCAGAGCTTTCCGCTGCTGTGGTCGTTATGATTGCTTCCCTGCTGGGTCTGCCGGTTTCCTCCACCCACATTCTGATTGGTGCCGTTCTCGGTGTCGGTATCGTTAACCGCGCCGCTAACTGGAACCTGATGAAGCCGATTGGTTTGGCCTGGGTTATTACCCTTCCGGCCGCTGCAGGTATCTCGGCAATCACCGTTTCTATCCTGCGCGTCGTCTTCGGCTAAGCCCACAAAAGCACGCCACTTTCGCCCCGGCGGTCACTTTCTAGTGGCCACCGGGGTATTTTCACGTCTGGCGCTATCCAAGTAAGTTTGGCGCTATCCAAGTAGCAAGAATTCTGAGGCTCACAGAAATTCAGCGTATCCTATAGGCCACCATGACTGCCCCAAGAAAACCTTTTACTCGCGCAGATAAATCCATTCGGGACTCAAGCTCCGACATCGAGATTCAACATCTCGGCCTTGTCGACTACGAGGAGACCTGGCACCTACAGGCGGACCTTGCTGCCAAGCGTGCGAAAGACCTGATTCCAGATCAGGTTCTCGTGCTTGAGCACCCGAGTCTTTACACAGCAGGAAAGCGCACCCAGCCGGAGGACCGTCCTACCAATGGGTTGCCGGTCGTCGATGTCGACCGCGGTGGCCGCATCACCTGGCACGGCCCGGGCCAGCTGGTGATGTATCCCATCATCAAGCTCGCTCAGCCGGTCGATGTCGTGGACTACGTCCGCAGACTGGAAGAAGCCCTCATTCAAACCGTTCGCCGGACCGGCATCGCAGCTGCTGGCCGTATCGATGGCCGCTCGGGGGTATGGGTTCCTGCATCAAACGGACTGAGCGACCGAAAGATTGCGGCACTGGGAATCCGCGTGACTCATGGTGTGACCATGCACGGACTCAGTCTGAACTGCGACAACTCTATGGAGTTCTACAACTACATCATCCCGTGTGGCATCTCCGATGCTGGAGTGACCACCCTATCCCGGGAGCTTGACCGAGATGTTAGCGTGTCAGAGATGACAGAGCCGCTTCTGGCGGATTTGCAAGATGCTTTAGAAGGCCGCCTGACCGTTGCCGACCATTCCTTCGGCTCCGCGCCCGACCCCACGAAGGACCTGCCACACCGGGTGAAGCACAACTCCACCACCGGCATATTCGAGTACTCATCAACAAAAGAGTAGGATGTAACTGTGACTGTTAAGCCAGAAGGACGTAAGTTACTGCGCGTCGAGGCACGAAATGCCGAGACCCCTATCGAGAACAAGCCCCGGTGGATTCGCAACCAGGTCCGTCCGGGCCCCAGCTACAAGGACATGAAAAACCGTGTCTCGGGTGCCTCTTTGCACACAGTCTGTCAAGAGGCCGGCTGCCCGAACATTCACGAATGTTGGGAAGACCGCGAGGCCACCTTCCTTATCGGCGGCGATAAGTGCACCCGCCGCTGCGACTTCTGCCAGATTAACTCGGCCAAGCCCGACCCATTGGATAAGGATGAGCCGCGTCGTGTTGCGGAATCCGTCCGCGAGATGGGTCTTCGTTACGCCACTATCACCGGTGTCGCCCGCGACGATCTGCCCGACGGTGCATCCTGGCTCTACGCTGAGACCTGCCGCCAAATCCACGAACTCAACCCGAATACCGGAGTCGAGCTTCTTGTCGATGACTTCCGTGGCGACGAATCTGCAGCACAGCAGGTCTTCGATGCCAAGCCCGAGGTTTTCGCCCACAACGTGGAGACGGTGCCTCGTATCTTCAAGCGCATCCGCCCCGCATTCCGCTACGAGCGTTCTTTGGAACTCATCACTCGCGCTCGCGAAGCTGGACTGGTTACCAAGTCCAACCTCATCCTGGGTATGGGCGAAACCTATGACGAAATCATCTCCGTTATGCAGGATTTGCACGATGCCGGCTGCGATATTCTGACGATTACTCAGTACCTCCGCCCCACTCCACTGCACCATCCAATTGAACGTTGGGTTAAGCCAGAGGAGTTCGTCAAGCTCTCCAAGACCGCTGAAGAGATGGGCTTTGCCGGTGTCATGTCCGGCCCGCTGGTCCGCTCTTCCTACCGCGCTGGACGGCTCTACACCCGCGCACTGGCGCACCGCGGTCAGGAACTACCTGCGCATCTGTCCGCGCTTGCCGACGACAACGACAACAACCTCGCGCTTCAGGAAGCCTCGACTCTGCTCGACCGCTATGGCGCATCGGAGGATACGCCAGTCACTTCGACTATTCCGGCTTCCTAGAGGTTGACGGCCGCAGCGCCGTCGTAAAGCGAAACGACGCTACGGCGCGGTCTATTGCCTAAAACTACATCGCATGCCCTAAAGTTGGTGATTATGGCGACCAATGATGCGAAAGAAATGAAGAAGGCGAACCGCGCCGCCAAGCGCGCTCAGCGTAAGCAGACTCGTAGCCAGATGTGGCAGGCGTTTAAGCTGCAGCGCTCGCGGGACAACAAGCTCGTGCCTTACATGGCGCTGGGCTTCTTCGGTCCAATTATCCTGCTGTTACTGCTTGGTCTGCTCATTGGTGGAGTCTGGCCCTGGGTTCTGACGATTATTGGTATCTCGATCGGCTTTATGGTCGCGATGTACATCTTCTCTAAGCGTCTTGAGGCGTCCTTCTACACAGAGGCGGAAGGCCAGGCCGGCGCTGCGGCGTGGACGCTGGACAATATGCGTCAGGGCGTTGGCTATGTCTGGCACGTCAAGACCGGTGTTGTCGCTAATCAGCACATGGATGCTGTACACCGTGTTATTGGTAACGCCGGTGTTGTGCTGGTCGGTGAAGGTGATCCGAACCGCGTCAAGCAGATGATTGCTCGTGAGAAGAAGTCGCTGGCACGCATTGCGGGCGAAGCTCCAATTTACGACATGATTGCTGGTAGCGACGAGGGCCAGGTCCCGCCGAAGAAGCTGCAGCGCGAACTCATGCGTCTGCCGCGCAACCTGAATAAGGATCAGGCCAATGCTTTGAATGAGCGCATCCAGTCGATGGACCGTATTCGCGATGCGCGCGCGAACATGCCCAAGGGGCCGATGCCGAAGGGCGCTAACCCACAGGCCGGTATGAACCGTCGTGCGCGCCGTGCCGCCAATCGCGGCAAGAAGCACTAGAGGTTTTAGCTAGGTTTCACCAGGGGTCGGTTGCTCGGGCAACCCGACAAGGGACAACCTAGGTTGAAGCACAAAAAAGGGGCTTTCGGGCCCCTTTTTGTGCTCTAACGCTTTAAAACGAAGCCTAAAGCCATGTCTTCACACACAGTTATTGATGTCTTGTTGAAGTGATTGCTCTCACTTATCACAGGTTATATCCTTGCTGGAAACAATGCTTAATGAAGATTACTGCTAGTTGTGCCACCATGGGATATGTGCAACTCTTGGCTGAAAATGAACTCTTAGCGCTTCTAGTGATTTTGTTTCTTGGCCTGGCAATTGGCCAGATCAAGATCTTCGGCTTCAAGCTTGGCGTGGCTGCCGTCCTTTTCGTCGGTCTTATCCTCGCGACTATTGAGCCGGAAATTCAAATCTCCCCGTTGATTTACATCGTGGGCCTAGCATTATTCGTCTACACCATCGGGTTGGAGGCGGGCCCCGAGTTCTTCAGCTCGTTACGCTCGCGCGGTATCAAGCACAACCTGTTCGGCATTGGTGTGCTCGCAGTTGTCACTATCGAGTCTTTCTTGCTGATCAAGTTTTTGCCTATCGACCCGGTGGAAGGCGCAGGCGCCTTCACAGGCGCCCTGACCAACACCCCGGCTATGGCAGCAATCGTCGATGCTCTTCCTAGCCTCATTTCGGATAAGGGCGAGCTGGCCGCTGCGCACGATATGCCGGTGATTGGTTACTCCCTGGCCTACCCAATCGGCGTGCTGGCAGTGATTGCCTCTATCGGCATTATGTCGAAGGTCTTCCGCGTCGATCACGACCAGGAAGCTATTGACGCAGGTGTCGCCGCACTTCCGCTGCATACTCGGGACATCAAGATCCTCAAGGACGACCTGCCTTCCATCACTGACCTTCCGTCGAAGTTCGGTTTGGACATTACGGTTTCGCGCATTGAGTACAAGGGTCACCTCTACATTCCATCTCCGGGTGACACTGTCTCTGTCGGCGATATTATTTCCGTCGTCGGTACAGAGGAAGAAATTGCTCGTGCCGCCGAGTACCTTGGCGAGCTTATGCCAGGCGATCCGACACACGACGGCCGCCTGGACTTCCGCCGCATCTTCGTCTCTGCATCTGACGTGGTTGGCGTACCCATCGCGGAGCTTCAGACTCGCATGGACGGCATGATTATTACGCGTATTCGCCGCGGCGACCACGACATCGTCGCGGAACCAAACATGCGCCTTGAGCTTGGCGACCGCGTCCGTGTGGTTGCACCGCCAGAGAAAATCAAGGACGCAACAAAGTTCTTCGGCGACTCCTACAAGAAGCTTTCCGACGTCAACCTCTTGCCGCTCACCCTTGGGCTTACGCTGGGTGTCTTGGTGGGTCTCATCAAGATTCCGCTTCCGGGCGGCAGCTCGCTAGCCCTGGGATCCGCTGGTGGTCCACTGGTTGTGGCGCTGATTCTGGGTGCTGTCGGTCGCACTGGACCGTTGGTTTGGCCTATCCCCTACTCGGCCAACCTGGCGTTCCGCACCATGGGTCTAGCACTGTTCCTGGCTGGTATCGGCACCACTGCTGGTAAGGGATTCCAGGCTGCGTTGTCTGACCCGGCATCACTGACAGTTCTGGGCCTTGCCGCCACCATCGCGTTTAGCTCTGCACTGTTGACCCTCATTGTCGGCCACCGTGTGCTGAAGATTCCGTTCGGCCAGACTGCGGGTATCCTCTCGGGCTTGCAGACTCACCCGGCAGTGCTCTCATACGTCAACGACCAGGCCAAGAACGAGTTGCCGGCAATGGGATACACAACGGTGTATCCAATGGCCATGATCATGAAGATCATTCTCGCCCAGGTCCTGGTCGTGTTGGTGCTATAGCGCTAACCCAAAATGACGGCCGTGCCAGTGGCACGGTCGTGCATGCCGCGCATATCCGAGTCGGTGATTGCTGGCGGCAGCAAGAAAAGAGTAAGCAAGCTGCGGAAGAAGGCACGAACAAAGCCAACTCGCTCGCCGGGCTTGTCCACGCGAGCGACACCCATCTTCATCATCCACTGGCCCGGAGTGCGGGCGAACAGCCAAACCGACACCGTGCCAATAATGAGGAAGACAACTGGCGAATAGGTCGCAAGGAATGACTGCCAGGCGATAAACGAATCCCCGAACTGGTCAATCTGCGCCTCGCTCGGGCCGAAGAACATCGAAAAAGCGCCGGCAATCATCAAGGAAATAATCCAGTCAATGAGAATGCCGCCGACGCGACGCATCAGCGTCGCCTGCGAGCCTGGGCCATCGGGGGCAAGACCCAATGCCTGGCCGGGGTAGTCCGAGAGCTTGTCCGGATTATCGAACTCTCCCGGAATCTGAGGGCCATCTAGCCAACTGTGCTTTTCTTCCATGGATTCATAGTCTAATGCAGCAATCCGGCTATCAAATCACGGGCTGGGACAGCCATTCAGCGCGTGCGGGGGTAATCCGGGGGCGATGTTTCGTCGCCTTTTCCATTTTCTTATCAGCATGGGAGCTAAAGGCTCGTCGTAAAGCGTGTGTAACGCGAATGCGCAGGGTATTGCCTTGTTTCCATAAACAGATAACCCGCTTCCTATTTGCGTAATGCATTCCGTATTGGCGAATTCCGCGCGCGCCATGCCAGAAATTCGTGGTTCTAATTCCAGAATGAATGCGTGGTTCGTTAAGCTTGAAGGCGTCAACCGGCCAGTCCTTGACAGCGCGGCAGGTGCACGAAACATCGTGCAAGAATTCCCTGCTGCGTACTAAACAAGGCCAACTAAGGAGACCGCACATGTCCTTCAAAACTCCCGAGGAAGTAGTCGCGTATATCAAGGAAGAGGGCGTCGAGTTCGTAGACGTCCGCTTCACGGATGTTCCCGGCATCGAGCAGCACTTCACCATCCCGGCATCCGCATTTGACGAGGACGCGATGGCCGAAGGCCTGGCATTCGACGGTTCCTCGATTCGTGGTTTCACTTCCATCGACGAGTCCGACATGGCACTGCTGCCCGACCTGAGCACCGCGCGCATTGACCCGTTCCGCAAGGCAAAGACCCTGAACGTCAAGTTCTTCGTCCACGATCCATTTACCCTCGAGCCGTTCTCCCGTGACCCGCGTAACGTCGCCAAGAAGGCGGAGGAATACCTCATCTCCACCGGCATCGCCGACACCTGCTTCTTCGGCGCTGAGGCAGAGTTTTACATCTTCGACAACGTCAAGTTCGAGACCGACACCAACCGCGGCTTCTACGAAGTTGATTCCATCGAAGGCTGGTGGAACCGTGGCAAGGACCAGAACCCGGACGGCTCTGCAAACCTGGGTTACAAGACCCGCCTGAAGGGCGGCTACTTCCCTACCGCTCCGTACGACCACTACCAGGACCTGCGCGACAAGATGTGCCTGAAGCTCGCTGACGCCGGCTTCGACCTGGAGCGCGCCCACCACGAGGTCGGCACCGGTGGCCAGCAGGAGATCAACTACAAGTTCAACACGATGTTGCACGCTGCAGACGACCTGCAGACCTTCAAGTACATCATCAAGAACACCGCCTGGGAAGAGGGCAAGTCCGTCACCTTTATGCCGAAGCCGCTGGCTGGCGACAACGGCTCGGGCATGCACGCTCACCAGTCGCTGTGGAAGGACGGCAAGCCGCTGTTCCACGATGAGGCCGGTTACGCAGGCCTGTCGGACATTGCTCGCTGGTACATCGGCGGTATCCTGCACCACGCAGGTGCGGTACTGGCCTTCACCAACCCGACCCTGAACTCCTACCACCGTCTGGTCAAGGGCTTTGAGGCTCCGATCAACCTGGTCTACTCGCAGCGCAATCGCTCTGCCGCTGTTCGCATTCCGATCACCGGCTCCAACCCGAAGGCAAAGCGCATCGAGTTCCGCGCCCCGGATCCGTCGGGCAACCCGTACCTTGGCTTCGCTGCCATGATGATGGCCGGACTGGACGGCGTGAAGAACCGCATCGAGCCGCACGCTCCGGTCGACAAGGATCTCTACGAGCTCCCGCCAGAGGAAGCCGCCGACATCCCGCAGGCTCCGACCTCTCTCGAGGCCGCACTCGAGGCCCTGCGCAACGACCACGAGTTCCTGCTCGAGGGCGATGTCTTCACCGAGGACCTCATCCAGACCTTCATCGACTACAAGTACGAAAACGAGATCGAGCCGGTTCGCCTGCGCCCGACTCCGCAGGAATACGAAATGTACTACGACTGCTAAAGTTTTTCGCTTCACGACGGCCACAGCGAGCAGCCCCCATTGCTCCTTATGGCCGCCCAACAAGCTTGGTGGATGCCGCCTGACCACAGTAAATGTGGCCAGGCGGTTTTTCGTTGCGGCCACGCTGGCTGCGGGTGCCTGGACCCGCATGCACGCGCGTATGTGAGCACGGATCTATGCGCGGTTCCGGGCCACCTCCCTGAACAGAGCCATACCCCACCACAAAAGGGCCGCGCCTCCTGCACGAGTAGAGTCACACACTCTCCTCCCCCGTCTTATCGATGCAATATTCACTTGTCGATGCGCTATAGCGTGGCCATAAGTGAACAGCGCATCGACAAGTGACAGAGTGGGGAGGATACCGTGCGCATAAGAGCCGGACAGCCTTCGATAAGTGACGAAAAATCGTCGACAAGTGAAGGAAAATCATCGATAGGTGCCAGAAAATTGGCCATAAGTGCGAGGGTGGCGCTAGGGAAAAACACGAGGGACAGATACGGGGACGGATGCGGGGGCGGGGGC
>NZ_JANIKI010000020.1:0-11614 GCF_024580435.1 Corynebacterium sp. 5QC2CO | reverse complement strand
CTGCTGGCCTGGGGCGGGCGGGTTTTTAGGCCGGAGTGGAGCTGTTTTTAAGCCACACCAGGCTAAAGACCGCTCCTACCCGAGAAACTGACTAGGTTTATGACACTTTACTGCGAGTAAACGCGATTCATCTGACATAAACCTAGTCAGTAACTGTTTGTGCGATTACTTTTCGCGTTAGACGTCTGGAGAATGCCGATTCTTATATCGTGTCCATCCCCGCGGCCCAAGAGACAGCCGCTACTCAAGAGACAGCAACAAAAGACTTCTTTGACATTAAATCTGGGGTGACTGCCAGAACTCCCTGATCTGCCCCATCAATGGGCACAACGATTACCACGTTACCTGCGATTTCGCCGTTCTCATACACCGGCTCCAGGGTGTCAAACGCGTCAGGCGCCACCGCCATAAGTTCCGTATTGTCCTTGGTTTGGCCACCTGCAGTTACATAATTAATACCAAGCCAGGAACTCTGCCCCTGAGGGTCATTCCCCTTGTACTTTGCAGTGACATGCACAAGTCCATATACAAACCCCTCTGGAGCAGGGTCATTGAACTGATTTTCCGCCAGAACCTCATCGTTAGCGTTTAGATTTACGCTATCGATAGTAATGGCCCATTGTTCACTTTCGATGGTCGTTCCAATCGGTAACGGATTCTCCCGACTACTGCCCGCAGCACCAGAATCGGAAGAATCAGATTTGCTCCCATCCGGGCTAGAGGCAGTCGTATCACGATTGAACGCATCATCCACGGCATTGCCTACCGAAGAAACAAATACAATCGGCGCAATGAGCAATCCCAACACAGAAAGAATCAGAGCGATAAGAGCTGGTTTTTTGGTAGTTGCGCGCTGAAACAGTCCGACGACCGATAAAATAAATGCAATCGGTAGCGCCACCCAACCAATAATCAAAGCCCCCGGGATACAACCGAGTAAACCAATAATCGCAACTATAAGTGCAATGTAACCGACAATTGGCTTCGGCGGTTTCCCTTCGGCGATTACGGGCCAAGATTGCTCATCCACAGGGGAAAACTGAGGATTGAACTGCGCGTTTTGCTGGTTATCCATAATTGAATAACTCCTATGTAAATATATTTACCCAGATCCCTCTACAGTTTTCCGGGGGACGCTCGATTGCGTCTCCGGAAGATTACCCCGCCCGATAACAAACAGACAATTCCGCACCAAAACAAACATTATTTTCACCCCCGACCCCACACCGAAACAAACAGCAATCTCATAAACTGCAACAACAAAAAGAACCCCGTACCTCGCGTGAAGACGCGTGAGGTACGGGGCTCTTTCTTTTTGCTTATTACGGCATACGCAAAGCGTTTAACCGAAGCGACCGGAGATGTAGTCCTCGGTTTCCTTCTTGTCTGGATTCTCGAAGATCTTCTTGGTCGGGCCAACCTCAACCAGGCGACCCGGCTTACCGGTTGCCTCGAGGGAGAAGAACGCAGTCTGATCGGACACACGAGCTGCCTGCTGCATGTTGTGGGTCACGATGACGATGGTGAATTCTTCCTTCAGCTCGTGAATCAAGTCCTCGATTGCCAGGGTGGAAATCGGGTCCAGTGCAGAACACGGCTCGTCCATCAGCAGAACTTCCGGCTCAACTGCGATTGCGCGCGCGATGCACAGACGCTGCTGCTGACCACCGGAGAGGCCGCCGCCCGGCTTGTCCAGGCGGTCCTTGACCTCGTCCCAGAGGTTGGCGCCGCGCAGGGACTTCTCGGCAACCTCCTGGAGATGGGCCTTGTTCTTAACACCGGCCAACTTCAGGCCAGCCACGACGTTGTCCTCGATGGACATGGTCGGGAACGGGTTCGGGCGCTGGAACACCATACCGATGGTGTTACGAACAGAGACCGGATCGATCTTCGGGCCATAGATATTTTCGCCGTCGAGAAGCACCTCGCCAGTGACGTAGGCACCCGGGATGACCTCGTGCATACGGTTCAGCGAACGGAGCACGGTGGACTTACCACAGCCGGACGGGCCAATGAATGCGGTAACGGAACGCGGCGGGACGTGCAGGTTGACGTTCTGCACAGCGTGGAAATCGCCGTAGTAGATGTTGACATCGTTAAGGTCTAGGCGCTTAGCCATGGTCTTTCAAAAACCTTCCTTGAAATAGCGGACGTTAGGCGCCCAGCATTAACTGCTCTTGACGGAGAACTTGGCGGATACGACGCGCGCCAGGATATTGATGAGGGCAATGATGAGAACCAGCGTGAGCGCTGCGCCCCACATCTTGTCGAATGCCGCACCGGTATTACCGGCCTTGTACATGTCCAGCATGAACAGCGGCAGCGAGGACTGCGACTGGCCGAACGGGTTGTAGGTGATGATTCGCGAGGTTGCAACCAGGATCAGCATCGGCGCGGACTCACCCATGACGCGGGCGACGGCCAGCATGACGCCGGTGACGATGCCCGACAGTGCGGTCGGGAGCACAATCTTCAAAATGGTCTTCCACTTCGGAACACCCAGAGCGTAAGAGGCCTCACGCAACTCGTGAGGAACGATGCGCAGCATTTCCTCGGTGTTGCGGACCACGATTGGCAGCATCAGCAGAACCAGTGCCAGCGAGACGGCGAAGCCGGAGCGGCTCATGCCGAACATGACCACCCACATCGAGTAGATGAACAGCGACGCGACGATCGACGGCACACCGGAGAGGATGTCAACCATGAAGGTGGTGACCTTGCCCAGGCGGGAGTTACCTGCGTACTCGACCAAGTAGATGGCGACGAAGATACCGAACGGCACGGTCATGAGGGTGGTAACCAGAGCCTGGACCAAGGTACCGACGATTGCATGCGCAACACCACCGGCAGATGCACCAACGGTGACACCGCGCTGGGAAGCAGTCCACCACTCACCACTCAGCAGTGACGGGGTACCTCGGACGACAAGCTCGAAGAGAACCCACACCAGCGGGACCAAGGCAAGAGCCATGCAGAAGTAAATCAGGACCGTGGAGACGCTGTCCGCCACTTTGCGGGAACCCTTAATCTGGGTGAATGCCGACTCCGTGGTGGGGACCATGTCTGCAGGGCCGTGAGGCGAAGAATCAGTAGTTGAACTAGTCATTGTTACTTCTCGTTTCTTTTCCTACGACCTTGCTACTTCTTCGCAATCATTCGGGCTGCGGAGTTGACCACGAAGGTCAGCAAGAACAGCACCAAACCTGCGGACATGTAAGCGCCGGCCTTGAGGTTGTCATTGAACTCCGGTGCCGCATTAGCAATTGCGGTTGCGAAGGTGGTACCACCGTCGAAAAGCGAGCCACGGAATGCCGAGGACGGGGAGATTACGAGGTACAGAGCCATCGTCTCACCGAGGGCGCGTCCCAGACCCAGCATCGAGCCGGAGATAAAGCCAGAACGACCGAACGGCAGAATGGCCAGCTTGACCATCTCCCAACGGGTCGCACCGAGAGCCAGCGATGCCTCAATGTGACCACGCGGGGTCTGAACAAAGACCTCACGGGTGGTAGCCGCGATAACCGGCAGAATCATAATTGCCAGCACAATGCCACCGGTGAAGAGGTTTCGACCGGTCTCGAATGCCGGCGAGTTTGGGTACAGGGCAAACATCGGGATAAAGCCCAGCGTCTTAGCCAACCACCCGTACAGACCAGCCAACGCTGGACCGAGAGCCATAAAGCCCCACAGACCGTAAACAATCGACGGCACTGCGGCCAGCAGATCGACGAGGTAACCCAGCGGCTTGACCATCTTCTTTGGAGCATAGGCAGTCAGGAAGATAGCAATACCCAGCGCAACCGGCATCGCCAGAATCAGCGCCAGGATGGAAACCGCGACGGTCACCAGAAACATGTTCGGAATACCGAAGTACATGGCGGAGGTATCCGCCAGGTTCCATCGTTCGGTGTAGGTGAAGAAGTTCGCTTCGTTACGGGACATTGCCGGAACTGCGCGCAGGAGCAGGAACACTGCAATTGCGATGATGGCAGCAGTCACCAATGCGGAAGATCCTACCGCCAGAATCTTGAAGATTCGGTCACCAGGACGAACAACGCCGGTCTGAATGGCTTGCTCTTTCGAGCTCTCGTCGCCGGAGGAATCCACCTGCGGTGCTGAGGACTGCAACAGACTGCTGTCTACAGCCTCCTGCTTCCCTTCAATGGGAGTCGAGGAACTCATGATCTCATTTCCTAAGTAGAAGTGATTTGTGCTTCAACGCACATGAAGACCGATTGGCCTCAGTACCCCTCTACGAGCGGTACCCAATCAACTGAGGTGTCGATGTATAAAGCCAACCGGTCTACGTCAGGTTTTCGGCCTACAGCTCAGATCTGCGTGGCCGGCTGAAGTGATCCTCGCGCCAACCGGGTAACGACAGAGCCAACTCTGCTTCCACCCGCGTTGCGCGCAAAGAATTACTTGATAGCGTCAACCGCTGCGGACAGCTTGTCCTTGAACTCACCCTGAACCGGGATGTAACCCAGCTCTTCGAGCTCTGGGCCCTGGCCCTCTTCCAGAACAACCTTCAGGAAGTTCTTAACCAGGTCACGAGTCTGCTCGTCGTAACCAGCGGAGCAGACGATTTCGTAAGTGGTCAGAACCAGCGGGTAAGCGCCTTCCTCGTCCATTGCGAACAGAGCGTCGGTGTCAACAACCATGTTGTGACCCTCAGTCTTGAACGTGACGGAATCCAGAGCCTTACCGACGGTGTCGTTGTTCAGCTCAACCGGGCCATGACCGAAGTCCATCTTAGCGATGCCCAGGTCCTTGTCCTCAGCGAAGCCAGCCTCGACGTAGGTGATAGCACCGTCGATGTTGGCAACCTCGTTGACAACACCAGCCGAGCCGTTAGCGCCCTGGCCAGTAGCAGTCGGGAAGGACTTGGAAGCCTCGTGCTTCCACTGCTCCGGAGCAGCTGCGCTGAGGAACTTCATGAAGTTATCAGTAGTACCGGACTCCTCAGAGCGGTAGACAACCTTGATGTCCTTCTCCGGAAGATCGACACCTTCGTTGACCTCAGCGATCTTCGGGTCGTTCCACTTGGTGATCTTGCCGTCGAAGATTTCAGCAACCAGAGCCGGGGTCAGAGCGACGTCAACACCCTCGAGGTTGTAGGCAACGGCAACCGGACCGATAACCATCGGCAGGTGCCATGCGTCGTTGCCGTCGCAGCGCTTCTTAGCCTCTGCAACCTGGTCCTTGCCGTCCTTCTCCTTCAGCGGGGAGTCGGAGCCAGCGAAAGCAACGGTGCCGGCGATGAACTGAGTCTGACCGGAACCAGAGCCAGATGCGTTGTACGACAGGGTCGAGCCGGTCTCTTCAAACTTGGTGGCAAACAGGTCCATGGCGCGCTGCTGCGAGGTAGCACCCTCACCCTGCAGCTCACCGGTGACGTCAGCCAGACCCTCAACGTTAGAAGCGCCTTCGCCGCCCTCTTCAGAGCAAGCAGCCAGGGTGAGGCTTGCAACAGCGGCCAGACCAATGACAGATGCCGCACGGTTCTTCTTCAGCACAGTAAATCCTCCGGGTTTTACACAATGAGTGAAACAGTTCACGTGGAACCGCCACACTCCGGTCCACTGCGCTGAACCTATCTACCGATAGTAACCGGAACCTGTTCAGAACATTAACAATTGGTGAACGGCGCAAGTAATTCTTTATTTATCCCCATTTTCCCTGTAAGAGGCCCTAAAATGCGCCCCTGAAACACTGAGGATTGGACAGCATCTCCCCAAAATCACAAGGATAATTGCCCCCGCGCCAGAGGAAATCCACCTAAAACTGAGATAAAGCTAAGCTCGCCCCCAATAAACCGAACCGTCACATCTACGCGCCGTACATCACATCACGGCGGGCCACCTCAAAACCGACCGCACGGTACGTGCGCACTGCCGGCGCATTGTCGCCTTCGACATAGAGAATTACCTTTTCCGCTCCCCGGTTCCGGAGATAGGAAAGCCCAACGTTGGTCAGCCATCGCCCGAGACCACGTCCGCGCGCCTTCGAGCTCAGCCCAATCACATACACCTCACCAGTTGGCACAGACTCCTCGGCGTGCCACTTCGTCCAGTGGAAACCGCAAATCTCCTCCGCACTGTCGCGCGCCCCGGCCACATCCGCAGCAAAGAACACGCCCTCCGGGTCGAACCACTGCACGTTCCGAGCACGATCGAGTTGTGGCTGCGACCAACCACCCTGCTCCGGATGCCAGTCAAACGCCTCGTTATTCACAGCCAACCACGCCCGATCCACGGCCGCCTCGCCCCACTTCGCACGTGCCGCAGTCAGAGTTAGCGCTTCAACATCATCACGCTTATCGACGTCCCCCGCAGCCTTCTCCAACGCTGAGACCGAAATGGACATCTGCAACAGCTCGCGGACGACTTTGCGTCCCGTCAACTCTGCCAAACGACTGGCACCGGCAACATCACCGTGAGCCCAGATAGGCAGGCGCTCGCCGACCTCAGCATCGATGTGCGCAAGCAGCTTCGCCCCCACTCCTTGCCTACGAAACTCCGGATCAACGACCATCTCCACAGCATCCGGCGCAACGGCTGCCAGGCCCAAGTAACGGTCGTTCTCAATAATCGCAAAGTGTCGATGCCCGAAAGAGTCGTCGTCAAGCCCTCGGACGAAAGCCTCGCCGAACGCCTCCACGCCGTCGGTGGAGTGGGCATGCTGCAGCAGCGTACTGGCGGCGGTGGTGTCTACGTCAAGCAGTTCGGTTACGTTCATACGCCCCACCCTATACACAGCCGCGGATTCAACACTTCCCCGATGTCGTCTGGGCCAAAAGCGATGGGGTACTAATAGAGTGTGTCCATTTCCCGACGACAGAAGAAGATCGGTGGCTCCATCCTCGCCGTTGCCGCGCTGGTGATCGCCACCGACATGGGCTTCGCCAGCCATGCGGAGTACAAGCTCTCTGAGCATATTCAAGAGACTGCGCAGCTGGAGATGACCCCATACGTCGCCATTGGTGGCAAGGCCTACTTGTCCTCTTTTGTTACGGGGAAATGGAGCTCCATAACCTCGCGCATCCGCGATGTCGAGGTACCCGACTTCGGCTTGGTATCTCTGGAGTACGGAGCCTCCAACGTTAAGGTCCCGGCATCGGCAGTGCTCAGCGGTAATTTCCCAGAGTCGCCGACGAAGCAGTACTTCACCAAGCTCTCGCTCGACGGAGTCTCTCTGGGCAACAAACTGGGACTGACGGACTTGAGTATCCAGAGCCTGAAGGACTCCTCCCCCACCGGCGGCTGGGAGACCGAGGCTATTTTCGAGGCCACGCCAGCCGGATGGCAAGGAAAAACCCAGGTTACGGCGAAGTTGCGCATTGTCAGCCGCGACGTGGTCATTACGCCGATGGAGATTATTTCTGCGCCCTCGTCCCCAACGGATTCTAAAAGCCACAGCAAACCCGAGCTGTCTGAGGCTGATACGCAGCACATCATGAACACCTTCGCTCTGACACTGCGGGATTCAGATATACCGATGGGCATGCCGGCGACTCGCGTATACGTGTCGGGCGGCTCTATCACCATCGAAGGCGAACAGATTCTGTGCACCGTGTCGCCAACAAACTTCATGCCGCCGACATCCCAGCAGGATGCCGAGGCTGCAGCTCAATCCACGGAGAAGCTGCCGGAAAAGAACTGTCGGGTGCGTCGCTAAGGCCGTCGTCAAGCATCGCCGTTAAGCGTCGTTGCAGCGTTGACACCATGCGCCAACAGCCCATACATGGCCACAAGTGCTTCAGCGGTAGAGTGTGAAGCATGACCGAGAACAATGGCAGCAACCAGACAGACGCCGCTGCACAGGAGCCTGCAGCTGCGGAAGCCCCTCGCCTCGACGGCAACGAGGCCATCAACCGCGCGGCCGAGCAGGCCAAGAGCACCGCTACGCGCAACATCACTGACCTTGAGGGGCTCCCGATCCCCGACGAGACCGCTAACCTGCGCTTCGGCCCGAATATTCACGACGGCCTGCTGGCACTACTGCCGCTGGTCGGCGTGTGGCGCGGTGAGGGGCAGGCGAACACTGTCGTCGACGGCGAGTACAACTTCGGCCAGCAGCTCATTTTCAGCCACGATGGCGAGAACTACCTGAAGTATGAGTCGCGCATCTGGAAGCTGGACGAAGAAGGCAAGCCGACCGGTCCCGACCAGCGCGAAACGGGATTTTGGCGCATCAACACCGAGGACGAGATTGAGTTCATCTGCGTCCACTCCACCGGCGTCACTGAGATTTACTACGGCAAGCCGGTCTCCGAGCGCGCATGGGAGCTGCAAGCAGCCTCCACAATGGTCACTGCTACCGGTCCTGCATCCCTTGGCCCGGGCAAGCGCCTCTACGGTCTGATGCCGAACAACGATCTCGGGTGGGTAGACGAGCGCCTGCGGGATGAGGAGTTCGCTCCCCGCATGTCCGCGCAGCTCAAGCGCTACGCGGGCTAGGTTCTCCCCGCTTTACGACGGGCGTTGTGTGGCTTTACTGAGGCGCCCAACTGCATCAAGCCCTACTGTTTGGCGCCCTACTGCGTCGCCAGCGCCTTGTCACACAGGTCGCGGAATTCCTTTTCCGCGATTGCATCCGGCTGCCGGATGGGTTCACCATCGATGGACTTAACCACGACCGCGATACGCACCGAAGACACTAGCCACACCGCATCGGCGGTGAATAGGTCCCCGGGCACCAGGACCGTCGGGGTGACTTTCCAGCCGCAGTTGGCGGCTGTTTCAAACAGCGCTGCCTGAGTTGTGCCCGGCAGCACTCCTTCACCGGGGTTGGGAGTCAGCAGTTCATTGCCGCGCTGAACGATGATGGTCGATGTTGGGCCTTCCAAGAGCTTGCCCTCTGCGGACGTGAAGATGACATCGTCAAAACCCTTGGACTTGGCATAGCGCAAAGCGGCCATATTAGCTGCGTATGACAACGTTTTCGCGCCGATGAGCGCCCACGGTGCACGGGAGCCAAGGTCGAGCGAGAAACCGCGCTCTGCAAGCATGACCGATACCGGCTTCAGACGGTTTTCCGCCACCTTTTCCGCGGAGCTAGCCAAAACGTAGCCAGTCGGCTCTCCGGTGGACTCGCGACCGCGCGAGTACACCCACCGCAACGTCGCATCCCCCTCAATTGACCTATCGCGCAACTCCTGTAGTGCGACCTCGGTAGCCGCCCGCCACTGCTGCAGATCTGGGGTTGGCAACTCCAGCATTAGCGCTGACGATGCGAATCGCTTCTCATGCCGGTCGGTATTACAGGTATGACCACCCCTGACCAGGAGTGTTTCAAAAACTCCGTCGCCGCGAATAGCTCCGAGATCATCCGCGTAGAGGAACGGCTGTCCTGCCTCGACAGCAATCGGGCCGCCGTCTGCGAAGACGTCGATAAGCACTAGAGAAGAAAGCGAATCCGTCATACACACAAGCTTAATCCATGCTTAATTTGAGGATTTCTGGTTAACATGAGGGAGTGAGTGTTGAGTATGTAAGTCCTTTGATGTCTCACGTGGCTGGCGCCGCTGCCCTCGAACTGGGCGGACAGATGGAAGGTTTGGAGAAGGCCTCAGAGAACGCCCCAGACGGAAACTCAGCGAAAAACGTTGAGCAAACCGCAGGGCAAGCTAGCGTGGCATGGCACTACGGCCGTCCGCTGGTAGAGCAACGTCATCTGCAGGAGGACTGCGGCGTAGTAGATCGCTCGTACTACCGCGTTATTGAGGTCACTGGCGAGGATCGCCTGACTTACCTCAACACACTTTTTTCGCAGAAGGTCGACGAAGCCGCTCCCGGCACTGTCACTGAAGCACTGAACCTGGATGCAAACGGTCACGTTCTCCATCACATGACGTTGACTGTTTTGGACGGTTCCGTGCTTATCGACGTGCCCCCTGCCGGCTTCGACTCCCTGTTGAAGTACCTGAACATGATGGTGTTCTGGTCCAAGGTGGAAATTGCTGAGGTAGAACGGGCGATTATTTCCGTCATGGGGCCGAATGCCCCTGAGATACTGGTAGCCGCCGGCCTCGCATTCCCGCAGGTGGGTAAAGCTACGACTGTGGGACATTCCTACGTCCGGCACCTGCCGTGGCCACGCGGCGGGCGTGTGGATGTGCTCGTGCGCCGACAGGATTTAGTCGGCGCTTGGGACGCGTTGGTAGCTGCTGGCGCTTCCCCCGTTGGCCTGATGGGCTGGGAGGCCGAACGCGTAGTCTCCTTGCGCCCAGAGCTGGGAATCGACGTAGACGAGAAGATGATTCCGCATGAGGCTCCGCGCTGGATTGCCTCTGAATTCGACACGGCTGCCGTGCACTTGGACAAGGGCTGCTATCGCGGCCAGGAGACGGTATCACGTGTCCACAATGTTGGTCGCTCCCCACGAGTTTTGGTGATGCTGCAGCTCGACGGCTCGGCCACCCTGCCGGAAACCGGCGATCCAGTGATGATGGGCAAGCGCGCCGTGGGCCGCGTGGGCACCGTCGTGCAACATGCCGATTACGGCCCGATTGCTTTGGCTCTGCTTAAACGCTCAGCTCAGGAGCGCGAGGGCCTTGTGGTGGGTGACTGCGCCGTGGCCGTCGACCCTTCCTCCATCGACCGCGTTGAGCAGCTGCCGCCGGGCCGTGTGGCCATCAACCGCCTGCGTGGGCAATAGGTAACAGGAAATAGGCAAAGCCACCAGACAGAGTAGTGAAAAAATAACTTTTTCCATTCTTTTTCAGAAAGGACATTTCCCCAGGCCACAGCACATATTGAGTTGTCTGAGCGCGGGGACACGACCCACTATGGGCCTCCCCGCGTAACCCCTTCGTCTAAAAATCGGCTATGGTGTCTTACAGGAATTAACGCAATAAGACATAAGTGGGTCGGCCGTATCCCCGTGCCGCCCCACGGATTACACAAGGGGGTCAGGCCATGGGTCGCGGCCGTGCGAAAGCAAAGCAGGCGAAGGTTGCCCGTCAGCTCAAGTACGATTCACCAGAAATGGATTTGGAACGTCTGCAGCGGGAACTCGTCGGCAAGTCGAACGAGTCCGATCGAGACGACTATTACTCTGACTGGGAGGAATGGGTCTCAGGCGCTGGTCGCGACAGCTAGCGCAAGCTAACCGCTGTCGTATTTTCCGCAAAGCGTTTCTATTTCAATAAAACAAGCACCCACCAACGATTCCGTTGGTGGGTGCTTGTTTTTGCTTCGTCGACTGCGTTTATGTTCCGCCGATTATGTTCGGCGGTGGCGGATCAATCCGAGTTACTGACTGCGTTTATGACAAAAATCGCCCGGTAGGTTCATGCGGTGAATGCATCACCACTTTCGACCAGGAGAAGTAGTGAAGCAAACCCGCCGAACGAAATACAGTGCCATCAAACCCACCGCGCTTCAACACATCGCCAATGGAGCATCAGCAAGCGCGGTCGGGCGCGAATTAGGGATACCCCAACCAACAGTCAGCCGGTGGGCACGACAAGCCGGATTGAAGATCCAGCACCAGTCGCACTACCCGAAGGTCTCGATGATGGATAAGCATCGCATGATCTACGAGATGCTTATCGCCGGCGAATATAGCGTTGCCCAGATTGCCGCACAGGCCGGGGTGTGCACATCCACGG